>DKEU01000206.1:295-2846 GCA_002452635.1 Desulfovibrionaceae bacterium UBA6814 | reverse complement strand
GACGGCGACTTCGTGTCGGCGGAAAAGACCTACGCCCACCTGCTGGAGCTGGGCGAGACCTCGGACGAGGTGTGGCTGCGCCTCATCTCCCTGAACCTCAAGCTGAACAACCCGGACAAGGCGCTCTCCCTGTACCAGCGCGGCCCGTCGGAAACGGACTTCGCCCTGGAGGCGGCCACCCGCTTCCTGGACGAGAAGTTCTACGACCAGGCCGAGCAGATCCTGAAGCCCCTGGCCGAGGCCAAGAACCCGCCCACCCGGGTGTGGTTCTCCCTGGCGGTGCTGGCCTTCGAGGGCCGGGCCGACGCGGACTCGGCCCTGCGCTACCTGGAGAAGGTGCCCCAGAGCGACCCCAGCTACGAGCAGGCCTTCCGCTTCCGCATCCACCTGCTCAGCCAGACCGGCAAGAAGGACGCGGCCCTGGCCCTGGTGGCCGAGGGCAAGCGCCGCAATCCGGACAAGGCCCAGTACTGGCTCCTGGAGTCCCAGGTGCAGGAGCTGGCCGGCGACCTGGCCGCGGCCCGGGCCACCCTGGAGGAGGCCTCCGCCGCGTGGCCCCAGGACACCGAGCTGCTCTACGCCCTGGGCATCGTCCTGGACAAGCTCAAGGACACCGACGCGGGCATCGCGGCCATGGAGCGCATCATCGCCCTCAATCCCGACCACGCGGACGCCCTGAACTACGTGGGCTACACCCTGGCGGACAAGCAGAAGGACCTGGACCGGGCCCTGGTGCTCATCCAGAAGGCCATGGAGATCAAGCCGGACAGCGGCTACATCGTGGACTCCCTGGCCTGGGCCTATTACCGCATGGGCAAGCTGGACCAGGCCTGGGAGGAGATCCAGCGGGCCGTGGTCCTGGCCGACACCGACCCCACTATCTGGGAGCACTACGGCGACCTGGCCGCGGCCAAGGGACTCAAGACCAAGGCCCGGGAGGGCTACCGCCGGAGCCTCAAGCTGGCCCCCGGCAACGCCGCGGTGCGGGCCAAGCTCGAGGCCCTCTGATGACCCGGGCCCTGTCCCCGCGCCCAGCCGCCCCCCGCGCCGCCCAGCTCCTGGCCGCCCTGGCCGTGCTCGCCGCCCTGGCCGGGGTTTCCTGCGCCCCCCGGCCCACGCCCCCGCCCGCCCCGGCCCAGGCCATGTGGGAGGCCTTCGCCCTGGCCGGAGCCGCCGCGCCCCCGGCCTTTTCCCTGCGCGCCAGCCTGAACTACGCCGGCCCGGACCAGCAGTCCCGGGTGGTCTTGAAATTCTGGGGCAACGTAGGGTACCCCTTGCGCCTGGACATGAGCACCAGTTTCGGCGCTCCGGTGGCCCACTGGCGCGAGGACGGGGAAGGACTGCTCACCTACGCCCCGGGGTCCCAGGCCGCCTGGCGGCACCGCGACCCCCTGGCCGGGGCCGCGGCCCTGGGCCTGCCCTTCCCCCTGACCCTGCGCGACCTGGCCGGCCTGGCCGCGGGCGCGGTGCGCTCCCTGGCGCCCGCGGAATTCGTGGCGGCCGAGCCCACCCCCGAGGGCGGCTGGGCGTACGCCTTTGCCAAGGGCGAGGCCGTGCGCCGGCTGGTGCTGGACCCCGAGGCCCGGCCGGTGCGGCTGGAGGGCACGGCTGCAGGCCGGCGCTACGTGCTGCGCCTGGCGGACTTCGGCGAGTCCGGGCTGCCCCCGGACCGGGCCGCCACGTTTTTCATGGACCTGGAGCCGGACGTGAGCGCAGTGCTGCGCATCAAGTCCATGGACACGGCCATGGCCCCCTGGCCCCCCGAGGCCCTGGCGCTGCCCCTGCCCCCGGGCACCCGGCTGCGCGACCTGACCCCGGGCCAGACGCCTGAGCCGCTGGACCTTTCCCGCAACTGACCCCCGGGTCACAGTGCACACGAGGACGCCATGACCTCCCCCGGCACCCCCCCGCAGCCCTGCCCCCGGACCACCTTCGGGGACCTTCTGGGCAACCTGCGCACCGGCCTCCTGGTGGTGGCCGACGAGCTCAAGTGGATCTGGCTCAAGGGACTGCGCTCCCTGGAGATCCGCCAGATGGAGAAACGCCTAGACGAGGAGCGCGCCGCCCTGGGCAAGGCCGTGGCCCGGGCCGTGGCCGGGGCCGAGGAGCCGGCCTCCGTGGAGCTGGACGAGGCCGCCCGCCTCTGCCTCAAGCAGATCGCCTTCCTGGGCGAGGAGATCGACTACCTGCGCAGCGAGCGCGAACGCCTGCGCCAGGACGTCCTGGCCCGCCGCCGCGCCAGCCTGGCTCCCGAGGACACGGCCAAACCCTGCCAACCGGAATCACCCGAGGAGTAACATGCCCCCTTCCCTCGTCATCATCGGTTCGGACCACGCCGGCGTGGCCCTCAAGGCCCAGTTGGCCGGGCACCTGCGCGGCCGCGGCATGGAGGTCCTGGACCTGGGACCCGACACCACCGCCAGCGTGGACTATCCGGACTACGCCAAGGCGGTCTGCGCCGAGGTCCTCGCGCGCCAGGCCCTGGGCGTGCTCATCTGCGGCACCGGACTGGGCATGTCCATGACCGCCAACAAGGTCCCGGGCATCCGCG
>DKEU01000206.1:0-259 GCA_002452635.1 Desulfovibrionaceae bacterium UBA6814 | reverse complement strand
CGGGTCACCGGCCCGGGCCTGGCCCTGGAGATGCTGGACATCTTCGTGGACACGGCCTTCGAGGGCGGCCGGCACGCCCGGCGCGTGGGCAAGATCGAGGCCTGCTGATGCCCCACGCCAACCCCGATCCCACCCTCGACGCCCTGGCCGTGGCGGTCATCAAGGGCCTGGCCATGGACGCCACCCGCAAGGCCAACTCCGGCCACCCCGGGGGCCCCATGTCCGCCGCGGACATGGCCTACGTCCTGTTCCGGGAATT
>DKEU01000220.1:6290-6428 GCA_002452635.1 Desulfovibrionaceae bacterium UBA6814 | reverse complement strand
CGCACCCTGGACGAGGTGCGCGAGGCCGTGGCCGGAGGCGTGGACCGCATCATGCTGGACAACATGGACCCCCAGACCATGCGCCGCGCCCTGGCCCTCATCCCCGCGGCCATCGCCAGCGAGGTGAGCGGCGGGGGG
>DKEU01000220.1:3331-6166 GCA_002452635.1 Desulfovibrionaceae bacterium UBA6814 | reverse complement strand
TGGGCAGGAACCTGCTCATCCAGGCCCACCACTACCAGCGCGAAGCGGTCATCCGCCACGCCGACCACCGGGGCGACTCCCTGGAGCTGGCCCGCAAGATTCCCGGAACCACGGCCGAGACCATCGTGTTCTGCGGGGTGTCCTTCATGGCCGAGACCGCGGCCATCCTGGCCGGCCCCGAACGCCGGGTGTTCGCGCCCGTGCCCGAGGCGGGCTGCTCCATGTCCAACATGGCCCCGGCCGCCCTGGCCGAGGCGGTGTTCGCGCGCCTCGCCGCCGCGGGCCGCCGCATCGTTCCCCTGGCCTACGTGAACACCTCGGCCGAGGTGAAGGCCCTGTGCGGCCGGCACGGCGGCGCGGTGTGCACCTCGGCCAACGCCGAGACCATGCTGGCCTGGGCCCTGCGCCAGGGCGACGGGGTGCTCTTCCTGCCGGACCGCAACCTGGCCGACAACACCGCCGACCGCCTGGGCATCTCCCCCACCCGCCGGCTGCGCCTGAACATCCGCGGCAAGGGCGAACACATCGACCTGGCCGCCGCGGCCAAGGCCGAGCTGTTCGTCTGGCCCGGGTCCTGCTGCGTGCACGAGGTCATGGGCCCGGAACACGTGGCCGAGGTGCGCCGGCGCGACCCGGACGCCACAGTCATCGTACACCCCGAGTGCCCGCCCGGGACCGTGCAGGCGGCCGACGCCGCGGCCTCCACCTCGGGCATCATCAACTACTGCGCCGAGGCCCCGGAGGGCGCGGCCATCTACGTGGGCACCGAGATCAACCTGGTGGAGCGCCTGGCCGCCCAGTACCGGGGCCGCAAGCTCATCCGGCCGCTCGCGGTGTCGCGCTGCGCCAACATGGCCAAGACCGACGAGGACAACCTGGCCGCCCTGCTGGACACCCTGGACAGCACCGCGCCGGTGCGCGTATCCTGCGAAACCGCGGACCAGGCCAAGACGGCCCTGGCCCGCATGCTCGAGGCCTGCTCCTGATGCACTCCTACCGCTACCATACCACCGTGCTGGTCATCGGCACCGGCATTGCGGGCTGCACTGCGGCCCTGGCCCTGGCCGACGCCGGGGTGCCGGTGACCCTCATCACCGCGGACGAGGCCATGGACCAGGGCAACACCGCCCTGGCCCAGGGCGGCATCGTCTTCAAGTCCGAACAGGGCGACCCCAAGGACCTGGAGGCCGACATCCTCGCCGCGGGCTGGAAGCAGAACTACCTGCGCTCGGTGCGCCTCTTGAGCCGCAAGGGGCCGCAGTGCGTGCAGGAGCTGCTCATCGACCGCCTGCAGACGCCCTTCTTCCGCACCACCTCCGGGGAGTTCGACCTCATCAAGGAGGGCGGCCACTCCCGGCCGCGCATCCTGCACGACGCGGACTTCACCGGCCGCACCATCATGGACCGGCTCATGGCCGCGGTGGCGGCGGACCGCCACATCACAGTGCTCACCAACCGGGTGGCCATCGACCTGCTCACCACCCACCACCACTCCCGCACCCTGGACTTCAAGTACCAGTTGGAGAACCGCTGCGTCGGGGCCTACGTGCTCAACCAGGAGCTGGGCCAGGTGGAGACCGTGCTGGCCGACTACACCATCCTGGCGGCCGGCGGCATCGGCCAGGTGTTCCTGCACACCACCAACTCCGCCTCGTCCATAGGATCGGGGCTCGCCATGACCAGCCGCGCCGGGGCCAAGACCGTGTGCGGCGAATACGTGCAGTTCCACCCCACGGCCCTGTTCCACCGCGCCCCGCGGCGCTTCCTCATCTCCGAGGCGGTGCGCGGGGCCGGGGCGCGGCTGGTGGACTCGGCGGGCCGGGCCTTCATGAAGCGCTACCACCCCATGGCCGACCTGGCTCCCCGCGACATCGTGACCCGGGCCATCCAGGAGGAGATGCTCCTGAGCGGCGAGCCCTGCGTGTTCCTGGACGCGGCCGGCTACGTCAAGGAAGACCTGCCCGTCCGCTTCCCCACCATCCACGCCAAGTGCCTGGAGATCGGGGTGGACATGACCCGCCAGCCCATCCCGGTGGTGCCGGCAGCGCACTATTTCATCGGCGGGGTCCTGGTGGACATGGTCGGCCGCACCACCCTGTCCCGGCTGTACGCCGCGGGCGAGTGCTCCTGCACCGGGGTGCACGGGGCCAACCGCCTGGCCAGCACCTCGCTCCTGGAGGGCCTGGTCTGGGGCCTGGCCGCCGGGCGCGACGTGGCCTCCCGGGTGGGCCGGCGCACCACCCTGACCCGCCGGCTCATGGACTCCATCCCGGACTGGGTGCACCTGGCCGACGAGGAGAACGAGGACCCGGCCCTCATCGCCCAGGACTGGGCCACCATCCGCTCCACCATGTGGAACTACGTGGGCATCACCCGCACCGAATCCCGGCTGCACCGGGCCTTCGAGGACATGCGCGCGCTCAACAAGCGCCTGCACGACTTCTACAAGCGCACCCGCGTCACCCGCGAGCTGGTGCAGCTCTTCCACGGCTGCCAGGCCGCCTACATCGTGACCCTGGCCTCCGACCGCAACCGGGTGAGCATGGGCTGCCATTATCGGGTCGATTAACCGGCAACGGGCATGAACGACAAAGGCCGGCCCCCTGACAGGGAGCCGGCCTTTCGTTTTCCAGGGACCGGGCTAGGCCGCGGCGGCCTCGTCCTCGGTCTTGATCCAGCTCTCGAAGCCGAGCAACACCGGGCTGGCCACGTAGATGGAGGAGTAGGTGCCCACCACGATGCCCACGAACAGGGCCAGGGCGAAGTCGTGGATCACGCCGCCGCCGAAGAAGAGCAGCGCGGCCACGGCCAGCAGCGTGGTGCCCGCGGTGAGCA
>DKEU01000220.1:0-3275 GCA_002452635.1 Desulfovibrionaceae bacterium UBA6814 | reverse complement strand
ACGATGATGGTGTCGTTCAGGGAGTAGCCGATGATGGTGAGCAGCGCGGCCACGGTGGTGAGGTCGAACTCCTTGCCCAGGAAGGAGAACACCCCCACGGTGATGAACACGTCGTGGATGAGCGCCACCACCGCGCCCAGGGCGTAGTTGAGCTTGAGCTTCCAGCACAGGAGCATGGTGATGATGAGCGCGCCCAGGGTCATCCAGGCCACGGACATGCCGGTGAGGCCCAGCAGGTACATGCCCGCGGCCAGCCCGGCGGCCATGATGCCCGCCACCATCCAGCGCTGCTCGAAGCGGCCGGAGATGTAGATGGCGATGAGCAGCACCGCGTAGAACATGGCCTCCATGGCCTTGGAGCGCAGGTCCGCGCCCACCTTGGGGCCCACCATCTCCTGGCGCTGGATCACGAAGGGATTGTCCGGGAGCTTGGCCTTGAGCGCCGTGGAGACCTTGGCGCTGGCCTGGTCCGCGGTCAGGTCCATGGCCGAGATGCGCACCAGGTACTCGTTGTCGTCCTCCTGGCCGAAGCGCTGCGCCATGACGCCGGGCAGCTCCGTGGCGGCCAGGGCGTCCTGGAACTGGGCCAGGTCCACGGCCTTGTCCAGCTTCACCTGCACGGTGACGCCGCCGGCGAAGTCGATGCCGTAGCGCGGCCCGCCCTGCCAGATCAGGGAGAGGATGCCCAGGGCGATGACCGCCCCGGACAGCGCCAGCATGAGCTTGCGGATGCCGATGAAGTTGAAGGTGGTGTCGGGTCGGATGATGTGCAGTCCCATGGCCGTATCCCCCTATATGCTCAAGGCCGCGCCGGCGTCCTTGCGGGCGGTCCACAGGTCGAAGATGATGCGCGACACGAAGATGGCCGTGAACATGGAGGCCAGGATGCCCAGGATGAGGGTCACGGCGAAGCCCCGCACCGGCCCGGTGCCGAACTGGTAGAGGATGGCCGCGGCGATCACGGTGGTGATGTTGGCGTCCAGGATGGTCACCGTGGCCCGGGAGAAGCCCTCCTCGATGGCCGCCTTGGCCGTGAGGCCGCGGCGCAACTCCTCGCGGATGCGCTCGAAGATGATCACGTTGGCGTCCACGGCCATGCCGATGGTCAGCACGATGCCCGCGATGCCGGGCATGGTCAGGGTGGCCCCGAAGGCGGCCAGGCCGGCCATGATGAGCATGATGTTGAGGGCCAGGGCCAGGTTGGCGATGACCCCGGACATGCCGTAGTAGACCACCATGAAGACCACCACCAGGCCCGCGCCGATGAATCCCGCGAACAGGCCCTTGTCGATGGACTCCTGGCCCAGGCTGGGGCCCACGGTCCGTTCCTCCAGGATGTTGATGGGCGCGGGCAGGGCCCCGGAGCGCAGCACGCCGGCCAGGTCGTGCGCCTCCTGGTCCGTGAACCGGCCGGTGATGGTGGCCCGGCCGCCGGCGATGCGGTCCTGGATCACCGGGGCGGATGAGGCCTTGCCGTCCAGGATGATGGCCAGGCGCTTGCCCACGTTCTCGCCCGTGACCCGGGCGAAGATGCGGCCGCCCTGGGCGTCGAAGTGCAGGCCCACGTAGGGGCCGCCCGAGTCGAAGCCCACGAAGGCGTTGGTGATGTGCTCGCCGGTGAGGGCCGCATCCTTATAGACCACCAGGGGCTGCTCGTTGAAGGCGCCGTCCACGTTGCGGTGGCTCTGCAGCATGAGGAGCTCCCGGCCCGGGGGCAGCACCCCGGCCACGGCCTTGGCCACGTCCGCCGCGTCGTCCACGATCTTGAACTCCAGGTGGGCGGTGCGGCTGATGTTGCGCTTGGCCCGCTCGGGATCGTCCAGGCCGGGCAACTGCACCTGGATGCGGTTGCCCTCCTGCTTGCGGATGTCGGGCTCGGCCACGCCGAACTCGTCGGCGCGGTTGCGGATGATCTTCACCGCCTGGCTCAGGGACTCGGACTCGAAGGTGCGCCGGTACTGGGGGCTCATGGCCAGGTCGTAGCGGACCTTGCCGTCGTCCTGCACGGTGCGGGAGAGCACCTTGAGGTTGCCGTAGCTCTTGGCCAGGAGCTCGTCGAACGCGCCCTGCTTGGCCGAGTCCACCAGGTAGAGGCTGAGCACGCCCTTGTCCACCGAGGGCCTCAGCACCACCAGGCCGTCCTCCCGGGCCAGGGCCCGGATGTCCTGGCCGTTCTGGGCCAGGCTGTTGGCCGCGGCGGTGTTGATGTCCACGCCCACGGTGAGGTGGACCCCGCCCTTGAGGTCCAGGCCCAGGTTGATGGTGCCCACGGGCGACAACTTGGCCGCCACCGACCCCTCGCCGGTGAGCGAGGGAATGATGCAGAGCAGGCCGATGGCGGTTACCGCCGCAGCCAGGAGCAGACGGAAGCGCAGGCTCGTCATGCGGATCTCCTCAGGAAAGGCCGGGCGGCGGCCCGGCGGGATGGTCAAAGGCCCTCCTCCCTACGCCGAATCACGCGCCAAGGCAAGGCCGCGGCCGGGAACCATGGTTCCCGCCGCGGCCGCCCGAAGCATGGCCGGGGAGGACGCCCCGGAGTGCAGCTACTTCTTGCCCGTATCCTTGGGCGCGCGGTCGGCCAGGTTGGACACGAAATTCCGGTTCACGTCGATCTTGATGTCGCGACCGATGTCCACGGTGAGCACATCGCCGTCCACTTCCAGGACCCGGCCGTAGATGCCGCCGGAGGTGAGCACCTTGTCGCCCTTCTTGATGCCCGCCAGCATCTCCCGATGCTGCTTGGCCTTCTTCTGCTGGGGACGGATGAGCAGGAAGTAGAAGATGACGAACATGAGAATGAGGGGCATGAAGGTCATGAGGGGCCCGCCGGGCTGGCCTCCGGCCGCGGGAGCCTGTCCCATGGCGTGGGCGATACTTTCAAAAAACATGATGTTTCCTCCGTTGACGTGATGTCGCGTTGTTCGCGCGTTGGCTACCCTGCGGCAGCACGAAATTCAAGACCAAACCGTCTAGATGCCCAGAATCTCCCTGTACTCGGCGATCTCGCTCCGCACCTGGCCGATCTTTTCCCGGTCCTTGCCGCCGGCGGCCAGGGCCTCGGCCGTCTCCATGTGGAAGGCGTACTTCGTGAACTGGCGCTTGTAGGCAAAGGCCTTGGCGTAGTTGAGATGCGCGTCGAACCCGCGGCCCATGGCAGCCTGGTAGCGGGCCAGGTTCTCCAGCACTTCGGAGTCACGCGGCACATCCTTGGCTACGCGCTCCATGGCCGAAACGCTGGCCGCGTAATTGCCCTGCTCGGCCACGGCCCGGGCGTA
>DKEU01000124.1:5687-11133 GCA_002452635.1 Desulfovibrionaceae bacterium UBA6814 | reverse complement strand
CATCGAACCCAAGGTGTTCGGCGACAGCCGAGGCTTCTTCCTGGAGACCTGGAGCCGGGCCACCTTCGCCTCCCACGGCCTGGACTACGACTTCGTGCAGGACAACCACGCCCGCTCCGGCCCCGCCGGGGTGCTCCGCGGCCTGCACTTCCAGCGCCCTCCCGCGGCCCAGGCCAAATTGGTGCGGATCAGCCGCGGCGCGGTGTTCGATGTGGCCGTAGATCTGCGCCAGGGTTCGCCGACCTTCGCAAAATGGTACGGCGCCATATTGTCAGCCGGCAACTTCAAGCAATTGCTCATTCCCCGGGGCTTTGCCCACGGCTACCTGACCCTCGAACCGGACACCGAATTCCTCTACAAGGTGGACGCGCCCTACTCGCCTGAACTGGACGCAGGCCTGGCCTGGGACGACCCGGACCTGGCCGTGGCCTGGCCCCTGGCCGAACACGGCATCGCCGCGCCCGTCCTTTCGGACAAGGACACACGCCTGCCCTGCTGGGCCGATTTCGTTTCGCCCTTCACCTTCACCCTCCCAGGCCGCTAGGCCGCCGGGTACAAGAACCGCCATGCCCACGAGCAAGAACAAGGCCTCCAACTGCGCCATCCCGGGCTTGCAGGCCGTCATCCTGGCCGGAGGCTCCGGCACCCGCCTGTGGCCCTACTCCCGCACCCTGCTCCCCAAGCAGCTCCTGGCCCTGAACGGGGCGCAGACCCTGCTGCAGCAAACCGTCCAGCGCGCCCTGCGCATCTTCGCCCCAGAGGACATCTGGGTGGTCACCAACGAGGAGCAGAAGTTCGAGGTCACCGGCCAGCTCAAGGCCCTGGCCCCGGTGCTGGAGGCCCAGGTGGTGGCCGAGCCCGTGGGCCGCAACACCCTGCCCGCCATCCTCCTGGGCATGGACCGCGCCCTCACGCGCAACCCCGAGGCCGTGGTGGCGGTGTTCCCCTCGGACCACCTCATCCACCGGCCCGAAGCCTGGGAAGGGGCCCTGGGCCGCGCCGCGGACCTGGCGGCGCGCGGCTGGTTCGTGACCTTCGGGGTCGCGCCCAGCCGGCCCGAGACCGGGTACGGCTACATCCGCAAGGGCAAGGAGCTGGGCCAGGACAGCTACGAGGTGGCGGCCTTCACCGAAAAACCCGACCTGGCCCGGGCCGAGGAGTTCCTGGCCTCGGGAGAATACTTCTGGAACTCGGGCATGTTCGTGTTCGAGGTGGCCTCCTTCCTGGACGCGGTGGCCAAGCACCAGCCCGAGCTGTTCTCCTGGTGGCGCAAGCGGGCCGAGGCCCCGCTCAACGACACCTACCGCACCCTGCCCGACATCTCGGTGGACTACGGCATCATGGAGCACGCCGGGCACCGCGCCGTGGTCCAGGCGGACTTCGGCTGGGACGACCTGGGCTCCTGGGAGGCCATCCACCAGGTGGGGCACAAGGACGAGACCGGCTGCGTCATGGGCGGCGACGTGCTGGCCCTGGACTGCGCGAACTCCCTGCTCCTGTCCCAGCACGGCAAGCTGGCCGCGGTGAACCTCACGAACATGATCGTGATCCAGACCCGGGACGCCACCCTGGTGGCCCCCTTGTCCAAGGTGCAACGGGTCAAGGACGTGGTGAACCGGCTCAAGGCCGAAGGCAGCCCCCTGGTGGAGGCCCACGTCACCGTGCGCCGGCCCTGGGGCTCCTACACCGTGCTGGAGGAAGGGACCCACTACAAGATCAAGCGCATCGTGGTGAACCCCGGCGCGGTGCTCTCCCTGCAGAAGCACCACCATCGCTCCGAGCACTGGGTGGTCATCTCCGGCACCGCCGAGGTCCAGGTGGACGACACCACCCGCCTGCTCTACGAGAACCAGTCCGTGGACATCCCCAAGACCGCCATGCACCGCCTGAGCAACCCGGGCAAGGTGCCGGTGGAGATCATCGAGATCCAGTCCGGCCCCTACCTGGCCGAAGACGACATCGTCCGCTTCGACGACGTCTACGGCCGGGCCAAGGAATAGGCTGGGGCGCTGCCCCAGACCCCGGCAAGGGGGCTCCTCGCCCCCTTGCATCCCCCCGCCAGGGGATAATCCCCTGGACCTTATCATTATATGACGTAAAAGGCCGCCTCCGAATGGGGGCGGCCTTTTACGTCATCGATGGGGATTCTCAAGGGCCGTCGGCCCTTGAGCCCCCCGGGAGGGTCATGGGCCTCCCGCGCCGGTTACGCCTGCGAGGCCTTGAGCGCCTGGTCCAGGTCGGCGAGGATGTCATCCACGCTCTCCAGGCCCACGCTGATGCGCACCAGGTCCTTGGTCACGCCCGCGGCCGCCTGCTCGGCGTCGGTGAGCTGCTGGTGGGTGGTGCTGGCCGGGTGGATGACCAGGGTCTTGGCGTCCAGGATGTTGGCCAGGTGCGAGCACAGCTGCACCGACTCGATGAACGTCTTTCCAGCCGCCAGCCCGCCCTTGATGCCGAACCCGAACACCGCGCCCGGCCCCAGGGGGAACAGCGCCTTGGCCCGGCCGTGGTCCGGATGGCTCGGAAGGCCGGCGTAGTTCACCCAGGACACCGCGGGGTGGGCCTCCAGGAAGGCCGCCACCTTGCCCGCGTTTTCCGCGTGGGCGCGGGCGCGCAGGGGCAGGGTCTCCAGGCCCTGGAGGATGAGGAAGGAATTCATGGGCGCCAGCGCCGCGCCCGTGTCGCGCAGCATGCCGGTGCGCACCTTGAGGCTGAAGGTGGGACAGGGCTGGGCGTGCGGCGGGCAGAAGGTGTCGTAGAACTTCACGCCATGGTAGGACGGGTCCGGCTCGGTGAGCTCCGGGAACCGGCCGCCCGCGGCCCAGTCGAAGTCGCCCTTCTCCACCAAGGCCCCGCCGATGGCCGTGCCGTGGCCGCCGATGAGCTTGGTCAGGGAGTAGACCGCGATGTCCGCCCCGTGCGCGAAGGGGTTGAACAGGGGCGGCGGGGACACGGTGTTGTCCACCACGAAGGGCAGGCCCGCGGCGTGGGCCACCGCCGCGATGGCCGGCAGGTCGTCCACGTTGCAGCGCGGGTTGCCGATGGACTCGGTGAACACCAGGCGGGTGTTCTTGTCGATGGCCCGGGCCACGCTCTTGGGGTCGCCGGTGTCCACCAGCCGGACCTCGATGCCGAACCGCTTGAGCGTGTGCTGGAACAGGGTCACGGTGCCGCCGTACAGGTTGGACCCGGACACGATGTTCTGGCCCGCGGAGGTGATGGCCCCCACCGCGTAGAAGATGGCGGCCATGCCCGAGGCCGTGCACAGGGCCGCGGACCCGCCGTGCAGTTCGGCCAGGCGCTTCTCCAGCACATCGGTCGTCGGGTTCATGATCCGGGTGTAGATGTAGCCCGGCTCCTTGAGCGCGAACAGGTTGGCCGCGTGCTCCGTGTCCCGGAACACGTAGCTGGTGGTCTGGTAGATGGGCACGGCCCGGGACAGGGTCTCCTTGTCCGGGCTCTGGCCCGCGTGCAGGGCGATGGTCTCGATTCCCTTGCTGGGCATGGTCAATCCTCCTGGGACTGGGACAGGCTGCGCACCAGCTCCGCCACGGCTGCGAAGTCCGCGTCTCCCAGGCCGCGGGACACCGCGGCGCGGCAGGTGTTGAGCGCGGCGTGGGCCAGGGGCGCGTAGGTCCCGGTGTCCTGGGCCGTGTCCACCACGAACCGCAGGTCCTTGAGCATGTGCTTGAGCGGGAACTGGGCCGGGTACTGGCGGCGCTTGAGCATGGGCTCCTTGAGGGCGAACAGCCCGCACTGCAGGGGGCCGGCGGCCAGCACCGCGAACAGGGCCTCCAGGGACAGCCCGCCGCCCCGGGCCAGGGCCGTGGTCTCGGCCAGGCCCTGCATCATGGTGGCCAGGAGCATGTTCACCGCCATCTTCATGGCCGAGCCCTGCCCCACCCCGCCGCACTGCACCACGGCCTTGCCCATGGCCAGGAACACCGGCTCCAGGGCCTTCACGCGCCTCTTGTCCCCCCCGGCCAGGATGACCAACTGGCCCTCCTCGGCGGGCTTCTTGGACCCGGACACCGGCGCGTCGATGTAGGTCGCGCCCAGGGGTTCGATGGCGTGGGCCAGTTCCCGGGCATAGGCCGGGGACACGGTGCTCATGTTCACGAAGGTCTTGGTCTCGTCCAGGGCCCGGGCGCAGCCGTTCTCGCCGGTGAGCAGCGCGTACACGGCCTCGGGGCCGGTGACCATGGCGATGAGCACGTCGCACGCCTCGGCCAGCTCGCGGGGAGTGGCGGCCACCTTGGCCCCCAACTCGGCCAGGATGGCGCAACGGGCCGGGGTGCGGTTGTACACCGTCAGGGGAAACTTGCGGCGCAGCAAGTTCTGGGCCATGGCCTGGCCCATGATGCCCATGCCCATGAACCCGATCCTGGTCTTCTTCATGCGGTCTCCTCCTCCGGCCGGAGCGCCGGATTGGGCATGCATACCCCGGTTCCGGGATTTGCGCCAGTGCGCGCCGCGGTGAACTCTCGGCGCCTGTTGCAATTTCCCCGGGAAGGTGCTTTCCTGCTACCCTGGAGCAGGCGTGCCGCGCGAGGAGGAAAACCGTGGAAGGCCGCGAATCCCCTGAACTGACCAAGGTCCTGGTGGTGGACGACGACGAGGACTTCGGGGAGTTCCTGGCCGAGGCCCTGGGCGACGAGGGCCACAAGACCGCGGTCTACGCCGAGCCGCACCAGGCCCTGGCCGCGGCCGCGGCCCGGGACTTCGACCTGGCCTTCGTGGACATGAACATGCCCGGCATGTCCGGCCCGGAACTGGCCGAAAAGCTCATGGTCATCCGGCCCGGCATCCAGGTGGTGCTCATGAGCAGCCGGGGCGACGTGGGCACGGTGCTCCGGGCCCTGCAGATCGGGGCCTACGACTTCCTGGCCAAGCCCTTCGCCCGGGCCGAGCTGGCCATGTGCCTGTCCCGCTGCTCCGAGCGCCGCGACCTGCGCCGCCACCTGGAGCTGGCCGAGCAGCGCCACTACATGCTCATCCAGAACCTCCCCCTGCTCATCATCCGCCTCACCGAGGACCTGGCCGTGGAGTTCGTGAACCAGGCCTGCCGCCAGATGCTGGGGGTGGACCCGGCCTCGGCCATCCGCGAAGAGGGCTGGCTCCTGAACCTGGTGCACGAACGGGACCGTCCGGTGGTGGAGCGGGTGCTCACCCGGGCCTTCACCGTGGGCGGTCCGCTCTCGGCCCAGTGCCGGCTGCGCCACGCCAAGGGGTACTACATCCACGGCATCCTGAAATCCATGAGCGCGCCCCCGGGCATGGAAGACCCGCTGGGCCGCTACCTGGACTGCATCTTCGTGGACATCTCCGAGCGGGTGTACATGGAGAGCCTCATGGTCCAGGACGAGAAGCTCAAGACCCTGGGGGCCATCACCCAGGAGGTGGCGCACGAGCTGCGCAACCCCCTCATGTCCATCGGCGGGTTAGC
>DKEU01000124.1:0-5605 GCA_002452635.1 Desulfovibrionaceae bacterium UBA6814 | reverse complement strand
CTCCCGCGAGGTGGACCTGAACGCCACCCTGGGCCAGGCCCTGGAATCCGGCCGGCCGAGCCTGGAGGAGCGCGGCCTGCGCCTTAACTCCACCCTGTCCCCGGACCTGCCGGTGGTGGACGCGGACCCGGCCCTGCTGGACGAGGTCTTCTCCATCCTGCTCCAGGACGCGGCCAACGCGCTGGCTCCCGGCGGCACCCTGGGCGTGGCCACCTACCAGTCCCCCTCCGGGGTGTGCGTCTCGTTCCGCTACCTGCTGGCCGAGATCAAGGGCATGGATGCGGAGCGGCTGTACATGCCCTTCGAGGAGGGCGGCTTCGGCCTGCCCAAGTGCTATCGCCTGGTGCAGCGCATGGGCGGCATGCTCACCCTGACCCGGGAGGAGGACCACGCGGTGTTCACCGTGTGCCTGGCCTCGGCCCAGGCGGCCTCTCCCGGGGATTTTGGCCGGGCCTAGGACAACCCCAATCTTTTCCTTGCCATTTCCTTTTTTCTAAAAAATACGCTATCAGCTATGAAGACCCTCTACCCAGGCGCCTGACCATGCCCAAGGACAGCAGCATCTATCCCCAGACCCTCGGGGTCTTCTCCCGGGCCGCCACCGCCAACGTGGGGGCCGGCACCACCGCCGCCACCCGGGAGTCGCTGACCTACTGGTTCGTGCGCCGGCTGTCCGACGACCAGTGGGAAATCCAGCCCCTGAACCAGAACAACGTGCCTTCGGGCGAGCGCAAGCAGATTCCCAAGGGCGCGTTCATGGAGAACTACATTCCGGAGCCGCGCTTCTACGAGACCAAGACCCTGCCGGCCATGCGCTCCCTGCGCGACAAGATCGCCAAGGGCGAGGAGCATTACGCCGAGGGCCGGCTGGACGAGGCGGAGAAGGAGTTCGTCAAGGCGCTCATGATCGACGACAAGAACGTGCCGGCCAACCTGGGGGCCGGGGCGGTGTGGAGCGACAAGGGCGAGATGCAGAAGGTGGGCAAGGTCCTGGACGTGCTCCTGGGCAACGACGAGACCTTCAAGGTCGAGCAGCGCTCCATGTTCAACCGCTTCGGCATCAGCCTGCGCAAGAAGAAGATGTACGACTACGCGGTGGCCTACTACACCAAGGCCCTGGATAGCGATCCCCGGGACGAGCACCTGCACTTCAACCTGGCCCGGGTATTGTTCGAACGGGGCGACCCCGAGGGGAGCCTCATGGAGCTCGCCATCGCCCTGGGCATCGATCCCGGCTTCGACGTGGCTCACAAGTTCAAGGCGTACCTGAACAAACACGTCAAGGACAAGGCCGCGGAGGGCAAGGACGCCCTGGGCCTGAACGCCGCTCCCATGCTCGACGGGGACGACGACTGACCGGCATTTCTTTCCGGCATGGAACTTGCTTATTTTTCGGGAGAAAACTGAACAATTGAGCCATTGTCAGTTTTCCTCCCTGCAAGTGGCCGGTCCCCACCCGGCCACTTCGCTTTTCAATCCCTTGAAAACCGCACGATGGCTGCGTTGCTGCGAAACCGCCAAAGCCTCGCGTATGTAAGAATACGCGTCGGCTCTGGTGGTTTCTTGCGCCTTGCCCTCGCGGGTTTTGAAGGGATTGAAAGAAAGATTCCTTTCGTTGGGGGGACGACCGTCAACAGGCCGTCACTGCACCAGCATGCCGTCCAGGGTGATGCCGCCGCAGTGGCAGTCGCCGCGGTAGCGCTCCTTGTAGGCGAGATTCTCGCGCAGGCACTGGGCCAGGCCGTCCTTGAACACCACCCAGACCGCGCCGTAGTTGGCGCAGGTGTACGCCGCGGGCAGGTTGCGGTTCTCCTTGACCGAGCGGGCCGGCCCCAGGAGCCCCGCCACCTCCTCCATGGTCATGCCCGGCCGCACCACGTCCCGGGCCCGGCGGCTGGTCTCCTGGATGTTGCCCAGGATGCGCTCTCGCTCGGCGTAGACCTCCTCCAGGGACCCCAGCACCGCGCGCTGCTCGCCGCGCAGCACCGCGGCCCGGTCCGGGTCCGCCCCGCGGATGCCGTCCTGCAGGGCCAGGGCGCGGCCCTCCAGGTCCCGGGCCTCCCGGTCGCTGCGGGCCAGGCGGTCCAGCACCCCGGGGTCCTTGGCCGCCGCGGCCAGCCGCTCCCGGGCCGCGTCCGGGTCCACCCGGGCGCGCACGGTCACGGTCAGGGACAGGTTCTCGCCCTGGAGGGTGAACTTCTCGGACGCCTCCTCCACCGTGACCATGGCCGCGGCAAAGGAGCGCACCTGGTCCGCGGACAGGGCGTACTCGCGCACCTCGGTCAGGGACTCCACGTAGGTGCCGGCCTGCTCCACGGCCTTGCGCTTGGCCTCCAGGAAGCAGGCCCGGCGCACGTCGTTCTTGGTCTCGGAATCGCCCACCAGGCAGGTGTGGCTGGCGGTCACGGTGCGCACCTCGGCCCGGGCGGCGCTGGCCGCCACCAGGCAGAGGGCGATGAACAGGAAACAGGTCTTGGGCATGGCCGCCTCCGGCAGGGGTGATGCCCGGGAAGTTAGCAAGAACCGGTCCAGGGAGGCCGGCCTACAGGTCGAACTCCATCTCCTGGCTGGCGGCGAAGCACTCCATGGCCACGCCCCGCTGCTCCAGGATGCGCCGGCAGTCGGCCACCATGGCGTCCACCCCGGAGTCCGGCCGGTCCTGGTTCAGGTGGAACAGGCCGAACTTCTTCACGCCGGCCCGGATGGCCAGCTCCAGGGCGTCCACGTACGTGGAGTGGCCCCACCCCTTGGTCAGGCGCTCGTACTCCGGCACCGTGTACTCGGCGTCGTGGAACAGCAGGTCCGCGCCCTGGGCGAACTCCACGTACTCGTCGAAGCTGCGGCCGCCCCGGTGGCCGTAGGACAGCTCGTTGTCGGTCAGGAACACGAAGGACTTGCCGTTCTCCTCGAACTTGTAGCCCTGGCCCATGTTGGGATGGCTCAGGGTGATGGGAGTCACGTCGATGCCGTGCACCCGGGTGGTGTCGCACAGGGAGTTGTAGGTCAGTTCGGCCTGCACCAGCTCATAGGGCACCGGGAAGTAGGGGGGCAGCATCACCCGGCTGAGCATCATCTTGATGTTGCCCTGGTGGCGCTTGCACCCGTAGAGATGCATGCGATTGTTCTTGGAATAGATGGGCTTGAAAAAGGGGAATCCCAGGATGTGGTCCCAGTGGGAGTGGGTGAAGATCATGGAGATGTCGGTGCGCTTCTCCCCCAGGATCTTGTTGCCCAGGCGACGGATGCCCGAGCCCGCGTCCACTACGATGACTTCGTCGTTGGCGTCGCGGATCTCGATGCAGGTGGTGTCCCCGCCGTACTTCACGTACTCGCGGCCGGATACCGGTATGGACCCCCTGGCTCCCCAACAACGGATCTTCATTGTTGCTCCCCCATTCTGCCCAACAGCATCCGACGCCGACGCCCGAGTCCCGATGAAAAAAAAGCGCCCTGGGCCGCAAAACACCGACGCGGACCATGCCGATTCAACCATATTGCATAAATATGCCCTGGTTGCAACCCTGAGGCGGCTCCAGGCCGTTGCCGTCGCACTTGGCAAGCCTCCAGCGCAATGATATGCATGCTAGTCGGCAGCATCACGCCCCTTTTCCTCGAGACACAGGGACACGCCATGAACGAGACATCGCCTGCTTCTCCGCCGCTTCTGGATGTCCAGGGGACCTTGAACCGCCTCAAAGGCGACACCGCATTTCTGGAGACCCTCTTCACGGTCTATCTGGAGGATCTGCCGGTCAAGCTGGCGTCCATCGAGGAAGCGCTGGCCAAGACCGACATGCCGGTGCTCCAGCGCACCGCCCACTCCCTCAAGGGCGCCTCGGCCACGGTCGGGGCCCTGGCCCTGCGCGAGACGGCCTTCGCCCTGGAGAACGCCGGCCGCGAGGCCGACACCGCCAAGGCCGCAGAAATCCTGCCCCAACTCAAGCGCCTCATCGACGAGACCACCGCCGCCATCTCCACCGCCCTGGCCCAGACCTAGCCCCCCGCTTGCCCCGACCCGAGCCCGTGCTTATCCCTGTTTCATAGTCAATTAGTCTGCAACAGCGAGGAGCCCCATGGACGCCACCTGCCGTCCCGCGGTCAACGCCATCGAATGCTCCGGGTGCGGAGGCTGCGTGGACATGTTCCCCCACATGTTCGGCTGGGACGACACCGCAGACCGCCCGGTGGTCAAGGACGGCCGCTTCCCCTGCGAGGAAGTCCGCCAGGCCGTGGCCATCTGCCCCCGCGACTGCATCGAGGCGGTGGACGAAGCATAGCGCCGTAAGCAGACAAAGGCAGAAGAAGGGCGGTTCGCTAACCGCCCCTCCGTTAAGAAGATGACCTTGCGCGACATCTGGATGTTCTTCGGTAGGGGCGGATCGCGATCCGCCCTTCTTTGGCCCTTCGCCCGGCCCGCCTCGCCCCTCGTCCCCTGTACAACTCCGCGTCGTGATTTATCCTCTCTGTTCCAGAGGAGATAGCGCCATGAGCGAAACCATACATGTGGTGTGCCCCCAGTGCGGGGCGGTGAACCGGGCGGATCCGGGCCGGGGCGGCGCGGCGTGCGGCAAGTGTTCGGCCGCGCTGTTGCCGGGCAGGCCGGTGGAGTTGGACAGCGCGCGCTTCGGCCGCGTGGTGCAGCGCAGCGGGCTGCCCGTGGTGGTGGACTTCTGGGCCGGCTGGTGCGGCCCCTGCCGGAGCATGGCCCCGCAGTTCGCCGAGGCCGCGCGGCTCCTGGCGGGCGAGGCGGTGCTGGGCAAGGTGGACACCGAGGCCCAGCCGGGCCTGGCCGCGCAACTGGGCATCCAGTCCATCCCCACCCTGGTGGCCTTCCGGGGCGGGGCCGAGGCGGGCCGCCTGCCCGGGGCGCGGGATGCGCGCAGCATTGCGTCCTGGGTGCGGAGCCTGCGGTGAAACCGGACGGCTGGGACGCGCGGCGCGAGGCCGTGGCCGGCTGGTACGACGACCGGGCCGAGGCCTTTGCCGCGGCCACGGCCGACCTGGATAAGGGCGAGGCCTACGCGCGGTTCCTGGCCAGGGTGCCGGCCGGGGGCCTGATCCTGGACGCGGGCTGCGGCGCGGGCCGCGACAGCGCGCATTTCCTGGCGCTGGGCTTTGCGGTCACGGCCTGCGACCTGTCGCCGGAGATGGCGCGGCTGGCGCGCGAGCACACCGGCCTGGACGTGCGGGTGGCGGATTTGCTCGCCGTGCCATGGGAGCCCCACTTCCACGGGGTGTGGGCCATGGCCAGCCTGCTCCACCTGCCCCGGGCGGACGCTGCCCGGGCCGTGGCGCACCTGGGCCGGGCCCTGCGGCCCGGCGGGGTGCTCCTGGTCTCGGGCAAGCACGGCGACCGGGAGTGGGAAAAGGACGGGACCTGGTTCTCGGCCCTGGACGAGGCCTGGCTGGACGATTTTCTGCTCATGAACCCGGGGCTCGCCCGTCGCGACGCCTGGCTGCGGCCCGACGACCGCCCGGGCCGCGAACGCGAGGCGTGGTTCACCTTTGTCTTGGAGCGAGCCGCCGGCTGAGGCTGCTCACTTCCCCCCGCAGGCCTCGCACAGGCCGTCGACGCGGATCTCCATGCGCTCCACCGTGACCCCGA
>DKEU01000058.1:2135-3413 GCA_002452635.1 Desulfovibrionaceae bacterium UBA6814 | reverse complement strand
TGCCGATGCCGCCTTTTCCGTAAATGGCTATCTTGCGCATGTTGGTTCCTCCTCACGAGCGGTTTGGTTGCGCGATGACGGACACGGCAAGGGCAAGGCCCGTGCCACTGGCGCGCGTCCCGGGGCAACATGGCGCAATTCCAGGGTTTCGTGTGAGCGGGGCAGGGGAGGAGACGGCTGGCGCGGCGGTGTGCGACACGACGAAAGTGTCGGGTGCGACATTCGGGAATGTCGCGACAACCTACCCGGTGTGTCGGGTATTCCGGGATATCCCGTGATTCAGGCAGGTTGGAGTTGGTTCGCAGGTGGCATTGCTCATGCAACGTGCCGGGGAGGAGGCGACCCATGCTCATCNNNTTTGGCGCGTACTACACCCCCCGCGACAAGGCGGCCATCCTGGCCGGCCTGGGCGAGCTGGGGGTGGAGGAGATCGAACTCGGCAACACCCGGCAGGACGACCTGGCCTGGCTGGTGGCCGAGGCGCGGCGGCGGGCGCCCGGCGCGCGGCTGTCGGTGTGGTGCCCCTGCCGCGAGGAGGACCTGTGCAAGGCCGCGGCCAGCGGGGTGGACCGGGTCAACGTGGGCGTGCCCGCGGCCGACGCGCACCGGGAGAAGCGCCTGGGCGTGTCGCGGGAGGTGCTCAGGCGGCGGCTCTCGGCCCTGGTGCGCGAGGCGCACTGCCTGGGCGTGTCGTATCTTTCCGTGGGCCTGGAGGACGCGCCCGGCGCGGACCCGGCCTTCGCCCTGGAGCTGGCCGGCGAGGCCCAGGCCCTGGGCGCGGCGCGCATCCGGCTCTCGGACACCGTGGGCCGGCTGGACCCGGCGGGCATGGCGGAGCTCCTGGCCCGCTTCCGGCCGGCCCTGGCCTGCCACCTGGCCGTGCACTGCCACAACGATTTCGGCCTGGCCACGGCCAATGCCTGGACCGCNNGGCGCGGACTTCGCGGACGCGAGCGTGCTGGGCAGCGGCGAGCGCTCGGGCATCGCGGCCCTGGAGGAGCTGGCCGCGCTCCTGGCCCTGCGCGCTCCGGCCGGGCGGCGGCGCGCCTACGACCTGCGCGTGCTGCCCGGGCTGGCCGGCACGGTGTCGCGCGCCGCGCGGCTGGCCGTGCCCCGCACCAGGCCGGTGGTGGGCCAGGACATCTTCGCCGCGGAGAGCGGCCTGCACGTGGCCGGCCTGGCCAAGGACCCGGCCCTGTTCGAGCCCTTCCCGCCCGAGGCCGTGGCCGGGGCCCGCTGCCTGGGCCTGGGCAAGAAGAGCGGCCGCACCGCGGTGCG
>DKEU01000058.1:1914-2089 GCA_002452635.1 Desulfovibrionaceae bacterium UBA6814 | reverse complement strand
CCTGCCTGGGCCGCCCCATCACCGACGCGGAGTTGGAAGTCCTGTCCCGCGAATACGTCACCGCCCCCCGGGGACCGGTCCCCTCCAATCCCCGCCCCCGCACCGCCCCGGCCGGGCACGGCCGGGCCTGAGGCGGCGCTCCGCGGTCAGGGCTCAGTTCGCGTCGGCCGTGGCG
>DKEU01000058.1:1636-1855 GCA_002452635.1 Desulfovibrionaceae bacterium UBA6814 | reverse complement strand
ACTGGGCCACCAGGGGGTCGATGGGAATGGAGCCCAGGAAGGGCACGTCCATGGAGCGGGCGATGTCCAGGCCGCCGCCGGTGCGGAAGATGGGCGTGACCTCGCCGCACGTGGGGCAGGCGAAGCCGCTCATGTTCTCCACCACCCCGAGCACCGGCACCCCGATGTGGCGGCAGAAGGTCACGGACTTGCGCACGTCCACCGCGGCCACCTTCTGGG
>DKEU01000058.1:1354-1518 GCA_002452635.1 Desulfovibrionaceae bacterium UBA6814 | reverse complement strand
GCCGCGCCAGATCACCGCCTCGTCCGCATCGGGCAGGATCAGCCCCAGGGACACCACCTTGAGCCCCGCCACCACGGCGGGGATGATTCCCTCCTCGTTGGCCGCGGTGTGGCCTCCGGCGAGTCCGAGCATGGTGGGGACGCTGGGGCCGTGGATGTCCACGT
>DKEU01000058.1:0-1328 GCA_002452635.1 Desulfovibrionaceae bacterium UBA6814 | reverse complement strand
TGCTCTTGCCCACCCCGCCCTTGCCCGACAGCACGATGAGGGTGCGCCGGATGCGGCAGAGCCGGGCCCGCAGGCGCTGCCGCTGGGCGAAGTCCTCGTCGCTCTCGCCCTCCCGGCGCGTGGTGGCGTCGCAGTCCGCCCGGGAGCAGGAGGCGCAGCCTCCCGCGCCCTTCCGGGGCGTGTGTTTCGTGGCGTCGCCCGGGGAGGCGGTTTCGTGGCGATGGGGCATGTGGTTCTCCTCGATTCCGGTTGGGGTGAATGAAATAGAGCCGGCTCACCCGGGCCGGGCGCACCGGAAGACCCGCCTTGCGGCGGTCGCCTCGCCTCGGGCTGCGGCTACTCGGCCGGGCCGGTCTCGCCCAGGGTCTCCAGGCGGCGGCGCAGCCGCGCGAGTTCGGCCTCCAGGAACTCCACCTGGGCGGCCAGGTTCTTCCGCTCCAGGTCCGGCACCGCCGGCTGAGCCGCCAAGCCCGGCCCATACCAGGCCCCGCCCCAACCCGGCCGGCGGAAGCGGCCCCGTCCGGCCCGGCCGCCGCCGAACCCGAACCCGCCGCCCCAGCCCCCGCCGAAGCCCCGTCCCAGGCCGCCCCCGGGCATGGGGTTGGCCCATCCCGGATTCGCGTACCCTCCGCAGAAGCCGGCCCCGCGGCCGGTCTGCGCTCCCATTCCTCTCGGTCCTGTCCTGTCTCCGCCGGGCATGTCGTTCTCCTCCGTCAATGTCTGCGCACGGTGTTCACTGTCTGGTCATGGGCGCGCCGCAGTCCGGGCAGCGCATCTCCATGCACGGTTTTCCCTGCTCGTGCGGCGCGGTGCGGCCGCACCTGGGGCAGACGCACTGGCCGCCCGGCCCGGGCCGGCCGCCGCGTCCTCCTCCGCCGCCGCCGCGATCTCCGCCTCCGGTCGAGCCCGGGCCGCGGGTCGCCCCGCCCTTGCCTCCCAGCATGTCCCCCTCCTGGCCGGGCTTTGTACCGGCCCTGCGCTTACAGCCGGACAAAGCATGGGCCGTGCCAGATTTCCGCCTGCCACGGTATTGTTGCAACCTGCCAGTTTTGCAGGGGAAATGGAGAATGTGTCGGAGCGGGAGGCCGCCTTGGCGTCGCTTAAGCGCGACGCCGGCCGAGGGGGCATGGTGCGGAAACGCCACGCTTGGCCCGGTTCGTTCGCCGCGGCCAAAGCAAAGGGGGGAGCGGCCAAGGCCGCTCCCCCCTGTATATGGAACGCAGTGCCGGGTTGTGGCTAGGGCGTCTTAGCCGTGTAACGGCATGGACGCCCTTGTGCATTTTGCTGGAACAATTGGGTATTGTTCCAGCTTCCCGTCTTGCTTCAAG
>DKEU01000072.1:7808-12127 GCA_002452635.1 Desulfovibrionaceae bacterium UBA6814 | reverse complement strand
ATCCAGAACACCGTGGACGCGGCCGGCGCCGCGCCCGCGGCCGTGTATTTCTTCGCGCCGGAGCGGTAGCGACCTGCCGCAAGGGCGACATGACGTTGGTGAGCGCGACCGGCAATGTGAACTGTGAAGAATTGTAGCCACACGATGCCCAGGTATTGTGTGGTCGGGAAATGCGCATGAACCTTCGGGACTACGGCCAATCCTTCCTCCTGACCCAGTTCAGGGAATTCTACGCGGCCGTGGCCCAGGCCCGGCGCGAGGCCCTGGACCGGGGCGCGCCTTCGGGCGAGGGGGCGGACCCGGCCGCGGAGCTGGGCGCCCGGCTGACCACCCTGCTGGAGACCCAGGCCCTGAACGCCAAGCGCAAGGGCGGGGACTACGGGGCCAGGTACTACCGCGAGGCCCAGTACATCATGGCCGCCCTGGCCGACGACATCTTCCTGAACCTGGACTGGCCGGGCCGCGAGCCCTGGAAGGCCCGGCTCCTGGAGTTCCGCCTGTTCGGCACCAAGGTGGCGGGCGAGCAGATCTACCGCAAGCTGGAGGCGCTCCTGGCCGAGCGCGACCCGGCCAACGCCGAGTTGGCCGCCATCCACCTGCTGGCCCTGTCCCTGGGCTTCCGCGGCAAGTTCCGCGGGGACGAGGGCTCCGCGGTCCTGGACCGCTACCGCCGGGAGCTGTTCTCCTTCATCTACCACCGCGACCCCTCCCTGACCGAACACGGCAAGGAGCTGTTCCCCGAGGCCTACGCCGCGGTGCTCGGCGAGTCCGAGCCCCGCCGGCTGCCCCACATGCGCAAGTGGTTCGCCATCCTGGCCCTGGTGGCCCTGGTGTTTCTGGTCATCTCGCACGGGCTGTGGCTGGACGTGTCCTCCGACCTGGAGGGCGTGCTCGACAAGATCCTGGGCCGGGCCGCGGGGATGTAGGGGGCGGACGTGCAGCACATCCTGAGCCTGGTATCCATCCTCTCCCCGTATCTGCCCACCATGCTCCTGGGCATGGTCTTCCTCATCGCCGCGCTCATCGGCCTGGGCGCGGTGGTGATTCTGGCCCGCAAGAAGAAGGGCAAGCCCACCCCGGCCGAGGCCGCCGCCGAGGCCCCCCCGGCCGAGGAGGGCGCTCCCGCCCCGGCCGCCGCCCCGGCCCCGGTGCGCAAGACCTACGCCACCGGCCTGTCCATCGCCGCCTCCTTCCGCGACGCGGTGCGCCACCTGCGGGCCCACGTGGCGGGCCGCAATTTCCGCTACCAGATTCCCTGGTTCGTGACCCTGGGCCAGAGCGGCTCGGGCAAGAGCACCATGCTGCGCGGCGCCGGGCTCGACCTGCCCTTCGGCGAGCCGGACGAGGCCGGCCCGGGCTCCGCGGCTCCGGTCAAGTGGTGGTTCTTCTCCCGGGGCATCGTCATCGACCTGGCCGGCGATTTGGTGCTGGGCTCGGCAGGCAGCGCGGACGACCGCTCCTTTGACAAGGTCCTGCGCCTGTTGCAGCGCCACCGCCACCAGAAGCCCATCGACGGGGTGGTGCTCACGGTGCCCGCGGACGAGCTGTACGGCAAGGCCGAGACCCTGGACGAGCGGATCAAGGAGGCGGACCGCAAGGCCGTGGCCCTGCAGGAGAAGCTCTGGCGCATGCAGAAACGCCTGGGCCTGCGCCTGCCGGTCTACCTGGTGGTCACCAAGTGCGACGTGGTGGAGGGCTTCTCGGCCTTTGCCCAGGACCTGCCCGGCAACCTGCTGGCCGGCATGTTCGGCTGGTCCAACCCCTACACCGTGGACACCGCCTTTGCCGAGGACTGGGCCGACCAGGCCTTCGCCTCCCTGGACCGCCAGCTCACCGAGGCCCAGGTCGAGGTCTTCGCCACCCAGCGCAACCTGGAGGACCCGGAGCGCTCCTTCCTCTTCCCGGTGCGCTTCCGGGGCATCTACGAGCCCCTGCGCTGCTACCTGCGCCGCATCTTCAAGGAGAGCGTGTACCACGAGTCCTTCTTCCTGCGCGGGGTCTACTTCACCGGCTCCCCGCAGCGGGGGGGCATGGGCGCCCTGGACCGCACCCCGGTGTTCGTGCGCGACCTGCTGGGCGAGAAGGTGTTCCCGGAATACAACCTGGCCCGGCCCGCGGGCCGCGCCCTGGTGTCGCGCAACCGCTCGGTGCTGGCCCTGCAACTGGCCACCCTGGGCCTGGCCCTGTTCTGGGGCCTGGGCCTGTGGAGCGGCTACGCCTCCCTGCGCGAGGACAAGGCCGCGCTCAAGCCGCTCCTGCAGAACATCGCCGAGGACGTGGCCGGCGGGGCCGAGGACATCGATTTCGAGCAGGGCTTCTCGGTGCTCCAGCTGCTCACCACCGAGCAGGCCCGGCTGGCGGACTTCGGGGTGCGCGCCCGGCGGCTCTTCGAGGGCATGGCCAACGTGCGCCAGAACCGCATGACCTCGGTGTTCATCCCCGGCTCCTGGATGAGCCGGCTGCACCGCGACATCTCCAAGGCCATGGCCGTGGCCTACGACCAGATCATCATGAAGGCCATGTTCCTGGGCCTGGTGCAGAAGACCCGGGACGTGATGGAGACCTCCACCATCCCCGTGGACCTGCCCCCCGCGGCCAAGGACTACGCCCTGCCCGAGGAGACCGGCGAGTTCAAGAACCTCAAGGGGTTCGTGGAGGACCTGCGCAGCCTGGAGCGGCACCTGGAGGTGTACAACAACCTCAAGGACTCCACCGACGAGAAGGCCCAGGCCGAACTGGTGTCCTACCTCTTCGGCATCGACCTGGCCGAGGACTTCTTCCGCGACGCCCAGGACTACCACGAGGCGCTCCAGGGCGCGCGCTACCGCACCTTCCGCTTCAAGATCTTCCGCATCAAGTCCCTGGCCAAGTACCGCAAGCTCACGGACCTGTTGTACCGCCGGGTCATGGAGGCCAGCCCCGTGCCCCTGCGCCTGGCCGAGCTGCGCGACAAGGTGGCGGACCTGGAGAAGCTGCACGGCGAGCTGGCCCGCAACCCCAACCTGGTGGCCGAGGTGCTCTCCCGCATGCGCGCGGTGGACGAGGCCCTGGCCCGGCCCGAGTTCGCCTGGATGAACGCCAAGGTCCTGGACCTGGGCGTGGAGTACCAGAAGGTGGTGGAGGAGGCCCGCGCCACCCCCATGATCGGGGCCCAGGCCGTGCGCGAGAACGCCGAGCAGGGCGAGGTCCGCTACGCCGCGCTCAAGCGCCGGATGGCCGGGCTGCGCACCGATGTGGCCGGGCCGCTGCTCCAGGCGGAGGGCGCCAACGTGGTCCTGCGGCTGCGGCCGGACATGGTGCGGCTGCGCGCCTCCCTGGAGGAGTTCGCGGGCAAGCGCTTCATGGCCGAGCCCGAGGGCGAGCCCACCCGCCTGGAGTCCCCCGAGGGCCTGCGCCTCATGTGGAACACCGGGCTCCTGTCCGAGGCGGTGCGCTTCACCGAGCCCTACCGCCGCTTCGTGTCCGAGGAGCTGCCCACCTTCCCGGCGGACCTGCAGGAGACCGTGCGGGCCATGGGCGCCCAGCGCCTGGAGAAGAACCTCCTGGACCTGGTGGCCAAGGCCCAGCGCTTCGAGCCCGCGTCCCGCGGCCTGTCCCCGGGCTCCTGGGAGGACGACGCCCGCATGGAGGTGCGCTCCTTCAAGGATGCGCTGCCCTTCCTGCTCCAACTGGTGGAGTTCCTGGACCAGTACGAGCTGCCCAAGGCCTACGCCGAGCTGGCCGCCACCTGCGACCGTCAGGCCTACGCCCTCCTGCTGCAGACCGACGCGCTCCTGGAGCGGGACAGCCTGTTCCTGCCCCGGGAGAACGGGGCCTCCTGGTGGGACGGGGCCTCGCCCTTCGCCTTCGCCGCCTTCGGGGTGGGGGACAAGGGCGGCCTGGCCCGCTACCTGGACGCCCAGAAGAGCCGCATCCGCCGCCTGGCCTACGAGTTCGCCGAGCCCCTGGTGTCCTACTTCCTGCACCGGCCGCCCGGCCAGCTGGACGCGGACGAGCGCCTCATCCTGCGCTGGGAGCGCATCCTGCGCGAGCTGGACCGCTACGACAACAAGGTGCCGGAGAACTCCCTGGCCAGCCTGGAGAAGGTGGTCATGAACGACCTCAACGAGGTCACCCTGGCCAACTTCATGGAGAAGATCCCGGATTCCATGCTCGCGGCCGACGCCGAGGACTTCTTCGCCAAGCGGCGCATCGCCCTGCTCACCGAGGTGCGCAAGCGCTGCGAAGACCTGACCGTGGCCAACTTCGACCGCCACTATGCGGACCTGGCCGAGTTCTTCAACCGCTACCTGGCCGGCCGCTTCCCCTTCAGCGTCGCG
>DKEU01000072.1:0-7790 GCA_002452635.1 Desulfovibrionaceae bacterium UBA6814 | reverse complement strand
CTCAAGACCGCGGCCGCCTCCCTGGCCCCGGCCAAGCAGCGGTTCCCCACCCTGGCCCCGGCCCTGGACTTCCTGGCGGGCATGGACCAGGTGGGCGAGTTCTTCAAGGCCTACCTGGCCGAGGCGGACATGGAGCTGCCCGAATTCGGCATGGTGGTGGAGTTCCGCACCAACCAGGAGAGCGAGTCGGGCGGCAACCGCATCATCTCCTGGGAGATGGACGTGGGCAGCCAGCGCTTCCGCTTCCAGGGCGAGCGCACCCAGGGCTTCTGGCGCTTCGGCGACCCGGTGAAGTTCACCCTGCGCTGGGCCAAGGACTCCACCATCCGGCCCTTCGCGGCCATGGGCCAGAAGAAGGTCCTGGTGGACGACCGCAGCGTGACCTTCGACTACCGCGGCCCCTGGGCCCTGGTGGAGCTGGTGCGGGCCCACGTGACCCAGCCCGGAGACTTCCTGCGCTTCCGCCGGGTGCGGCCGCACACCCTGAAGTTCGAGATCGAGACAGTGGACGAGAAGACCGCCCGCCGGCAGCCGGACACCGACCAGGTGGTCTACACCGGGGTGGAGAAGGCCAAGGTCTTCGTGCGGGTGGAGGTGACCACCCCGCCGCCGGCCCCGGACAAGGCCAAGGAGAAGCCCCGGGTGCCCGAGCCCCTGGTGGTTCCGGACTTCCCGGTGTCGGCCCCGGCCGCGGGCAAGGAGCTGGCCAAGGCCCCGGCCCCCGGCAACGGCAAGAAGCCCAAGATTCCGCTCCGGATTCCCTGAGCGAGGAGATGCGCCCGTGAGCCCCGAGAACATGGAAGAGACCCAGCCCGAAGCCGCCGCCCAGGCCGAGTCGGCCGCGTCCCCGGAACCCAAGGTTCCGGCCGGCCCGACCATCCTGGACCTGGAGGCCCTGCTGGCCCCCATCCCGGGCGAGGACCCGGTGGGCGAGTCCCTGCGCTACGCCGACACCTACGACACGGTGAAGGAGGCCCGGCGCATGGACGACCCCACCCTGCCCCAGGGGGTGTGGGAGTCCGAGCTCAAGAAGGCGGACTGGAACCTGGTGGTCAAGGTCTGCGAGGAGGCCCTGGCCAAGAAGAGCAAGGACCTCCAGTTGGCCGCCTGGCTCACCGAGGCCCTGCTCAACATGCACGGCTTCGCCGGGCTGCGGGAGGGCATGACCCTCATCTCCGGCCTGTGCGAGCGCTACTGGGAGGCCATGCACCCGCGCCCGGAGGGGGAAAACGGCGAGGACCTGGAGATGCGCCTGTCCCCCCTGCACTGGATGAACGCCAAGCTGTCCGTGACCCTCAAGCTGGTGCCCGTGACCCAGCCCCGGGACATGGACGCCAGGCCCTACGCCTTCGTGGACTGGGAATCGGCCAACGCCCTGGAGCACCTGGCGGTGCGCGACAAGACCGCCTACGTGGAGGCCGAGAAGGAGGGCCGCACCACCCGGGCCAAGTTCCTGGGCAGCGTCATGTTCACCACGGCCTCGCACTTCGCCCGCCTGGCCGGGGACCTGGCCGAGTGCATCCGGCTCACCGAGGCCCTGGAGGCCTTCCTGGACGCGGCCTGCGGCCGCAACTCGCCCAGCCTGGTCAAGTTCCGGGAGACCTTGAAGGAGATCCACCGCCTGGCCGAGAATTTCCATCACGAAAAGGACAACGGGGAGTCCGGCCGCGAGCCGGGCGACGCCCCTGCCGCCTATGGAGAGGAGGAGCCCATGGACGATTCGGAAGGCGCGCCCGAGCGCCGCGTGGGCCGCATCCGCAGCCGGTCCGAGGCCTACCGCATGCTGTCCGACGCCGCGGACTACCTCATGACCACCGAGCCGCACAGCCCGGTGCCGTACCTGGTCAAACGGGCGGTGTCCTGGGGCAACATGAGCCTGTCCGAGCTGCTGGCGGAGATCGTGAACGACCAGAGCGACCTGCACGCCATCCACAGCCTGCTGGGGCTGCGGCTGCGGGAGGAGGAATGAAGACGGTGTTGAACACGTTGCGCCGTCACACAGATATATGTTGTATTGGCGTATGGAACGCGGTAATTTTATAGGGTGATGGGAAAGGTTCGACCCCTTCGGCGCCCCCGGGGGGATACCCGGATACCCGCAACCGGCTACTGTGGAAAGGAGGACATCCATGCCTGAAAGCATCCAACACAAACTGGACCGGGTTCGGCCGCCCAGGGTGCAGATCACCTATGACGTGGAGATCGGCGACGCCATCGTCATGAAGGAGCTGCCCTTTGTCATGGGCATCATGGCCGACCTCTCGGGCAAGCCCGAGGAGCCGCTGCCGCCGATGAAGGAACGCAAGTTCGTCTTCATCGACCGGGACAACTTCAACGAGGTCCTTGCCTCGGCCAAGCCGCGCCTGGCCTTCCAGGTGCAGAACAAGCTCACGGACGAGGACAAGAAGCTCAACGTGGCCCTGACCTTCAGCCACATCGAGGACTTCGAGCCGGTCAACGTGGTCAAGCAGGTCCCCGCCCTGCGCAAGCTCTTCGAGGCGCGCAAACGGCTGGCCGATCTGCTCACCAAGCTGGACGGCAACGACGACCTGGACAAGATGCTCCAGGAAGTCCTGGCCAACACCGACGAGTTGGCCACCCTGAAGCCCGCCGAGGAAGAGGCTGCGGAAGGCGGCGAGAGCGCTGAGGCTCCGGCCGAGGGCTAAGCCCCGCCGGATGGCCCAACGTTTACCCACGAAGGAGCGATACCATGGCTGAAGAAACCGGGGAAAAGACCCTGCTCGAAAAAATAATCTGGGACGGCAAGATGGTCCGTGACGAGTCCCAAGTGGATTACGCCAAGGACCTGGTGGGCGAGCTGGCCAAGCAGGTGGTCGACCAGACCATGACCGTCAGCACCGACACCGCGGCCATGATCAACTCCCGCATCGCGGAGATCGACGAGCTCATCTCCAAGCAGCTGGACGAGATCATGCATGCCCCCGACTTCCAGAAGATGGAAGGCACCTGGCGCGGCATGCACTACCTGGTCATGAACACCGAGACCTCCACCCGCCTCAAGCTGCGCGTGCTCAACGTGACCAAGAAGGAGCTCCTGAACGACCTGGAGAAGGCCGTGGAGTTCGACCAGAGCGTGCTCTTCAAGCAGATCTACGAAGAGGAGTACGGCACCTTCGGCGGCAACCCCTACAGCTGCCTGGTCGGCGACTACGAGTTCGGCCGGCATCCCCAGGACATCGCGCTCCTGGAGAAGCTGTCCGGCGTGGCTGCGGCCGCCCATGCCCCGTTCATCGGCGGCGTGGACGCCAAGATGTTCGACCTGGCCAGCTTCACCGACCTGCCCAAGCCGCGCGACCTGGCAAAAATCTTCGAGTCCGCGGAGCTCATCAAGTGGCGCAGCTTCCGCGACAGCGAGGATTCCCGCTACGTGGCGCTCACCATGCCCCACATCCTGCTGCGGCTCCCCTACGGCCCGAGCACCGTGCCCGTGGAGGAGTTCAACTACGTGGAGAACGTGGACGGCAAGGTGCACGAGAAGTACCTGTGGGGCAACGCGGCCTGGGCCCTGGGCCTGCGCATCACCACCGCCTTCGCCCTGTACTCCTGGACCGCGGCCATCCGCGGCGTGGAGGGCGGCGGCCTGGTGGAGGGCCTGCCCGTGCACACCTTCCTCACCGACGAGGGAGACATCGCGGTCAAGTGCCCGACCGAGGTGGCCATCACCGACCGGCGTGAAAAGGAGCTGTCCGACCTGGGCTTCATCGCGCTCATCTACTGCAAGAACTCCGACTACGCGGCGTTCTTCGGCGGACAGACCGCCAACAAGCCCAAGGTGTACAACACCAACCAGGCCAACGCCAACGCGCGCCTGTCCGCGGTGCTGCCCTACATCCTGAACGCGTCGCGGTTCGCGCACTACATCAAGGCCATCATGCGCGACAAGATCGGCAGCTTCATGACCGCCGACAACGTCAGCGCGTACCTGAACAACTGGATCAGCAACTACGTGCTCTTGTCCGACGACGCCGGCCAGTCCCTCAAGGCCAAGTACCCCCTGCGCGAGGCGCGGGTGGACGTGGTGGACGTGCCGGGCAAGCCGGGCGTGTACAAGGCCACCGTGTTCCTGCGGCCGCACTTCCAGTTGGAAGAGCTCACCGCGTCCATCCGGCTGGTGGCCGAGCTGCCGCCGCCGGCGGGTGGCTAGACCGAGGTCGCTGCACACTGGGACCATGCACCTTCCGGGCCCGGCCGCGCCGGCCGGGTCCGGGAGAGTTGAACCGCACTCAAGGAGACGCACATGGCGACCAACATGTATCTCGAAATAGACGGGATCAAAGGCGAGTCCACGGACAAGACCAACAAGGACAAGATCGAGGTCATGTCCTGGAGCCACAGCTTCAACCAGCCCCAGTCCCCGGTGCGGTCCACCGCGGGCGGCGGCACGGTGGAGCGGGCCAACCATTCGGACTTCAACTTCACCAAGTACATGGACATCGCCACGCCGGAGCTGCTCAAGCACAACTGGCGCGGCGACCACATCAAGAAGGCCACCCTCACCTGCTACCGCGACGGCGGCAAGGGCGGGGTGGTGGCGTACCTGAAGGTGACCATGGACGAGGTCATCATCTCCAACGTGGCCATCTCCGGCGGCGCCGGCGACATCCCGGTGGAGAACATCTCCCTGACCTACGGCAAGGTCACCTACGAGTACGACCCGCAGGACGAGAAGAGCGGCAAGAAGGCCGGCGCCAAGCCCGCCTCCCACGACCTGAAGACCAACGAGATCGCGTAAGCGAGGACCATGCGCCAAACGCCGACCGATGTCAGGGCTCCGCTTCTGGACCGGCTCGTGGACGAGGACCCCAGGCGGGCCTCGGAGACGGTTCCGAAGCGGGCCCTGACCCGGCGGCAGTACCGCGACTGCGTGCGCCGGGACCTGGTCTGGCTGCTCAACACCCGGACCACCACCCCGTCGCGTTTCGCCGGCGGGGAGGAATTGACCGTCCTGGACTACGGCATCCCCGACTTCGGCGACCTCTTCACCGCCAACCGCCGCGACTGGTCCCGCCTGGCCCGCTCCATCGAGCGCGCCCTGCGGGCCTTCGAGCCGCGGCTGGCCGACCCGGCGGTGGAGGTGGAGGAGCAGGCCGGGGACATCCGCCGGCTGGCGGTGGTCATCACCGCCACCCTCATCGCCGAGAAAGACCGCGAACCCTTCGCCTTCCCCCTGGTCTACGACCTGGAGCGCGAGGCCTTTACGGGGATGGACGATGCGTGACGACCTCCTGCGCCACTACCGCCGGGAGCTGACCTCCCTGCGCAAGGACGGCGCGGCGTTCGCCGAGCGCTATCCCAAGATCGCCTCCCGCCTGGAGCTGGGGGTGGACGAGTGCGCCGACCCCCACATCGAGCGCCTGCTGGAGGGCTTCGCCTTCCTCACCGGCCGGGTGCAGAACGTCATCGAGTCCGAGCTGCCCCTGGTCTCGTCCTCGCTCCTGGGCATTCTCTACCCGCATTTCCTCTGTCCCACGCCGTCCCTGTCCGTGGCCCGGTTCACCCCGGACCCGGCCCAGGGCGAGCTGACCACCGGGCACCTCATCCCCCGGCACACCCCGCTCCTGGCCGAGGCGCGCCAGGCCGGGCTCACCTGCCGCTTCCGCACCTGCTACCCGGTGACCCTCTGGCCTCTGGACGTGGCCGAGGCCTCGTTCCAGTCCGTGGACCAGTACGATTTCCTGGACTCCCGGCCCAAGGTGGCCGGGGCCCTGCGCATCCGCCTGGCCGCCACCGCCGGCCCCATCAAGGAGCTGGCCCTGGACAAGCTGCGCTTCTTCCTGGACGGGGAGCGCATGACCGCGCTCACCCTGTACGAGCTCATGTTCTGCGCCTGCGAGGGCGTGGTCCTGCTCCCGGACGGCGATGTCCGCGCGCCGCGCTTCCTGCCCGCCTCGGCCCTGTCCCCGGTGGGGTTCGCCGACGACGAGGACGTGATCCCCTACGAGCCCACGGCCCACCCGGCCTACCGCCTGCTCCAGGAGTACTTCGCCTTTCCCGAGAAGTACCTGTTCTGCGACCTGGACGGCCTGGAGAAGACCGGCGCGAGCAAGGGCCTGGACATCCTGGTGCTGCTCTCCCGGCTCCCGGCGGAGCGCCTGGCCGTGGACGCGGGCAACTTCCGCCTGGGGTGCGCGCCGGTGGCCAACCTGTTCCCGCGCATTTCCGAGCCCATCCGCCTGGACCACACCCGCACCGAGTACCGGCTGGTGGCCGACGCCCGGCGCGAGCGCTTCACCGAGGTGCACTCCATCGCGGAGGTCGCCTCCCAGGAGCCGGGCGAGCCGTCCTCCCGGGCCTGGGCCCCGTATTTCTCCGTGACCCACTCGCAGGAGGTGCGCGGGCAGAAGGCCTTTTGGCTCTCCCGCCGCGTGCCGCACCCGCACCCGGACATGGCGGGCACGGACCTCATGCTCTCCTTCGTGGACCTGGGGTTCACCCCCGCCCAGCCGCCGGTGCAGTCGGTCTTCGCCCGGGTGCTGTGCACCAACCGGCACGCGGCCGAGGAGGTGCCCATGGGCGCGGCCCTGGCCATCGAGCGGGCGGCCCCGCTCCAGGCCATCCGCCTGCTGCGGCGGCCCACCCTGCAGCTCGACCCGCCCCTGGCCGGCCCGGCCCTGTGGCGGCTCGTCTCGCACCTGTCCCTGAACCACCTCTCCCTGTCCAACTCGGCCGGCAGCCTGGCCGCGCTCAAGGAGATCCTGACCCTGTACAGCGGCCCGGACGACGCGGCCGTGGCCCAGCAGATCGCCGGGCTGCGCGCCATGTCCATCCGCCGCACCGCCCGCCGGGCCGGGCGCGACGCCTGGCGTGGCTTCGTGCGCGGCACCGAGGTGGCGCTCACCTTTGACGAGAACCTCTACGTGGGCGCGAGCGCCTTTCTCCTGGCCGCGGTGCTCAACCGCTTCCTGGCCCTGTACGCCGGGGTGAACTCCTTTACCCGCCTGACCGCATACAGCATGCAGCGCCAAGGGGTGTGGAAACAATGGCCGCCCATGGCTGGCGATCGTCCGCTTCTGTAGCCGAGTGGCTCCAGGCCGAGGGCTGGCGCTTCGACTTCTACCAGGCCCTGCGCCTGCTGGAGATGGCCCGGCCCTGGAAGACCCCCCTGGGCGAGGGCGTGGACCGCACCCGGGAGCCGGTGCGCATCTCCTCCCGGGTGAGCCACGGCTTCCCGGCCAGCGACGTGCAGGAGGTCCGGGCCCCCGAGTCCGAGGACGCCCCGGCCCGCATGGAGATCAACGTGCTGGGCCTGGCCGGGGCCCTGGGGCCGCTGCCCCCGCCCTGGACCGACCTGGCCGTGGAGCGCGTGCGCCAGGGCGACCGGGTGCTGGCCGACTTCCTGGACATCTTCAACCACCGCCTGGCCTCGCTGCTCTTTCGCAGCCGCAAGGCCCTGCGCCCGGGCTTCGAGCACCGCCGGCCCGCGGACACCGGGGTGGCGGAGTGGGTGCACGCCCTCATCGGCATGGCCACCCGCGGCCTGCGCGGCAACCGCCTGGGCCTGCCCGACGGCGCGCTGCTCAGGTACGCCGCGCTCCTGGCCGGCGAGGTGCGCTCGGCCAAGGGCCTGGAGCTGGTGCTGGCCGACTATTTCGGCGTGCCCGCCCGGGTCGCGCCCTTCACCGGCGGGTTCGTCACCATCGAGCCCGACGAGCGCACCCGCCTCGGCCTCTCCCCGGACACCGCGGCCAACAACGCCCTGGGCCGGGAGGCCGTGCTCGGGTCCCGGGCCTGGGACCCCCAGTCCGGGTTCCGGGTGGAGCTGGGCCCCA
>DKEU01000274.1 GCA_002452635.1 Desulfovibrionaceae bacterium UBA6814 | reverse complement strand
GTAGGGGCGGTTCGCGAACCGCCCCTCTTCGCAGCCCGGGCTACCGCCCGGCCTTCCCCATGATCCGCGCGATGGCCTCGGTGGTGGAGAACCCGGGCAACAGCGGCAGGCTCTTCACCACGCCGCCCCGCGCCTCCACCAGGTCGCGGCCCACGATCTTCTCCACCGGCCAGTCCCCGCCCTTGGCCAGCACGTCGGGCAGGACCTCGGCGAGAATCTCGTAAGGCGTGTCCTCGGAAAACGAGGTCACCAGGTCCACGCACTCCAGGTGGGCGAGCACGAACATGCGCTCGCGAAGTGGCGTCACCGGCCGGGTGGGGCCCTTGAGCCGACCAACCGACTCGTCCGAGTTCACCGCCACCAGGAGCAGGTCGCCCAGGGCCTTGCAGCGGGCCAGGAGGTCGCAGTGGCCCGGGTGCACCAGGTCGAAGCAGCCGTTGGTGAACACCAGGCGCTTGCCCCGGCGCATGTCCGCCAGGCGTCCGGGCAGGTCGGCCCGGTCCACGATCTTGGGATGGGTCAGGTTCATGCTTTGGGCCGTAACGTTTCAGTGGGTCCGAAAATCAGCATCTCCAGCCAGTCCAGGGCGAACCCGAGGCGCGCCTCCTCGTCGGCCAGGATGGCGGCGCGGCGCTCCGCGGGCAGGTCCAGCCGGTCCAGGACGTTCATGTCCGCCAGGAAACGGGCGAAGGCGTCCTGCTGGTACAGGGCCAGGAGCGCCATGTTGGCGTGCTTGGGGTTGGCGGGCCGGCCGCTCTCCTTGATGCGGGCCATGAGGGCCATGACCCGGTCGTTGGCCGCGTTGTAGGCCGGCAGGCCCTGGTCCGAGAGCCAGGTGTCCGAGGTCCACTCGGTGGGCTGCTCGAACCCGCGGCAGTGCGGCTCCTGCACCAGGAAGAACCGCTCGCGCACCGCGCCGGGCCCGCCCTCCGGGTCCGGCCGGGTGGCCCGGCCCAGGGGGTAGGTGCGGCAGGCCCCGGGCCGGTCCGCGTACACCGAGCACCCCTCGGCGCGCAGGAAGGGGCAGGGATTGCCCGGCGCGTCGGACATGCGCAGCCGCAGCTGCGGCAGGTTGGTGTCCGGGGCCACGGCCAGCTCGGCCCGGGTGGTGATGAAGGTGCGGCTGTCCTCGTCCAGGGCGCGGCGCAGGCGCAGCACGTCGTAGGGCGTGAGCATGAGGTTCAGGTCCGAGCAGCAGGCCCCGAAGCAGGGCACGCCCGGATGGCAGGCGAAGCGGAAGGACTGGCCCGGCCCGATCTCGGGCAGGCTGTCCAGGAAGGCCTGGGTCTGGTCCCCGCTCGGGTTCGGGGTCTGGTCCGCCGCGCAGGGGTCGTTCTGAGGGGGCATGGGGTCTCCGGGCATGGGCTGCGGCCAAGCCGCGCAGCCGGAGATTTCCCCGGGGGGGCGGAAAAGTCAAGCCGGACGCCGGTCCGGCCGGGCCTTGCGCTGCCGCGTCAGGACCCGTAAAACGAACGGACTCACGGAAGGAGGAAGACGACATGTTCAGTTTCCAGCGGATTACCGGATACTCCCTGCTCGTTCTGTTGTTCGCCCTGCTGCTCGCGGGCGGCTGTGCGCCCAAGGACACCGGCCTGACCCTGCGGTACGCCCCGGTGGGCCGGGACACGGGCGCGTGCACGGCCAAGGTGGGCGTCGGCCAGATCGCGGACAACCGGGGCGGCATGAAGGCCATCGGCGACAAGGACCAGGAGGTGCGGTACTACCCCATCGGCCCGGCCGTGACCGAATGGGTGCACGACGCGCTGGTGGTGGAGTTCAAGGCCCGGGGCTGCGATGCGGCCGGCTACGTGGAGGGCTCGCCCTTTGCCGGCGACTGGGTGGTGTCCGGGGACGTGCTGTCCGTGTACATGAGCCAGACCGGCATGTTCGGCACCAAGCTGCACCTGAAGATGCGCTTCGTGCTGGACCGCGCCCTGGCCGGGGACGGGGGGCACGCCTTCGAGAAGATCTACGAGGGGACCTGGGAGCGCACCTCCCTGAACCTCTCCCAGGAGCGCAGCGAGGCCCTGTTCCAGGAGGCCCTGGGCGACCTCTTGCGCGACGTGGTGCCCGAGCTCGCCGCAGCGATGCGCTAGTTAGTGTCGCGTCCGCTGCGTTCCTCTGCAAGAAGAGCCAGGGTAGGGGGGACGCGGCACGACATGGCGGCGACAGCCGCCATGCGCCGCCGCAGGCGGCGGGAGCGAGTTGGAAACCACGTTTTTCAACTCGCGGTCTTCCGCGAAATTCATGGATATGAATTTCGCGGACATCACACTGGTTCGGAGGCATGATGGTCGAGCGCAAGACCACCAAGGGCGAAGACCTGGACCTGGCCTGCATCGCGGACACCGAGGACCTGCGCCAGAGCGTGTTGCGCCACATCGTGTCCTTCGGCGGCAGCGACTACAAGTGGGCCGGGGCCCAGGACTACCTGAAGGGCCTGGCCTACGCGGTGCGCGAGCGCCTGGCCGAGAAGTGGATACGCACCCAGCGCGCCTTCTACGCCGAGAACGCCAAGCGGGTGTACTACCTCTCGCTGGAGTTCCTGGTGGGCCGCTCCCTGCGCAACAACCTGGCCTGCCTGGGCCTGTGGGACGAGGCCGTGCGCGCCATGGCCGAGCTGGGCTTCGACCTGGACGAACTCAAGGAGCTGGAGTGGGACGCCGGCCTGGGCAACGGAGGCCTGGGCCGGCTGGCCTCCTGCTACCTGGACTCCATGGCCACCCTGGGCATCCCGGGCTACGGCTACGGCATCCGCTACGACTACGGCATCTTCTACCAGGTGATCCAGGACGGCTGGCAGGTGGAGCGGCCGGACAACTGGCAGCGGGTGGGTTGCCCCTGGGAGTTCGAGCGGCCGCACTACCTCTACGAGGTGCGGTTCTACGGCCAGGTGCGGGAGTACGAGGACAGCCTGGGCCGGCTGCGCCACGAGTGGCTCTCCACCCAGAACATCATGGCCATGGCCGTGGACATGCTCATTCCCGGCCAGGGCAACGGCGGCCAGGGCGACGGCAGCGTCATCAACATGCGGCTGTGGGCGGCCAAGTCCAGCCGCGAGTTCGACCTGGACTTCTTCCAGGACGGCCAGTACGTGCGCGCCATCGAGGAGAAGGCCAAGACCGAGAACATCTCCAAGGTCCTGTACCCCAACGACGCCAAGGAGCAGGGCCAGGAGCTGCGGCTCAAGCAGCAGTACTTCTTCGTGGCCGCCACGTTCCAGGACATCCTGCGCCGCTTCCGCAAGGACAACGGCGACATCGCCCACCTGCCCGACAAGGTGGCGGTGCAGCTCAACGACACCCACCCGGCCATCGCCGTGGCCGAGCTCATGCGCATCCTCCTGGACGTGGAGCTCATGGACTGGGAGCCGGCCTGGGACATGTGCGTGCGCACCTTCGCCTACACCAACCACACGGTGCTGCCCGAGGCCCTGGAGGTCTGGCCCGCGCGGCTCCTGGAGCGGGTGCTGCCCCGCCACGCCCAGATCATCCGGGAGATCGACCGCCGCTTCCGGGAGCAGGTGGCCCGGGCCTTCCCGGGCGACAGGGAGCGGGAGCGGCGCATGGCCGTGGTGGCCGGCAACGGGAACGGGGGGGAGGACATGGTGCGCATGGCCCACCTGGCCGTGGTGGGCAGCCACCGGGTGAACGGGGTGGCGGAACTGCACACCGAGATTCTCACCAGCACGGTGTTCCGGGATTTCGTGGAGTTGTGGCCGGGCAAGTTCCTGAACGTGACCAACGGCATCACCCCGCGCCGCTTCCTGCACCAGTGCAACCCGGGCCTGTCCGGGCTGGTCACCGAGGCCGTGGGCCCGGGCTGGGTCACGGACCTGGACAAGCTGGCCGGGCTCAGGGCGCACGCCGCCGACCCTGCGTTCCAGGGCCGCTGGCTGGAGGCCAAGGCCGCCAGCAAGGAGGCCCTGGCCGGGTACGTGCGGCACCGGGCCGGGGTGGAGCTGCCCCCGGAGTTCCTGTTCGACGTGCAGGTCAAGCGCATCCACGAGTACAAGCGCCAGGTGCTCAACCTGCTGCACGTGGTGACCCTGTACGCCCGCATCCAGCGCGGCAAGCCGCCGGCGGTGCCGCGGGCCGTCATCTTCGGCGGCAAGGCCGCGCCGGCCTACGTCATGGCCAAGCTGGTCATCAAGCTGGTGAACGACGTGGCCGCGGTGGTGAACGCGGACCCGGCCTGCCGGGACCTGCTGCGGGTGGCGTTCGTGCCCAACTTCTGCGTGTCCAACGCGGAGAAGATCATCCCGGCTGCGGAACTGTCCGAGCAGATTTCCACCGCCGGGTTCGAGGCCTCGGGCACGGGCAACATGAAGTTCGCCCTGAACGGCGCGCTCACCATCGGCACCCTGGACGGGGCCAACGTGGAGATCCGCCAGCACGTGGGGCCGGAGAACTTCTTCCTCTTCGGCCTGGCCGCGGGCGAGGTCATGGCCCTCAAGAAGATCGGCTACCGGCCCCGGCAGCACATGGAGGGCGACGCGGAGCTGGCCGAGGCCCTGGACCTCATCGCCTCGGGCCGGTTCAACCCGGGCCGGCCGGACCTGTTCCGGCCCCTGGTGGACAGCCTGCTCACCGAGGACCGGTTCATGGTCCTGGCCGACTACCGCTCCTACGTGGACTGCCAGGCCACGGTGGAGCTGGCCTACCAGGACCGCGCCCGCTGGGCCCGCATGAGCATCCTGAACACCGCCGGCATGGGCCCCTTCTCCAGCGACCGCGCGGTGGCCGAATACGCCGAGAAGATCTGGGGCGTGCAGGCGGTGAAGAACGGGGGGAAGTGCTAGCAGGTTTTACTGTTTTGCATGTATGCTCTTGACATTTACATGCGGTGCATTTAATTCATTTACATGATACTGAGCTTTCGCTGCAAGGAGACGGAGAAGCTCTTTTCACGCGGCGACTCGCGGCGTGTGCCCTCGACTATCCAGGCTGCGGCGCGGCGGAAGCTCCTGTGGTTGGATTCGGCCACGAGCCTCGATGACCTTCGCGTTCCTCCGGGGAACCGGCTGGAGCCCTTGTGGGGGGATCGCAGAGGCCAGCACAGCATCAGGATCAACGACCAATACCGCATCTGCTTCACATGGAAGGGAGAGAACGCCTTTGATGTGGAGATTGTGGATTATCATTGAGGAGGTGCCCGATGGCCAGCAAGCTCCCTCCGGTGCATCCCGGTGAGATTCTTCTGGAAGAGTTTATGAAGCCCCTGGGGCTTTCCCAGTCCAGGCTGGCCCTGGAATTGCGCATCCCTTTGCAGCGGCTGCACGAGCTGGTGCATGGCAAGCGCAGCATGTCCCTGGATACTGCGGCCAGGCTGGCCCGCTATTTCGGGACCTCCACCCAGGTCTGGCTGAACCTCCAGGCGCGATTCGACCTGGAGCAGGCCGAGGACCAGGGCCTCTTCGACCGTGTTGCCCGCGACGTACGGCCAAGGGAGCAGGGATTGGGGGCGTAGCCAGCCGGATTAGTACCAGATTTCCATCCTGAGCCCCCGGGCGTCGCGGGGAATCTCCGAGAAGGGCAGGGCCGGCACGCGGCGGGCCACGGCGGGGGCGGCTTCCACGCCGGCCTGGGCCACGTGGGCTGCTGTCGCGAGCAGGGCCAGGGCGTCCAGGGCGTCGTCCAGGGCCGGGCCGACGGGGATGCCGGCCAGGGCGGCCGCTGTCTGCAGGCTGGCCGCGGCCAGGGCGGCAAGGCGCTCTTCAAGTCCCGCCTGCGTATGCTTGGAGGCCAGGACCCGGCCGGCCAGGTGCCGGAAGGACAGTTCGGGGTGCGCCTCCACCACCCGGTGTTGCAGGTCCGGGAACAGGGCCGCGTCCACCTCCCGCAGCCGGGGCGTTATGGCCCAGACCTGCTTGGGCACCCCCTTGCCCGAAATGGTGCGGTGGAGCTCCTGGAATTCCAGCCAGTCCCGGGCAGACAGGGACGCGCGGCAGGGTGGCGGGAACACCCGGCTGGCGGCCCCGCGGCGCGCCTTGAGCAGGGCGCGGGCAGCCCGGTCGCAGGCACGGCCCTCGCCCGCGTCGGGCAGGCCCATGGGCATGTCCACGGCCACAGCCGCGCAGCCCATGGTGGCATCCAATACGTTGTGGAAATCAGGGCAGAGAAGCAACCGGGGTGGGGCAGGGCAGGGCCAGCCGCTGGCCATGGCCACCAGCCAGCCGCCCTTGCAGCCGTCCACCCCGGCGATCATTGCATACCCGCAGGCCGGGCCGGCTAGCCCACGCCGCCGCGGACCTTCTCCAGGATGTTGGTGAGGCTGCGGCGCTGGGTTTCGGAGAGGTGGGCCGTGGCCCCGGCCATGACCTTGAAGTAGCCGGGCAGGAGGGTGAGCAGGAAGTCCCGGCCCTCGCGGGTCAGGTGGATGGTGGTCTTGCGGCGGTCGTTCTTGAAGGCCTTGCGCTCCACGTGGCGGTCCGCCTCCAGCCCGTCCAGGAGCCCGGTCATGGTGGCCCGGGTCACGCCCGAGCCCGCGGCCAGCTCCGAGGGGGTCATGCTCCAGTCCGGCGCGGCCAGGAGCAGGGCCAGCACCGTGAACCGGCCCTCGGACAGGGTCTTGCGGAAGAACCGCTCGTTCAGGGACTGGCGCACGTCAAAGGCCGCCTGCAGGAGGTCCAGGCAGGTGCGCACCGCATCCAGGTCAATGTCCTTGACCCGGCGGCCAAGGGTGGACAATGCGTCGAATTTGGACTGTGTTCTGGACTCGAACATGCTGCTTCCCCCACATTTCGCTTTCCTTGCAAAAAGTACGGTGCCGAAGCACGTCTGTCAAGAAGGCCCGCGATCCTCTGCAATGGATCGCCGGGTTGCCCGTGCTCCCCGGGGAGTGTAGATTGTTGGAATCGGGCCACCCGCCCGCAGCCCCGCACCCCATCCCGGCCCCGGCCGGCACCCGGAGGTCCCATGAACGCCTTGTTCGAATCGGTCTGGTCCTGGATCGCGGTCAACGCCCTGCGCCTGCCCCTGGCCCTGCTCATCCTGGTGGCCGGGCTGTGGATTTCCCGCCGCATCTCCCGGATCCTGGCCCGGGTGCTGGAGCGCGCCCATCTGGACGCCGTGCTCATCCAGTTCCTCAAGAGCGTGACCTACTACGTGCTGGCCACGGTGGTCTGCGTGGCGGCCATCGGCCAGCTCGGGGTGAGCACCGCCTCCCTGCTCACGGTGCTCGGCGCGGCCGGCCTGGCCGTGGGCCTGGCCCTCAAGGACTCCCTGTCCAGCATCGCGGCCGGGGTCATGCTCATGGTGCTGCGGCCCTTCACCGTGGGCGACTACGTGACCGTGGCCGGCCAGTCGGGCACGGTGCAGAAGGTGACCATCTTCCACACCCAGCTCAGCACCCCGGACAACCAGCGGGTCCTGGTGCCCAACGGCGCCATCCTGAACGACACCGTGGTCAACGTCACCGCCAACCCCACCCGGCGCATCGACCTGGTCATCGGCATCTCCTACGCCGACGACATGGCCAAGGCCCGGGAGGTGGTGTCCCGGGTGCTGGCCGCGGAGCCGCGGGTTCTGCCCGAGCCCGCGCCCCAGGTGGCGGTGGCCGAGCTGGCCGACTCCAGCGTGAACCTGGTGGTGCGGCCCTGGGTGGCCACTTCCGAGTACTGGCCCACGCGGTTCGCCCTGGTGGAGAACATCAAGCAGGGCCTGGACGAGGCCGGCATCAGCATTCCCTTCCCCCAGCGGGACGTGCACATGTACACCGAGAAGTAGGCGGGTTCCTGCCGGAAAACCGTGCGGCTACTGCGGGTTGGCTTGTTCCCCCCGGGCAAGGTGTGCTACGGGGGAGGCAAGCCCCCGCCCGCCGGGGGCGGGAGGAGCCTCATGCAGCCCATGCCGCCCCCGGCGAAAGACGCCGGCCCCCGCCCGGACCAGCCCCTGACCCAGGAGGCCGCCGCCACCCTGGCCCTGGTGCGGGAGCGCCTGGCCGCCGAGGCCGACGCCCTGGCCCCCTGGTTCTTCGCGGCCATGCCCGCCTATTATTTCCGCACCCACTCCCAGGAGGAGCAGGTGCGCCACCTGCACGCCCTCATCTCCGGCCAGGTGTTCAGCGAGGGTCAGCGCCTGGCCGTGAAGAGCCCCTGCGGCACCAAGATAACCTACCTCTCCCCGGGCCGCGGCGACGGCGAGCTGGTGGAGGTGCTGGGCTCCCTGCGCGGCAAGGAGATACTGAACGCCCGCATCTACGAGAGCACCGACGGCAAGCTGCGCCTGGACACCTTCGTGCTCGCGCCCCAGGAGCCCCTGGACATCACGGGCGAGGGCTTCCGGGTGGCGGTGGAGCAGATGCGCGCCGGGGACGCGCTGCCTCCCGAGCGGCTGCCCGACTTCTCGGGCTTCCTGTCCGCAGCCACCGGCGACTGCGTGGAGAAGTTCGAGCCCGAGCGCGCCCTGCGCCACTTCGCCCTGTGGGAGGAGTTCCTGGCCTCCCCGGACCACGAACGAGTGCTGGTGCGCCTGGACCCCGAGGCCTATCCCGGCCTGTCCCGGGTGGTGGTGGCCCTGACCTCCCCGGCCCGGCGCGGCCTGCTCCTGGAGCTGGTGCGCATCCTGCGCCGGGAGAAGGTCCACATCGCCCGGGCCTACGGCGACGTGTACGCCGCGGGCGCGGGCTCCATGGCGGTGTGCTCCTTCTACGTGACCCGGGACGGCAAGCCCCTGGACCCGGGGGGCCGGGTCTGGCGGCGGCTGGCCGCGGAGCTGGCCATGGCCCGGCAGATCGCGGGCCACGAGCTGGAGCGCCTGGCCGACGAGGAGGGCTGGAGCCTGCGCCAGGTGGCCTTCCTCCAGGCCGCCACCGAGTTCGCCCACCAGTTCCTGCTGCGCCAGGACATCTACGCCTACACCGCGCACCACATGGTGGCCGCGGTGCTGGCCAACCGCGCCGCGGCCCGCGCCCTGCTGGACCTGTTCGAGGCCCGCTTCAACCCGGTGGTGGGCAACCGCGAGGCCATGGCCAGCCAGTACCGCGACCGCCTGCGCGGGCTGGTGGACGGCCTGGGCGACGAGGTGGCGCGCAACACCTTTGCCGGCATGGAGGCCCTGGTCGACTACACCTTGCGCACCAACTACTTCCTGCCCAGCCGGCTGGGCCTGGGGTTCCGCCTGGACCCCGCGGTGCTGGAGGCCATGCCCGGCGGGCCGGTGCAGTCCGAGGGCGCGCCGCCCTACGGCTTCTACTTCTTCTCCGGCCCGCACTGGCAGGGCTTCCACGTGCGCTACCGGGAGATGGCCCGGGGCGGGGTGCGGCTGGTGCCCACCCGGACCCAGGAGCACTTCGAGCTGGAGTCCAACCGTCTCTGGGACGAGGTCACGGCCCTGGCCAAGGCCCAGCAGCACAAGAACAAGGACATTCCCGAGGGCGGGGCCAAGGCCGTGCTCCTGCTCGGCCCCGAGGCGGACATGGACCAGGCCGTGAAGGGCATGGCCGATTCCCTCCTGGATATCATCGTGGTCCCGGAGGAGGCCCCGGCCCAGGCCCCGGTGCTGCCCGGGGTGGTGGACTACCTGAACCGCGAGGAGATCATCTACCTGGGTCCGGACGAGCACATCGCGCCGGAGCACATCGAGTGGATCGTGGCCCGGGCCGCCCTGCGCGGCTACCGCTACCCCGCGGCCTTCATGAGCTCCAAGCCCCGCACCGGCATCAGCCATAAGCAGTACGGCGTGACCTCCCTGGGCGTGGTGGTGTTCGCCGAGGAAATCCTCAGGAGCCTGCTGGGCCTGGACCCGCGCCGCGAGCGCTTCACGGTGAAGGTCACCGGCGGCCCGCGCGGCGACGTGGCGGGCAACGCCATGAAGCTGCTCATGCGCGACTACGGCAAGAACGCCTGCATCGTGGCGGTGAGCGACGGGCACGGCGCGGCCTTTGACCCCGCGGGCCTGGACCACGGGGAGCTCACCCGGCTCATTTCCGAGGACCTGACCATCGCCGAGTTCGACCCGGCCAGGCTCTCGGGCGAGGGCGTGGTGGCCGCGGCCTCCACCCCCGAGGGCGCGCGGCTGCGCGACAGCCTGCACAACATCGCCCGGGCCGACCTGTTCCTGCCCTGCGGCGGCCGGCCGGACACCATCAATAGCCGCAACTGGCGCGACTTCCTGGACGCCGAGGGCAAGCCCACGGCCCGGGCCATCGTGGAGGGGGCCAACCTCTTCCTCTCCCCCGAGGCCCGGGACCGGCTCCAGGAGGCCGGGGCCTTGGCGGTGCACGGGTCCAGCGCCAACAAGTGCGGGGTCATCTGCTCCTCCTACGAGGTGCTGGCCGGGCTCACCCTGTCCGACGAGGAGTTCCTGGCGGCCAAGCAGGAGTACGTGGCCCAGGTGCTCGCCATCCTGCGCGAGCGGGCCGCGGCCGAAGCCCGGCTCCTGGTGCGGGAGTACAAGGCCCAGGGCGGCTGCCGTCCCCTCACCGCCATCACCGTGGAGCTCTCCAAGGAGATCAACACGCTGGCCGACCTGCTGCACGAGCGCCTGGCGCGGGACGTGGCCAGCGCGGCCGACATCCAACAGGACCCGGCGCTGTACGGGGTGCTCCTGGCCTACTGCCCGCCGGTGCTGGCCCAGCGCTACGCCGACCGGCTCGTGGAGCGGGTGCCCCGGGGCTACCTGCTGGCGCTCCTGGCCGCGTCCATAGCGTCGCGCATCGTGTACAACGAGGGCGTGGGCTGGCTCGCCCGCATGGCCGAGATCGGCGACGTGGGCAAGGTGGCCCGCGCCTACCTGGCCGAGGACGCCCGCCTGGCCGCGTATCTGGAGGAACTGGCGGCCAGCGGCCTGTCCAACAGGGACGCCATGGCCGGCATCCTCCAGGCCGCCGGCCGCAAGCACCTCACCGCCCGCGCTCTGGGCGTGGAATAATCGACACAACCCCAAGGGAGATACCGATATGGCCGCTCAGTTCAAGAATGACGACACCAAGCTGCTGGAGGGCGTGGACAAGGTCCAGGCCTCGCGCAAGAAGGCCGGGCTGGAGGGCCTGGTGGGCGGGCTGGAGGCGGTGATCGTGAACGTGGAGCCCGGCGACGAGCCGGCCGCGGCGCACCAGTTCCTGGACTGGACCGGGCTTGGCTTCGACTGCGCCTACGCCACGCCCAAGCGCCAGGTGGCGTTGCTCAAGCAGGACGGGTGCGCGGACTTCCTGGTCACCTCCCGCCGCACGGCCGAGACCAACCCGCACCGCCACTTCAACGTGCGGCCCAAGACCGAGGCCAAGCCCGACGCCCGGCTGGAGACCTTTGTCTACAAGTGCCGCGACCTCATGCGCTACGTGGCCATCCAGAAGGCCCGCGGGGTGCACTTCGCCACCGACGGCCTGGTGGACGCCGGCACCTACCTCTACATCCAGACCCCGCCCTCGCCCTACACCGGCAACTCCCTGGGCTTCATCCAGTGGAAGCACAAGGAGGGGGACTGGCGTNNTGGGCGTTCACCAAGCCGGACAAGCCGTACCTCAAGAACGTGTTCGAGCTGGACCACTCCGCCACCCGGGTCACGGCCCAGGACCGGGACGCGGCCATCCTGGAGTTCATGGAGCTCACGGGCTACGACTTCGCGTTCGCGGTGCACGTGACCAGCCTGAACTCCATCACCAGCGTGGCCCGGCTCACCATGGACGACTACGCCCAGGTCTTCACCTCGGGCATCGAGCCCTTCGTGAACTACGAGGTCAGCGGCCCCACCGAGAAGTTCATCGTGAACTACGGCCGCCGGGTGCACCACACCGCCTTCCGCTGCGTGGAAATCGAGGACGTGTTCGCCCACCTCAAGGCCGACGGCATGCGGTTCCTCATCGAGTTGGTGGGAGGGCCCGACGACGGCCTGCACCAGACCTTCACCGAGACCTTCCCCACCACCTTCCTGGTGCACGAGTACATCCAGCGCTACGCAGGCTTCGACGGGTTCTTCACCAAGTCCAACGTGACCGAGCTGACCCGGGCCACGGACAAGCAGTAGGCCCAGGCAGCGGCTTCGCCGGGGAAGGGGGCTGGAAAACCCCGGTTTTTCTTGAAACTTCCCCTGCTGTTGGATAGGCAGGAACCAGGGAAAGGGGCCGGCCCGGTCCCTGCTTTCCCGCGCGCCGGGCCTCGGCGTTGCGCCATGCCATGGTTTTCGCCTTTATGCCCGTCCGGGCAGACCAGGGGAGGTCGGACATGGACGAGGACAACCGCAGGAAGAATCCCCGCCTGGCCCCGCAGGGCTCCAGCGTGGGCATCGTACGCTACGACGAGGGGCCGGAGCAGTCGCCGCCCCTGGCCTACGTGGAGGTGCTCAACTTCAGCGAGCAGGGGGCCCTCTTGCGCTCACCCACCGGGATGGAGAAGGGCCAGAGCACGCTGGTCTTTCTCCCGGCCCCGGACGGCGAGTCCTGGAGGGGATTCCGGGGCGAGGTGGTCTGGGCCCGGGCGGACCGGGAGCGCGAGGTCACGCTCTGGGGCCTGTCCTTCCGGGGCGGGGAACCCGAGGGCCTGGAGGGCATCTCCCTGCCCGCCGGAGAGGGGCGTCCCGAGCCCCGCGACCTGGGCTTCCTGCTCGGCTCCTCCCTGCTCCAGGCCATCCCCCGCACCGCGGCCTGCAATCTGCTGGGCTGCCTGGAGCGCCGACGGCTGGAGCCCGGTGAGCTTCTGGTGGAGCAGGGCGGCGCGGGCGACACCCTGTATCTCATCCACCGCGGCCGCTGCGAGGTCCAGGTGGCCCAGAACGGCGAGGTGCACCAGGTGGCCAGCCTGGGGCCGGGGGACGTGGTGGGCGAGATGGCGGTGCTCACCGGCGAGCCGCGCCTGGCCAACGTGGAGGCCCTGACCCCCATGGAGGTGTGGGCCCTGGACAAGGTCCGCTTCGAGGAGATGGCCAGGCTCCAGCCCGACCTGCGGCTGTTCCTCACCGAACTTGTGACCAAGCGGTTCGACGAGTCCCCGGTCACCGCGGACCGGGAGGTGGGCCGCTACATCATCAAGCAGAAGCAGGGCGTGGGAGGCTGGAGCACGGTCTACCGGGGCAGGCACAAGAGCCTGCCCCTGGACGTGGCCATCAAGATGCTGAAGCACGACATGGCCATGGAGCCCGAGTTCCTGACCCGCTTCCGCCAGGAGGCCTCCACCATCGCCCGGCTCAACCATCCCAACATCGTCCGGGTCATGGACATCGAGGAGCTCTACAAGACGGTGTTCATCGTCATGGAGTACCTGGAGGGCATGAGCCTCAAGTCCCTGCTCAAGTCCCGGGGGCGGCTCTCGCCGGAGCTGGCCCTGGACTACCTGGTCCAGGTGGCCGCGGGCCTGGAGTACGCCCACGGCAAGGGCATCGTGCACCGGGACGTCAAGCCCGACAACATCTTCGTGCAGTCCGGCGACCACGTGAAGATCCTGGACTTCGGCCTGGCCTGCGCCGCGGGCATGGAGGACCTGAACGTGGCGGGCACGCCGTGGTACGTCCCGCCCGAGCAGATCGCCCGGAAGCCGGTGGACCACCGCGCGGACATGTACTCCCTGGGCATCATGGCCTACGAGATGGTGACCGGCCACCTGCCCTTCCCCGAGGAGGACCAGATCCGGGTCATGGAGCTGCACCGGGAGCAGGACGTGCCCGATCCCGGCCTGGAGGTCCCGGACCTGCCCGAGGCCCTGCGCCGCTTCATCCTCACCTGCTGCGCCCGGGACCCGGAGCAGCGCTACCCGGACCTGGGCCGGGCCCTGGAGGACCTGCGGGCGGCATCCAGCCACGAGTCCCTGGAGCGGCACGAGACCCTGCGCCATCGCCAGCGCATGGCCTCGCTGTTCATGCTCTACAGCGAACGCCGCCAGCCTGCGGTGACCCAGCTCCTGGAGGAGTTCATGGAGCGGGCCAGGGAGCTGGGCGTGGAGGTGTACGCCGCGGACTACCGGACCAATTGAGAGGTTGCGCTTCCCGGCCAGGGGAGTAGCGTGGGCCGGCGCGCCGCATGCCGCGGCGCGTGAAACGAGGCGAGTCGCGATGGGTTCCCTTCCCTGCGTGGGCTGCGGCTGGTGCTGCCTGGACAATCCGTGCGAGACCTCGCACCGGCGCTACGGGTACGTGGGCCGTTGCCCGGCCCTGACCTGGGACGCGGAGCAGGGACGCTACCTGTGCGGCCTGGTCCGGGACCCCGAGCTGGGGGCCGTGGTCCGGGCCGAGCAGTTCGTGGGCGAGGGCTGCTGCGCCCCGCTCAACGCCTGGCGCAACGACGTGCGCGACCGCGGTTGAGCCAGTTTAAACACGGCGAGGGCCCGCCCCCCTGCGGGGGCGGGCCCTTTTCATTGGTTCAGGACGGGCTTCCGGCTAGGTTTGCGGGGCCATGCTGGCCAGGCGGGAGGGCCGGAACACGGTGAAGAAGGCCACGGTGGCCGCCGCAGCCGAGGCCACGCCCACCCAGGTGGAGATGTCCATGGGCAGGTTCAGGCCGATCTTGGCGTTGGCGATGTAGGTCACGCACATGGCGGTCATGAAGATGGCCGGCAGGGTGGCGATCCAGTGCGGCTTGTTGCGCTTGATCATGTAGGCGGCCGCGCTCCAGAGCACCACGGTGGCCAGGGACTGGTTCGACCAGGCGAAGTAGCGCCAGATCACGTTGAAGTCCACCAGGCACAGGGCCAGGCCCACGGCGAACAGGGGCACGCTGATCATGAGCCGCTTGCTGATCTCCTTCTGGGGAATGCCCAGGAAGTCGGCGACGATGAGCCGGGCGCCGCGGAAGGCGGTGTCGCCCGAGGTCACCGGCAGGATGACCACGCCGATGATGGCCAGCGCCCCGCCGAACCCGCCGAGCAGGCCCATGGACACCTCCTTGACCACCAGGGACGGGCTGCCCGCGGCGATGACCCCGTTAAGGGCGGCCATGTCCGGGTAGAAGCTCATGCCCAGGGTGGCCCAGATGAGGGCGATGATGCCCTCGCCCACCATGCCGCCGTAGAACACGAACTGGCCGTGCTTCTCCGAGGTGAGGCACCGGGCCATGAGGGGGGACTGGGTGGAGTGGAAGCCACTGATGGCGCCGCAGGCGATGGTGATGAACATGAGCGGCCACAGGGGCAGGGCCTTGGGGTGCAGGTTGGTGAAGAACTGGTCATAGGGCAGGATGTTGTAGCCCTGCACCACCAGGGCGGTCATGAGGCCCACGGCCATGAAGAGCAGGATGGCCGCGAACACGGGGTAGACGCGGCCGATGATCTTGTCGATGGGCATCATGGTGGCCAGCACGTAGTAGCAGAAGATCACCACGCTCCAGAAGGTGGAGTCCAGGGCCTCGGGGGTCAGCACGGCCATGAGCTTGGCCGGGCCGAGCACGAAGACCACGCCCACCAGGACCAGGAGCACGATGGAGAACCCGCGCATGAACTGCTTCATGCCGTTGCCCAGGTCCTTGCCCACCACGTCCGGGATGGATAGGCCGTCGTAGCGCACGCTCATCATGCCCGAGAAGAAGTCGTGCACCGCGCCGGCGAAGATGGTGCCCAGCACGATCCACAAGAGGGCCGCCGGGCCGTAGAGCGCGCCCAGGATGGGGCCGAAGATGGGGCCGAGCCCCGCGATGTTGAGAAGTTGCACCAGGTAGACCTTCCAGGTCGGCATGGACACGTAGTCCACCCCGTCGGCCATGCGCATGGCCGGCGTGGCGCGGTTCTCATCCACGCCGAAGACCCGGGCCACGAAGCCGCCGTACACGAAGTAGCCGCCCAGGAGCGCGGCCACAGCCAGGATGAAATAGAGCATGGACCTACCCTCCTTTTGCGCCCTATCTAATAATGGAGATAGGGTGTGGGAAGGAGGCCGGGGCGGGACGTCGTTTTTCCCCGACGGATGGTGGGTTTCTCGGGATAGAATGCACGAAGAAGGGCCCGTCCCCGGGAGGGGGCGGGCCCTTGGGTTGCGGTTCGGGCCGGGGTTAGTCGGTCACGGTCATCTGCTGGACGCGGGAGGAGCGGAAGGTGAGGAAGAACCACACCAGCGAGCCCGCGGCCACGGCGATGCCCACCCAGGTGGCGATCTCGATGGGCATCTGGAAGCCGATCTTCTCGTAGGCGATGTAGGTGATGGTCACCGCGGTCATGAAGGTGGCCGGGATGGTGGCGATCCAGTGCAGCTTGCCGCGCTTGATCATGTACGCGGCGGCGGTCCACAGCACCACCGCGGCCAGGGTCTGGTTGGCCCAGCCGAAGTAGCGCCAGATCACGCCGAATTCGAGCTTGGTGATGATGAAGCCCACCACGAACAGCGGGATGGAGATGTACAGGCGCTTGACCGGCTCCTTCTGGGACAGCTTCATGAAGTCCGCGATGATGAGCCGCGCGCTGCGGAAGGCGGTGTCGCCCGAGGTGATGGGCAGCACCACCACGCCCAGGATGGCCAGGGTTCCGCCGAACCCGGTGCCGAGCAGGGTGGTGGAGATCTGGTTCACCACGCCGGCCGGGCCGCCCGCGGCCAGGGCCGCCTGCAGCTCGCCGGGATTGTGGTAGAAGCTCATGCCCAGCATGGCCCAGATGAGGGCGATGATGCCCTCGCCCACCATGGCGCCGTAGAACACCGGCCGTCCCTGGTCCTCGCAGGTGACGCAGCGGGCCATGAGCGGGGACTGGGTGGAGTGGAAGCCGCTGATGGCGCCGCAGGCGATGGTGATGAACATGAGCGGCCACAGGGGCAGGCCCTTGGGATGCAGGTTGTCCAGGGTGAAGGTCGGGACGATGTCGTAGCCCTGGGTCATGATGGCCAGGGTCAGGCCCACGGCCATGAACATCAGGATGGCGCCGAACACCGGGTAGAGCCGGCCGATGATCTTGTCGATGGGCAGCAGGGTGGCCACGAAGTAGTAGCCGAAGACGATGGCGACCCAGTAGGGGGTGGCCAGGCCGGAGAGCTGGGCCAGGAGCTTGGCCGGGCCGAGCACGAAGACCACGCCCACCAACAGCAGCAGGACGATGGAGAAGCCGCGCATGAACTGCTTGAAGGCGTTGCCGAGTTCATAGCCCACCACGTCGGGGATGGACTCGCCGCGGTTGCGGATGGAGAGCATGCCCGAGAAGTAGTCGTGCACCGCGCCGGCGAAGAT
>DKEU01000253.1:3540-3778 GCA_002452635.1 Desulfovibrionaceae bacterium UBA6814 | reverse complement strand
GCCGAGGAATAGGCCCGCAAGGGAACGCAACGGGCCGCAAGGCCCGTTTTTTTTAGTGCAACCGCAAGCCCAGGAGGCCCCATGGCGCTTCGCTATACCCGCGTGCTGCTCAAGCTCTCCGGCGAGGCCCTGGCCGGGTCCGAGCCCTACGGCATCGACCCGGGCACCGTGTCCGGGTTCTGCGCCGAGATCGCCGAGGTGGTGCGCCTGGGGGCCGAGGTGGCCCTGGTCATCGGCG
>DKEU01000253.1:3240-3507 GCA_002452635.1 Desulfovibrionaceae bacterium UBA6814 | reverse complement strand
GGGCATGCTGGCCACGGTCATGAACTCCCTGGCGGTCCAGGACGGCCTGGAGAAGCAGGGCATCCAGACCCGGGTCATGAGCGCCATCTCCATGCGCGAGGTGTGCGAGCCCTACATCCGCCGCCGCGCGGTGCGCCACCTGGAGAAGGGGCGGGTGGTCATCTGCGCCGCGGGCACCGGCAACCCCTACTTCACCACCGACACCGCCGCGGCCCTGCGCGCGGCCGAGCTGCACACCCAGGCCATCCTCAAGGCCACCAAGGTGGA
>DKEU01000253.1:0-3186 GCA_002452635.1 Desulfovibrionaceae bacterium UBA6814 | reverse complement strand
CGGCTGGCGGTGATGGACGCCACGGCCACCTCCCTGGCTATGGACAACAACCAGCCAATCGTGGTCTTCAACCTCTTCACCGCGGGCAACATCAAGAAGGTGCTCCTGGGCGAGGACGTGGGCACCATCGTGCAAGGAGGAGACTAGCCATGCAAAGCGTGCTCGACGACTGCAAATCACGGATGGCCAAGGCCCTGGAGTCCCTGGACCGGGAGTTCAGCAGGCTGCGCACCGGCCGGGCCTCCACCTCCCTGGTGGAGGACCTCTCGGTGGAGTACTACGGCACCCCCACCCCCCTGCAGCAGATCGCCTCGGTGTCGGTGCCCGACAGCCGGACCATCGCCATCCAGCCCTGGGACCGCAACGCCTTCTCCGCGGTGGAGAAGGCCATCCAGAAGTCGGACCTGGGCCTGAACCCGGTGAACGACGGCAAGATCATCCGCATCAGCATCCCGTCGCTGACCGAGGAGCGCCGCAAGGACCTGGCCAAGGTGGCCAAGCGCTACACCGAGGAGGCCCGGGTGGCCATCCGCAACGTGCGCCGGGACGCCAACGAGAGCCTCAAGAAGAAGGCCAAGGACAAGGACATCACCGAGGACGACCAGCGCCGCGGCCAGGACGAGGTGCAGAAGCTCACCGACTCCATGATCGGCAAGGCCGACGCCGCCCTGGCGGCCAAGGAAAAGGAGATCATGGAGATCTAGCAGGCCGCCCCAAATCCCGCGATGGCCGCGTTGCTCGTCCCCGCCGGACCCTCACGTATGCTTGAATACGCTTCGGCCCCGGCGAGTACTCGCGCCTTGCCCTCGCGGTTTTTAGGGATTCTTGCGCCGCATGGCGCTAGAAGCCCTTATACAGCGCAGGCTGTGCTGAGCGGCCTGCGGGAGCGGACTTCGTCTCCAGGTTTCTGGTGTGCGGGGTCTGCGCCGCGGAAACAGCGCCTATGAGCGACGAGAAGCCTTCCTTCGAGGTCCTGCCCCGCCACCTGGCGGTGATCATGGACGGCAACGGCCGCTGGGCCAAGGCCCGGGGCCTGTCCCGGTCCGACGGCCACGCCGCGGGCACCGAGGCGGCCAAGGCCCTGATCACCGAGTGCCGCGCCCTGGGCATCGGCCACGTGACCCTCTACACCTTCTCCAAGGAGAACTGGCGGCGGCCCAAGGACGAGGTGGGTTTCCTGTTCGACCTCCTGGTCCGGTTCCTGAACCGGGAGCTCTCCTCCATGGTGGAGCAGGACATCCGGCTGAACATCCTGGGCGAGCTGGACGAGCTGCCCATGGCCACCCGCACCGCCATCCGCCACGCCCTCAAGAAGAGCGCGTCCTGCACGAGCATGGTGCTCAACCTGGCCCTCAACTACTCGGGCCGGGACGAGATACTGCGCGCCTGCAGGACCCTCCTGGCCGAGGGCGCGGACCCCGCGGCCCTCACCGAGGAGGCCATGTCCGCCAGGCTCTACACCGTGGGCCAGCCCGACCCGGACCTCATCATCCGCACCTCCGGGGAGCTGCGGCTCTCCAACTTCCTGCTCTGGCAGGCGGCCTACGCGGAGTTCTACTTCACGGACATCCACTGGCCGGACTTCGGCAAGGAAGAACTCCACAAAGCCCTGGCCGAATTCGCGGCCCGCGGCCGCCGCTTCGGGGCTGCGGAGTAGGCGCAGCCTTGCGCTCGGGCGGCCAACCGGGTACTTCCCCCTGAACCGGACCGCCGCATGAACCCGTCCCACAAACAGCGCATCCTCACCGCCCTGGTGCTCCTGCCCATCCTGGCCGCCGCGGTCAGCGTGCGGGGGGTGTTCGAGTTCGCGGTGTTGGCCGCGGTGTCCTGCCTGGGGCTGTGGGAGTTCTACACCCTGTTCTGGAAGGAGCGCTTCACCGGCTACAAGGTGGCGGGCCTGCTCCTGGGCCTCACCATCCTCACCGCGGCCCGGGCGGGCAATCCCTGGGGCATCCTGGCGGCCATCATCGCCGGCCACTGGGTGGCCAACCTGCGCTTTCTCCTGCGCTACGCAGCCTGCGCCAAGGACTGCGCCGACCAGGAGGAGACGCCCCCGCCCCCCCTGCCCGACGACACGGGCTACCCCCTGTCCGGGGTGTTCGTGGCCGGGCTGCTCTACTTGCCGCTGCTCTTGTCCTTCGTGACCCGCATGAAGGCCATCGAGGTCATCCTGGTGCTCCTGGCGGTCATCGCCGCGGACGTGGGCGCGTACTACGCCGGCTCCCTGGTGGGCGGGCCCAAGGTCTGGCCCGAGGTGAGCCCCAAGAAGACCTGGGCGGGCAGCCTGGGCGGCATGGCCGCCACCGTGTTCCTGTGCCTGGTCATGGACTTCCTGGACGAGTTCTGGCTGGGCGGGGCGGGCGCGGGCCGGCCCTGGTGGATGTGGGTGCTCCTGGGCGCGGCCCTCAACCTGGCGGCCCAGTTCGGGGACTTCTTCGAGTCCGCGCTCAAGCGCCGCCTGGGGGTCAAGGACTCGGGCACGATCCTGCCGGGCCACGGCGGCATCCTGGACCGCATCGACAGCCTGCTCCTGGCCATACCCGTCTACGCCGGGTTAGACGCCTTGTTCGGCTTTTTCGTCCGGTAGCCGGCCCCCGCGCTTGCCGGGCCTTTGCGAAGGGCGTACATTGCGCCAATTCCGAGACATGAGACCATCCACCCAGTGACCGCCTACATCTCCAGCCTGCCCACTGCGGCCGATTTTCCCCGCCGCCTGGTGTTGCTCGGCTCCACCGGCTCCATCGGCGTGAGCGCCCTCAAGGTGGTGGCGGACAACCCCGAGCGCTTCACGGTGCTGGCCCTGGCCGGGGCGCGCAACGCCGCCCGCCTGGCCGAACAGGCCGCGCAGTTCCGGCCGCCGCTGTTGGCGGTGCTGGACGATGCCGTGGCCGCCGAGCTGCGCTCCCTGCTGCCCGCGGGCTACGCCCCGGAGGTTCTGGTCGGGCCGGACGCCTACGTGCAGCTCGCCACCCTGGCCGAGGCGGACATGGTGCTGGCCGCCCAGGTGGGCGCGGCCGGCCTGCCCCCGGCCCTGGCCGCCGCTTCCGCGGGCAAGCGCATCGCCCTGGCCAACAAGGAGGCCCTGGTCCTGGCCGGGGACCTGTTCCGCCGGGCCTGCGCCGCCTCGGGCGGGTGCATCCTGCCCGTGGACAGCGAGCACAACGCCCTGTTCCAGGCCCTGGCCGG
>DKEU01000039.1 GCA_002452635.1 Desulfovibrionaceae bacterium UBA6814 | reverse complement strand
CAACGGCGCGGGCAAGAGCACCCTGCTGCGCCTCCTCCTGGGCGAGGTCCACCCCGCCCAGTCCATGGACCCCGATTCCGGCCGGGTGCGGGCCGGCCGCCGGGTGGTGAAGCCCGCGGCCCGGCCCCTGCTCCTGGTGTCAGCGGAACAGCAGGACGCCTACCAGCGGCGGGGGGTGGACCTCACCGGCCTGGAGGTGGCCTGCACCGGCCCCCTGGGCGTGTTCCTGCCCTACCGCGAGTTCACCGAGCCCGAGCTGGCCGCAGGCCGGAAGGCCCTGGAGGCCGCCGCGGCCGGGCGCCTGGCCGGCCGCTCCGTGGCCGGCCTGTCCCGGGGCGAGCTGCGCCGGGTGCTGGTGGCCCGGGCCCTAGCCGCCCGGCCCGGGGTCCTGCTCCTGGACGAGGCCCTGGACGGCCTGGACCGGGGCTCCCGGCCCGGGGTGTTGGCCGCTCTGGAGGCCGCGGCGCACCAGGGCGCGACCCTGGTGGTGGCGGCCCACCGCGGCGAGGACCTGCCGGCCTGCGTGGCCGAGGGAATATTTTTAGAGGACGGCCGCATCGCCGCCCGGGGCCACGCCCGGGAGCTTCTGCCCCGCGCCGCGGACACGGCCCCGGCGCAGGACGCCCCGCGCCGGCCCCCCGGCCCCGCCCCGGCCTTCCTGGCCAAGGTGGAGGCGGCCGACGTGGTGCGCGGCGGCCGCACGGTGCTGCGCGGCCTGGACTGGACCATCGCGCCGGGCCAGGCCTGGGCGGTGCTGGGCGACAACGGCGCGGGCAAGAGCACCCTGCTCTCCCTGCTCACCGCCGAACTCTGGCCCCAGCCCGGGGGCCGGGTGTCCTGGTTCGGCCGCACCGGCCCGCGGGACGTGTGGGAGGTGCGCCGCGACCTGGGCCTGGTCTCGCCCGAACTGCAGGCCGGCTACGCCCATGACGTGCCCGCCCTGGACCTGGTGCTCTCGGGCTTTTCCTGGAGCATGGGCCGGTACGACGCGCCCAGCCCGCAGCAGACCGCGGCCGCGCGCCGGGCCCTGGCCCGCATCGGGCTGGACGGCTTGGAGGAGCGGCCCATCCGCTCCCTGTCCTACGGCCAGCTCCGCCGCCTGCTGGTGGCCCGGGCCCTGGTGCACGAGCCCCGGCTCCTGCTCCTGGACGAGGCCGCCGCGGGCCTGGACGCCCCGGCCCGGGAGGAGTTCCTGCGCACCCTGGACCGGCTCTTTTCCGCGGGCGTGGGCCTGGTCTGCGTGTCCCACCGGCCCGGCGACCTGCCCGGCTGCCTGACCCACGCCCTGGCCCTGGAATCCGGCCGCGCCGCCTACTGCGGCCCCCTGGCGGGCCTGCCCCCCAGGTGGCGCTGAGCCCGCGGGTCTGCTAGACAAGTCCGCCATGCGGTACGCCCTTCTCATCAGCCTCCTGTGTTGCCTGGGCCTGCTCCCGGCCTGCGGGGAGCGACAGGCCCCGGCCGCCACCTGGCGCGACGACGCGCGGCCCGCGGAGTCCTCGGGCTCGCCCCTGCACCTGGAGCGACTGGCCGGGAAATACTACGCGGACGGCCAGTACGAGGCCGCGGCCCGGCGCTGCGAGTCCCTGCTCGAACTGCGGCCCGGCCACGCCCGGGCCGGCCTCCTCCTGGGCCTGTCCCAGTGGATGGCCGGCCGGCCCGACCTGGCGGCCGCGTTCTGGGAGGAGTTCTCCCCGGCCCTGGAGGAGCTGGGCCCCACCTTCCGCCGCCTGGCCGCCGGCCTGACCCTGCTGGAATACCGGCTCCAGGCCGTACGCTCCGGCTCGGGCGAACGGCCCGGGATGCGCCTGGGGCGGGTGGCCCTGCTGCCCCCGGCCGGGGACCTGGCCCAGGGGCCGCGGGGCAAGGCCCTGCACCACCTGGCCGTGGCCGCCCTGCGCCGGGACTTCGGGGTGAACGCCGTGCCCCGGGAGCGGATCCGGGCCTTTCTCGACGAGGCCGGCTTCGGACCGGACCAGGGCTGGGCCGAGGCCCTGGACCTGGCCCGCCGCCTGGGCGCGGAATACGCGGTGCAGTGGCGGGTGGAGCCGGGCGCTGCGGGCGGGGTGCGCCTGGACATGCGGCTGTTGGGCGTGGAGAGCCCGGACGGCCGGACCGCGCGCCTGTCCGAGGAACTGGCCGCGGCCCGGGGCCGGTTGGCCTCGCTGGAAAGCGGGCTGGCCGCCCTGCGCAAGGAGCTGGACGCCCTGGAGGCGGCCCTGGCCCACCAGGAACTGGCCGAACAGTTGGACCGGCTGCTGGCCGAGCGCGGCCCCCGGGCCGAGGAGATCAGCGCCCTGCTCAAGGCCGGCCGCACCGAGGAGGCCAAGGCCGCCCTGGCCTCCTTCAAGGCCCTGGAGCAGGAGATCGAGCAGGTGCACGAGCGGCAGCTCCAGTACCGGCGCACGGCCTTCGAACTCTTCCTGGGGCTCTACCGCCCCACCCCGGAATTCCTGCGCCAGCGCCGGGACGAACTGACCAAGGGCGTGGAGCAGCTCGCGGCCCGGACCCTGGAACAGCGCGAACGGACCGCGGCGCTGCAGGAAGAGGTGGCCGCGCCCCTGCCCCGGGAGGGCCGTCTCCTCTTTGCCGAGGTCCCGGCCGGGGAACTCGTGCCCCTGCGCGTGCCGGACCGCGCCGCGCGGCTCTTGGCAGCCCACCTGGGCGAGCCGGCCCGGCCCGGCCTGCCCGGGGACCTGGCCACGCCCGGCGACCCGCTGGGGCAGGCCGCCCTGGAGGCCCTGGGCCGAGCCCTGGCCGCCATGGACAACGCCGAGTACGGCCAGGCCGAGGCCGCGTTCGCCCAGGCCGAGACCCTGGAGCCGGAGCCCCCGGCCCTGCCCTGGGCCGGCTTCGATCCCCTGGCCCTGTCGCGCAAGCCGCCCGGGGAAGTGGCCGCGGCCTTCACCACCCGGTTCGACCAGGACGTGGAGCGGCTGCGCGCGGAGCACGCCGACCGGGGCGAGGCCGCCGGGACCTTCGCCGACCGGCTGGCCGGACGCTGACATGGCCGCTCCCCGCCTGGCCCTGCCCTTCTCCTGCTTCATTCAGGCCGCCGGCGTGCGCCACGCGGCCGAGGCCGCCATGCTGGCGGCGGCGGGCTTCACCCACCTGGGCTTTCCCCTGCGCCTGCCGGTGCACGCCCCGGACCTGGGCGAGGCCGAGGCGCGAGAGGTCGTCGCCGGGCTGCCCCCGGGGGTGGGGGCGGTGCTCGTCACCTATCTCGCCGACCCCGCGGAGATCATCGGCCTGAGCGAGTTCCTGGGAGTGGGCTGGGTGCAGCTGCACGGCGACCTGGAGCCCGGGGCCGCCGCGGCCCTGCGCGCGGCCCGCCCCGGCCTGGGCCTCATCAAGAGCCTGGTGGTGGGCCGGGGCCGGGACGCCGGCCTGCTCCCCCTGGCCCGGGCCTTCGCCCCGCACGTGGACGCCTTCATCACCGACAGCTTCGACCCGGCCAGCGGGGCCTGCGGCGCCACCGGCCGGGTGCACGACTGGGCCGTGAGCCGGATGCTGGCCGAACAGGCAGGCCGGCCCCTGATCCTGGCCGGCGGCCTGAACCCGGACAACCTGGCCGCCGCGATGGCCGCGGTGCGGCCCGCCGGGGTGGACGCCCACACCGGCCTGGAGGCCCCGGACGGGAGCAAGGACCCGGACCTGTGCCGGCGCTTCGCATCCCTGGCCCGGACCCTGCTGGCCCGGGACGCGGCTTGATTTTCCCGGACAATCTGCCAAGAAGGACCCATGGCAAAGGAGAGCGCCCCCAGCTACGGCCAGGAGGAAGCCGCCTACGGGCCGCGGGAAACCGCGCTCACGGCGGTCTTCGCCTTTGCCCCGCAACGGGTCTTCAACGCCGTGGAGCAGGCCATGGAGCGGCAGGGGCTCACGGTGCTCATGGCCAGCGCGGGCAACGGCCTGCTGGTGGCCCGGCCGTCCTTCTCCCTGCTCAACCTGGGCCGGCGGGTCACGGTGACCTTCTCCCCGGCGGGCCCGGAGGCCACCAAGGCGTCGGCCCGCTACACCCACGGCCTGGTCAGCTTCGAGGACCGCTACGCGCGCCTGGCCCTGCTCAGCGACCTCTTCCGTAGCGCCCTGCTCCAGTTGGAGGCCGGCGAGGTGGCCCGGGAGGCGGCCAAACGCCTGGCCTCCCCCCCGGAAGCGACCCCGCCGGAAGCGACCCCGCCGGAGGCGCCGCCCGCCCCGGAGCAACCCGCTCCGTCCGAGGCGGATGCCCAGGCGCCCCCCCCGCCCCCGCGGGCCCACCCCACGCTCAACGAACTGCGCGCCCGGGCGCGGGCCGAGGAACTGGCCCGCCGCGGGGCGCCGGCCGGCGATCCCGAGGCCGAGGCGTTCCTGGCCGAGCCCCCGGAGGGATTCCGCCTGCCCGGCCGGTTCAAGGCCCGCCGCATCTTCTGGTTCGCCCTGGGGGTGGTCCTGGCCGTGGTCCTCATGGTGCTCTGGAGCCTGGGATCCCGCTGAGCAGGACAACGTATTTAAAGCACGACACCCTATTGCCTTCTCCAATGTATCTGGCTAGGAAAAGGTAATGTCATCGGCATGCCTGCCGCACGCCGAAAACCGACCAGAACCATGCTCGACCCTGCACAGATAGACCACGCCACGGTGAAGCTCTCCGACTTCGTGGACACCACGGATCCGCAGGCCGTGCTCGCCGAGGTCAAGATCACGGTGCGCATGGCCCATCCGGACATGAGCCTCGGGTTCATGAACGAGGCCATGGACGATGCGGCGCGGCTCTTCCGCGGCGACTTCCCCGGATACCGCTCCAGCAACACCAAGTACCACGACCTCAAGCACACCCTGGAGGTGGTGCTGGCCACGACCCGGCTGCTGCACGGGGCCCACGCCTCCGGCCGCAGCGTGGGGCAGCGCACCATGCGGATGGGCCTCCTGGCCGCCCTGTTCCACGACGTGGGGCTCATCCAGTCCGAGGACGACACCGTGGGCACCGGGGCCAAGTACACCATCGGCCACGAGAAACGCAGCGTGAGCTTCGTGGAGAACTACCTCCAGCACAACGGCTACGTCCCGGAGGACATCCAGGACATCGGGAACATCATCGCCGGCACCAACCTGAGCCAGAAGTTCTCGGAAATCCCCTTCCCTGACGAGGAACTGGTCCTGGCCGGCCAGATCCTGGCCGCCGCCGACCTGCTGGCCCAGATGGCGGACCGGGAATACCTGGAAAAGCTCCTGCTCCTGTTCCTGGAGTTCCAGGAGGCCGGACTGCCCTACGACTCCATGTTCGACCTGCTGCAGCGCACCCACGGCTTCTACGCCATGGCCACCGACCGGCAGGAGCGCATCCTGGGCGGGGTGCACGCCTTCATGGGCCCGCACTTCGCGGAGCGCTGGGACCTGCCCCGGGACCTGTACTCCGAATCCATCGCCCAGAACATGGAGTACCTGAAGGACGTGCTCAAGCTGGGGCCGGACAACTACATGAACAAGCTCAAGCGGGGCGGCATCGTGCAGCGCCTGCAGAAGCAGTCCATCTGCTGAGGGCAGGGCCATGGCCGACGCCTCGCCCAAGAGCACCAAGGTTTCCGGGGTATTCTCCACCCTGGAGATCAAGAAGGTCGGCGCCGGCACCACCCAGCGCCGCACCAAGGCCAAGCAGTACTGGCTGGTCAACGAACTGGACGGCGACCAGGCGGAAATCCAGCCCATCAACGAGAACCTGGTTCCCATCGGCAAGAAGCGGGTCATCCGGCTGGAAGACCTGCTGGAGCGCTTCGAGCCCGAGCCGGAGTTCTACGTCAAGACCGGGCGGGCCTCACCCGAGGCCTGGCAGGAGCTCAAGGAGCGCCAGGCCGGGGGCGAGGTGGAGATCAGCCTGGAGGGCTTCGACCTCACCGGCAACCCCGAGGACGTGGAGAAGAGCGCCCGCTCCAGCTTCGGCCTGGGGCTGACCTATCTCAAGCGCGGCAACCGGGAAAAGGCCGAGGACATCTTCCGCCGCCTGGCCGAGGTGGAGGCGGACTTCGTGCCCGCCCACAAGCACATGTTCAACGACTTCGGGATGTCGCTGCGCAAGCAGAGCCTCCTGGACCTGGCCCTCAAGCACTACCTGCGCGCCCTCAAGCTGGCCGGGGACGACGAGAACCTGCTGCACAACATCGCCCGGGCCTATTTCGAAAAAAAGGACCTGCCCATGGCCATCTCGGCCCTGGAGAAGTCCCTGTCCCTCAATCCCAACCTCTCGGCATCGCGCAAGTTCCTGCGCTACATCAAGCGCGCCGGCGCGGCCGAGCCCGCGGCCGGCGGCCCGGGCGGCGGTTCCGGGGCCGGGCCGACCAAGGGGCCTATTGTTATTGATATATGATTGATTGCAGATCATCATATGAAAGACTTTAATAAGCAGCTTGAGCGTATCGTCTTACAGGGACCTGCAAAAGATATCATACTGTATAATGCAAACTACTTCATTCTTGAAAAAATAGCGAATAACCATCAAGCCATAAACAACTCAGTATATGCCAAATTTTTCGCTTTAATTCAAAAAAACTCTTTAGATTTTTTATGCCTACGTTTATGCAGAATGTATGAAAAATCTAGTAAGCATTCCTCACAGACTTTTTTTGAGATATCAAATTTTATAAGAAAAAATAAGAATGATCTCTATATATACAATAAAGCCGCAGCTAATAAATTTATTGAAAAGAAATACGATCTTAAAAATGACTATATTTTAGATTCAAATGACCCGGTCATAGATAAAAAGATTAATACAGATATATCTAAATCACTGGGTTCCTATTTCCCAGATAAAATTAAAAATCCAGTTCTTGACAAACATTTTAGTAAGCTTTGGAAGTTAAGATCAAAGGAAATAGCTCATAATGATATCGAACAAGTAACGGATAGACCAACTTTCGAGGGCATGAGATTACTACTCGATAACGCGATAAATATTGTTAATGCGCTTACGCAAATATATTTTAATGCGATAAACATGACGCCCGAACTTAAATTATCGTTAATTGAAGATAGCAAGCACGCAAATGATGGCCTGCAAAAAATTCTAGATAAAATACTCCTCTCTGATACAACATAAAGCCAAGAATATAGAATCTTACTCTCGGCTAAGCCGCCGGCAGCCAGCTCTCGCCCAGCACGAATCCCCTCGCCTCCAGGAAGGCGGCGATGTCCTCGCGCGCGCCGTGGCTGGCCACGCAGGAGAGCACGAAGCACTCCTCGGGCCCGGGGACCTGGTCCCGGTGCAGCACCGGCCGGCCCTGCACCGTGTGCCCCACCTTGCGCGGGTCCACGTCCAGGTAGGCGGCGATGCGCACCCCGTGCGCGGTGAGCAACTCCACCCGCTTGCGGGTGACCCGGCCCGCCCCGGCCACCACCACCTCCGAGTGGTGCGGGTTGTGCCGGGCCAGCCAGCGCGCCAGGTAGCCGGCCTTGGTGGCGTAGAACGCGCCGAATGCGTAGCGCGCGTCCACCCGGGACAGCCGGCCCGGGGAGTCGGACCAGGTGAGCAGGGCCTGGGGCAGCTTGCGCATGCGCACCCCGGCGTCCAGCCAGCGCAGCCACAGCTCGTAGTCCTCGGGAAAATCCCCGTCGCGGTAGCCGCCGTGCTCCCGGGCCACCGCGGCCCGGTACATGACCGAGGGGTGGGCCAGGGGCGACTCCACGAAACGGTTCAGGCTGATCTCTTCGGGGCTCAGCAGGGAGTTGGTCCAGTCCACGTACCTGGCGTAGCCCGCGCAACTGGCGCGGCAACCGCCGAAGTCCACCCGGCAGGCCACCAGGCCCAGGTCGGGCTCCCGGGCCAGGGCCTCGGCCTGGCGGGACAGCCGCTCGGGATGGGCCAGGTCGTCGGCGTCCATGCGCGCCAGGAACTCGCCCCGGGCCGCGTCCAGGGCGGCGTTCAGGGCCGGCACGATGCCGGCGTGCGGGATGGCCAGGGGCCGCACCCGGCCGTCGCGGCGGGCGTATCCGGCCAGGACCCGGGCGGTGGCGTCCGTGGACCCGTCGTCCACGGCCACCACCTCGAAATCGTCCAGGGTCTGGGCCAGCAGGCTGTCCAAGGCCGCCGGCAGGGTGGCTGCGGCGTTGTAGGTGGGGAGCAGGATGGAGACCAGGGGCGGCATGGCGTGAAAAGGCCCCGGCGCGAGGTCGTCGCACCGGGGCCCGGGCAACTCGGGGAAAGGGCTAGATGACTTCCATGTTGCGGCGGATCTCGTCCATGATGCCGCGCAGCTTGTACTCGTCGATGCGCTCCTCGCCGCCGATGGAAATCTTGCACACGTCGGCGGAGCGGTATTCGATGAGGATGCTCACGGCCTTGCCGTCGGACATGAAGGTCTCCATCACCGCCACCAGGTTGTCCTTGGCGTTGAAGGAAATGGGCAGCTCGAGGTTTTTGAGGGCCTGCACGGTAGCGGAATGCAGTTCCGTCACGGTGCCTGGCTCTTCCTCGCTCACCAAGTTCGCAGCGATGCTGCTGTATTCGGCGGGATCGTCGCCGCCCAGGGTGGCGCAACCGGACAACGCCGCCAAGCAGAACATCAGGGCCAAGGCCCAGAGCAGTTTCCTGGTCATGTCTAGCCCCCTGATACTAAAGTTCAAAGTTGAGGCTGCAATGGCTTGCAGCTTCATCTCTTGAGGTACAGCAAAGCTACAGGGGAATCAAGATGCGCAAGTAAAAAAAACACTCATCCCTGGCCGCCCTCGCCCACCTGCCGCCGCAGCCGGCACACCCCGCACAGCTCGGCGCTGGTGGGGCAGCCGCACTCCACGCACGGGGCCAGAACCTGGCCCTTTTCCTGCTCCAGGGCGGCGAAGGCGTGCCGGGCCCGCTCCAAAAAGCCCTCGTAAAAGGCCTGCTTGCTGCCCGGGCTCTCCTTTTCCAGCCCGTTCATGAGCTGCTTGCGCACCGTGAAGCTGGCCCCGCCCGAATAGGGACAGGCGGCCACGTGATGGGGGATGTCCCGGAAGAAGCAGTAGGCCGCGGTCTCGTATTCGGTGAGCCGGCACAGGGGCTTGACCTTGCGGGCGAACCCGGACTCGGCGGGGAGCACCGGCCCGGTGTCCGACAGGTAGGCCGCGTCCCAGCGCAGCACGTTGGAAAAGAGCCGGCCCACCTCGTCGTCCAGGTTGTGCCCGGTGGCCAGCACCGTGAACCCGTGCTCCAGGGCCGTGCGGTTGAAGTAGTGCCGCTTCACCTTGCCGCACACCGAGCAGATGGGCCGTTTCACCTTGGCCTTGACCAGGGGAATGGGCAGGCCCTCGGCGGCCATGTCCGCCACCAGGAGCGGCGCGCCCAGGGAGGCGCAGAACCCCTCCACCACGGCCCGCGCCGCGTCCGAGGAGCCGGGGATGGCCAGGTCCACGAACAGGCCGGTGGCGTCGTAGCCCTGGTGGCGCAGCTCCCGGAACAGGGCCAGGGAGTCCTTGCCCCCGGACAGGGCCACCAGGATGCGGTCGCCCCGGCCGAACATCCGGTGGTGGCGCACGGCCTTTTCCACCTGGCGGGAGAAATACTCCAGAAAACACGGCCGGCAGAACCCTGCGTGGTGGCTGGGCAGGGCGATTTCCGCCAGGTCGCGGCAACGGCTGCACTTCATGTCCTCACCCCCGCGACACCACGACCCGGACGGTCAGTTCGTCCCCGCGCCGCAGCTTGCGGTCCGGGGTGAGCAGCACCCCGTCCCGCGCCACCAGGGCGTCGGTCATGCCCAGCCCCAGCTTGTTCAGGAGTTGCAGGACCGTATTCAGCCGGTCGAAGGTCAGGACCCGGTCTCCGGGCGTGATGCGCACAGTAATCATAGCTTCGTCCTTGGAAAAATCGGCACGCCCCTACCTAGCCGGCCTGGTTTCAAACTGCAAGACAATCCGCCGGCGCATATTGAGGCTTTCCGGTTTTCTGTGTACATGAAGATAAAAGCCTTGCGGGCCGGGCTGCTTCGTCCGGACGGGCCATAATGCCGGAGTACGCCATGAGCGATCAGAAGATATTGGTGGTGGACGACGAGAAGCACATCCGCATGCTCTACCAGGAGGAGCTGGAGGCCGCGGGCTACACCGTGGTCACCTCCGACGGCACCGAGCCCATCCTGGACGTGGTGGCCCGGGAGAACCCCGCGGTGGTCATCCTGGACATCAAGCTGGGCCAGAACCGCTCCGGCCTGGACCTGCTCCAGGCCATCCGCTCCCGCCACGACGACATCCCGGTGATCCTGTGCACCGCCTTCGACAGCTTCCAGCACGACCTCAAGTCCATTGCCGCGGACTTCTACGTGGTCAAGTCCACCGACCTGACCGAACTCAAGGCCAAGGTGGCCCTGGCCTTCGCGAAGCCCTAGCAGAGCGTTGAAATTCCCGCGATGGCCGCGTTGCTTGCCCCGGCCATCGGTTCGTGATAGCCGCTGTCTTCTCATGCCCGACCTGTCCCAGTCTCTGCTCAAGATCGCGGTCCTGGCCGTGCCCTTCCTGCTGGCGGTCATCTGCCACGAGGTGGCGCACGGGCTGGCCGCCCTGGCCTTCGGCGACCCCACGGCCCGCGACGCCGGCCGCCTGACCATGAACCCGGTCCGGCACCTGGACAAGGCCGGCACCCTGGTCTTCGTGCTCACCTCCCTGTTCACCCCCTTCGTGTTCGGCTGGGCCAAGCCGGTACCCATCACCCCCCACCGCTTCCGCCACTTCCGGGCCGGCATGCTGGTGGTCTCGGCCGCGGGCGCGGCCGCCAACTTCCTCCTGGCCGCCCTGCTCTATCCCCTCTACCTGTACCTGGGGAGCCTCCCGGTGGAGGAATCCGGCCTGTTCAGCTTTTTCCACGAATGGCTCTTCACCCTGGCCATGTACGGGGTGGCGGTGAACATCATCATCGGCGCCTTCAACCTGCTGCCCATTCCGCCCCTGGACGGCAGCAACATCGTCGCCGCGCTCCTGCCCCGCTCCTGGGCCGCCCGCTACGCCCGCCTCGGGCGCTGGGGCATGGCCATCCTCATCCTGCTCCTGGCCAGCGGCGCCTTCGGAATCCTGTTCCGGCCCCTGCTGCACTTCATTAACTCCATCCTTTCCCAAGCCTAGAGGACCCCATGACCGCTCCGCTCCACCGCATCGTCTCCGGCATGCGCCCCACCGGCGCCCTGCACCTGGGCCACTACTTCGGGGTGCTGGTCAACTGGATCGAGCTCCAGGACGACTACGACTGCTTCTTCTTCGTGGCCGACTGGCACGCCATGACCACGGAATACGCAGAACCCAAGCGCATCAAGGCCTTCGTGCCGGAGTTGGTCAAGGACTGGGTGGCCGCCGGGCTGGATCCCAAGCGCTGCACCATCTTCCAGCAGTCCTCGGTCAAGACCCACGCCGAGCTCCACCTCATCCTCTCCATGATGACCCCCCTGGGCTGGCTGGAGCGCTGCCCCACCTACAAGGACATGAAGGAGCAATTGGACGCCAAGGACCTGAACACCTACGGCTTCCTGGGCTACCCCGTGCTCATGGCCTCGGACATCCTGATCTACAAGCCGGCCTTCGTGCCCGTGGGCCACGACCAGCTCCCCCACCTGGAGTTCACCCGGGAAATCGCGCGGCGCTTCAACTTCCTGCACGGCGAGTTCTTCCCCGAGCCCCAGGCCAAGCTCACCCCGGAATCCAAGCTGCCCGGCCTGGACGGCCGCAAGATGAGCAAGAGCTACGGCAACGCCATCGGCCTGTGCGAGCCCCTGGACTCGGTCAAGCCCAAGGTCATGAGCATGCTCACGGACATCAACCGGGCCCGCAAGTCCGACCCGGGCAACCCGGACATCTGCAACCTATTCCCCTACCACAAGCTCATGACCGGCGCGGACAAGTGCGAAGAGATCGTGGCCGGCTGCACCAACGCCTCCTGGGGCTGCGTGGACTGCAAGAAGGCCCTGGTGGCCTCCCTGGAGCAGTTCCTCGGCCCCATCCACGCCCGCCGCGCCGAGCTGGACGCCAACCCGGAAATGGTGGCCGCCCTGCTGGAGGACGGCAACCGGCGCGCCCGCGAGGAGTCGGAAAAGACCCTCCACGCCCTGCGCCACGAACTGAACTTCGACTTCTAGTTCCCCTGGAAACACGGCATGGAGCGGGCGGCCCGGCGGCTGCCCGCTCTTTTTTTTGTCAACTCCCTGACGCGGCGGCGTCCGGCCGGACGCAACCACACTGCCACACTATAATGGCAAACATTTTGCATTTGATGCGCCGCAGGAGACCCGAGCGTCAGGAACCGCCAGCCACATCCAGGATGGAGACAACCATGAAGGAAAAATACGTCGAGCCCATGTACGTCCAGACTCCGGGCGGCCTGCCCGCGGAGTTGATGAACCTGTCCCTGGAAGAGGTCTGTCGCCACCTGGACAACTACGTGGGCAACTTCCTCCTGGATGCCGCGGTGGTTTCCGTCTACCTGAACCGGCTGGCCTCGGATCCCCGCCTGACCGAGAGCCCCCCGGCCCTGGCCTGCCTGGCCTATCTCCTGCGCAAGTACATCCAGGTCGAGCCCTTCGAGAAGAACGGGCTGGGCATGGCCCAGCATTTCATGAAGAACCCGAAACTTACGGCCCTGCTCACCTTCCTGGAGAAGATCGAGTCGGTCAAGAACGTGGACCTGGAGCGCGGCGACACCAACTGGATGAACTCGCGGGCCGACGAAGCCCGCCGCTGCTACCTGCGGGTGCTGGCCCGCCAACCGGCCCACGTGCTGGCCGCGGACCGGCTCCTGCGCATCGACGCGGCCGAGGGCAAGGCCCCCGGGGACTGGCTGGCCGGCTTCACCTGCCCGGCCCCGGCCCAGGAGTTCTGGACCCGCAAGGTGTTCCAGGCCTACGCCCGGGTCAACAAGGTGGAGGAGGCCCTGGCTCTCTGGCCCCGCCTGGACGAAAAGACCCTGGACGAGCTCACCCTGAACCTGGCGGCCGAGATCTTCGTCAAGGCCGGCGACCGGGCCAAGGCGGCCCGGCTCTACGCCGCCTCCCTGCGCCTGGACCCGCTGCAGGACGCCGTGCGCCGCCGCCTGGAGCAGCTCTCCTCGCCCTTTGCCCCGAACCCGGGGCTGCTGGCCCAGCGCAGCGTGAACATCTACCTCTACACCTGGAACAAGGCCGACATGTTCGGCCGGACCCTGCAGAGCCTGGCCGCCTCGGACATCGGCGGGGCGGGCATCAAGATCCTGCTCAACGGCTGCACGGACCACAGCCGCGAGGTGGCGCACCGGGCCCACGAGATGTTCCCCAACAACCCGGTGGAGCTCATCGAGCTGCCGGTGAACGTGGGCGCGCCCGCGGCCCGCAACTGGCTCATCGCCCAGCCCGCCACCCGCGAGGCGGACTACACCGCCTTCCTGGACGACGACGTGGACATCCCCCGGAACTGGCTGTCCCACTACCTGACCCTGGCCGAGAACACCCCCAAGTTCGGCGTGGCGGGCTGCAAGGTGCTCTTCCCCGAGGAGCCCCGGCACTACCAGTACCTGTTCCGCAGCGTGGCCGTGGCCAAGCCGGGCTTCGTCCGGATCAGCCTGGTCACGCCCAACAACCAGGTGGACAACAACGTGTACGACTTCGTGCGGCCCACGGACAATGTCATGGGCTGCTGCCACATGTTCTCCCGCCAGGCCCTGGTCGAGCTGCCCAGCTTCGACATCCGCTTCTCGCCCTCCCAGCTCGACGACATCTCGCACGACCTGGACCTCAGGTTGGCCGGGTACCAGGTGGTCTACACCGGCCTGGTGGAGTGCATCCACCACCAGAGCTCCGGGGTGGGCATCCATTCCCGCAAGGACCTGGCCAAGCTGGGCAACGTCATCGGCAACGACGTGAAGCTGGCCTACAAGTACCTGGACCGGCTGGAGCAGCTCGAAGTGCTGCGCAACCCCCCGGCCATCCTGGCCGAGGCGCGGGTGCGGGAGTTCACCACCCAGGTGCAACAGGCCGCGGCCGTGGGCTAGTTTTTTTACCCGGCACTGCAAGCCCGGGCCGCAAGGCCCGGGCTTTTTTCATTCCCGCGCCAGGGGGGCGATGCGGGCCGGGCCGTGGGGCGGAAAGATCACCCCGAGCGCCCCGGACTCCCCGGTGGTCCACAGGGGAATGCCCCGCCGGCCCAGCTCGGCCCGCACCCCGGGCCCGGGGAAGCCGTAGGCGTTGCCCGCCCCGACCGCGGCCAGGGCCAGGCGCGGCGCAACCCGGTCGTAGAAGGCCGGCAGCAGGGACGAATCCGCGCCGTGGTGGGGCAGGACCAGGACCTCGGCGCGCAGGTCCGGGACGCGCGCCAGCAGGTCCGCCAATCCGGGTCGCTCCAGGTCCCCGCACAACACGGCCAGGTCCCGGCCGCGCCACACCAGCCGCAGGGCCAGGGACGCGTCGTTGCTGTCCCCGGCCCGGCCGCCTGGTTCGGGGTGCAGGACCTCCAGGGCCAGATCCGGGGCCAGGGCGTGCGCCTGGCCCGCGCCCCAGGCCTCCGGCGCCAGGCCGGACGCATCCAGGGCCGCGGCGAACTCCTCGCCCAGCCGGCCCTCGGGCAATCGGCCGTTGTGCGCAAAGCGGGCCACCCGGAAACGGGAGAGCACGTGCACCAGGCCCTGGGCATGGTCCGCGTCCGGATGGGAGAGCACCGCCAGGTCCAGCCGCGGCGGCCGGTTGGCGGTGAGCGCCGGGCCGGTGACCGCCCGGCCCAGGTCGAAGGTGCGGGACAGGCTCCCGCCCCCGTCCACCAGCACCCGCACCCCGCCCGGGGCCTCCACCAGCACGGCCTGGCTCTGGCCCGTGTCCAGCATGGTCAGGCGCACCTCGTCCCGGGCCGCGGCCAGGCCCCGCGCCAGGGCCGGGGCAAAGAGCAGGCACA
>DKEU01000219.1:222-6989 GCA_002452635.1 Desulfovibrionaceae bacterium UBA6814 | reverse complement strand
AACATGGAGGCCTCCGTGTGGTTGCGGATTACGTCAGGTCAGGATCGGACGGTCCGGTGTCCATGGCTTCGACGTGCAGGGTAAGCCCGTCCAGCCCGGATACGCGGACCTGGTCGCCCGGCGCCACGCGCAGGTCCGAGCGGCCTTGGGCGTTCCAGGTCTCGCCGTTGACAAACACCGTGCCCTTGCCGCGGGACCAGGAGCGCACTTCTCCCACCAGGCCCACCATGGCCTCGCTGCCCACGGGCGATTTGCGCAATTGTGCCCGGGTCACCAGATAGGCCACCCCGCCGAAAATGAGCACGAAACCTGCCAAACCCGAAATGATGGTGGACAGGGGCAGGCCGGCCACCCCCGCCTCGGTGCGGAACAGGATGGTGGAGCCGATGAACAGGGACACCAGGGCAGCAATGCTGAGCATGCCGTAGCTGGCCACCTTGAGCTCCAGCACGAACAGCACCAGGCCGAACAGGATGAGGAGGATCCCGGCCACGTTGGTGGGCAATATGGACATGGCATAGAGCCCGAGCAGCAGGCACAGCCCGCCGAACACCCCGGGAAAGATGGCGCCGGGCGTGGTCAGCTCGAAGAACAGGCCCGCCATGCCGCCCAACAGCAGGAGGTAGGCGACCTGGGGGTCCAGGAGCCAGGAGAGCAACTCGTGTCGCATGCCCGGAGAGAACTCCACGAACCGCACGTCCTGGGCCGAGAAGCGCAAGGTCTTGCCCTGCCACGCCAATCCCTTGACCGCAAGCTGCTCCATGAGATCCGCGGGATCCTTGGCCAGGATGTCCACCACCTTGAGCAGCACCGCCTCGGTAGCGGTGATGCTGACCGCCTCTTCCACGGATTTGACGTACCAGTCCACGTTGCGGCCCCGGGCCTCGGCCACGCCGCGCACCAGGGAGATGATGTCGTTCTTCACCTTGGCGGCCATGGTGGAGTCCACGTCCTTGCCGCCCATGTCCACGGGCGAGGCCGCGCCGATGGTGGACTGCGGGCTCATGGCCGCCACCGAGGAGGCGGCCACCAGGAACACCCCGGCCGAAGCGGCCCGAGCTCCCGGAGGACCGACCCAGACGGCCACGGGCAGGGGCGCGTTCAGGATGAGTTGCACCATCTCCCGCATGGAGGTGACCAGCCCGCCCGGGGTGTCTAGGCGGAGGAGCACCATGTCCGCATGGTCGTCGCCGGCCTGGCGCAGGATGTCCTGCAGCATCTCCACCTGGGCCGGGGATATGGCGCCGGTGATCTCCGCGGAGAGGACCGTGAAGGAGGAGGGCGAGTCGGCGGACTGGGCCGGCTGGAGCATGCACAGGCCCACTCCGGCCAGGATCAGGAGCAGGGCGAGGGCGAGTCGGCGCATGGGGCCTCCTTCAGCCGGGGTAAAAGCGTCAGCCCATGTGCAGATTGCGCAAGGTGTCCCAGACGATTTTCTTGGCCGTCCGGTTGTCCGGCAGCATATCCGATGGGCCGGGCTGCACGACTATGGACAATCCCTTAGCATGGAACACGCGCGGTGCGAAGGATTCTTCCGGGAAGAGCATGGCCAGGGCGCGGCGGCCGAACACGATGACCGTCTTGGCCCGGCATTCGGCCACGCCCTGCCAGAAGCGGTCCGGGTCCGGCGCGAGGCCTTGCGGGGACTCGGCCGCGCAGGGCCAGAAGGTGACCGAGCCCTTGGGCCACTTCAGGAAGTGGATGATGAGCGAAAACAGGTCTCGGCGGTTGGGGTCCGGGCTGGAGCCCAGGTCCAGGCCCAGGTCGGCATAGGTCCACACCGTGCGGCTGGGCACCACGAGCTTCTTGCGGTACGCCTTCCAGGGGCCGGACCAAGCCTCTCCTGTTTCACGGGAAGCAACGGCTGGCGTGGCCTGATAAGCAGTGGACCGGAAAGATGCATCCGGCATCGCGGGCGCCGCCGGCGCCGCCGGGAGGAACAGGTAGCGCAGGCCGGCCGCATGCCAGGGACGCAGGCGCTCGCTCAGGCGCAGAGATGCAGCACCCACTCCCAGATCCTCCAGGCCATTTCGGTCTTGGCCAGGCTGGGCCATTCCTCCACCCGGCCCGCGGCGTCGAGCACCAAAGCCTGGTTGTTGGCCGCGCCGAAGCCGGCCCCGGGCACGTTCACCGGATTGGCCACCACCAGGTCCAGGTTCTTGCGTTGCATCTTGCTCCGGGCATTGGCCTCCAGGTCGCTGGTCTCGGCAGCGAAGCCGATGAGCCGCTGCCCGGCCTTCTTGTGCGAGCCCAGGTGCGCCAGGATGTCGGGGTTGGCCAGCAGGGACAAGGTGGGGCCGGTGGCCGCGCCCGGGGTCTTCTTGAATTTTTCCGGGCCGTGCGGTTCCGGCCGGTAGTCGCACACCGCGGCGGTCAGGCAGCCCAGGTCGGCGTCGGGCCAGGCCGCCACGCAGGCGTCGAACATCTCGCGCGCAGTGCCCACGTCGACCCGGGCAATGCCCTCGGGCAGCCACAGGGACGTGGGGCCGCACACCGCCATCACGGAGGCTCCGCGCAGCCAGGCGGCCACGGCCAGGGCCGCGCCCATGGTGCCGGAAGAGCGGTTGGTCCAGATGCGCACCCCGTCCCAGGGCTCCTGGGTGGGGCCCAGGCTCACCAGCACCCGGCGGCCGGCCATGTCCTGGCAGGTCACGGCCCGCAAGGTCTCCAAGGCAATTTGCCGGAGGTCGGCCAGCCGCCCCTCCCCGGTCTCGCCGCAGGCCATGGACCCGCTGCCCGGGCCGATGAACCGCACGCCGCGGCGCAGCAGGGTGGCCACGTTCTCGCAGGTGGCGGCCGCCTCCCAGAGCCGGGGGTTCATGGCCGGGGCCGCCAGGATGGGGCCGGGAAAGGCCAGGGCCTGGCAGGAGAGCATGTCGTCGGCCAGGCCGTGGGCCAGCTTGGCCAGGATGGTGGCCGTGGCCGGGGCGATGAGCAGGGCCTTGGCGTGCTGGCCGGGCTCCAGGTGGCCAAAGGAGGCGGCCTCCGGGCCGAACATGTCGGTGTGCACCGGGTCCGCGCCCAGGGCGGAAAAGGCCAGGGGGGTGACGAACTGCCGGGCCGCAGCGGTGAGGGTGAGCCCCACCGCCGCGCCGGACGAAGCAAGCATGCGGAGCAGTTCCAGGGACTTGTAGGCTGCGATGCTCCCGGTCACTCCCAGGTGCAGCCGGGTGCCGAGGTAACCGGCAAAGGCGAGGTGCGCGTCCATGTCCCTGGCTTCTTTACGGAACCCGGCTACTTGGCCAGGTTCTCCTCGAACGGGGACTGGCCCTGGGACTTGGCCGCCGGGGGCTCGATGCCGTAGCGGGGAGCCGCGGTGGACTCGCTGCTCACCAGGCGCTGGGCCACGATGACCTCGACCTGGGTGTTGAAGGTCTTGTCCTCGATGTTGATGATGCAGTCCCGGTCGGGCTTCTCGAACACCAGCAGGGTCCGGGTCTGGTAGCGCATCTTGCTGCGTTGCTTCCAGTTGTCCTGGGCCATGTTGGCCTCGAAGAAGTTGGACAGGGAGATGGGATCCACCCGGCCGGTGTAGGTCAGGATGCCGGACTTGAAGTTCACGGTCTGGATCACGAACGAGGACTTATCCTGCAAATCCATATCCTTGGGGATAAGCACGTCCTCGAAATCCTGGTACGCGCCGATGGACGACTGTTTGGATACCGGGGCCGGGGAGGATGAGGAGCTCTTGTTCTCCAGGGTGGAGCAGGCCGCAAGGGCCAGGATCAGGGCCATTGCCAACAGGGGTGCAAACATTTTACGCATGACTCCTCCTTGAGGAAAACGCATGGGTTGCGGCTTGGCTGGATAACAGCGGGACCTTACCCGAGGATGGAGCAAACTGCAATTTCAGGAACCTGGACAGGATAGGGACGCCGCTGCCGTGAAAACCGCCGCCTTTGGCCCCGGGGACCCCGTGGTTCCCGTGGACTACCGCCTTTCGAGCTACGCCTACCATCTACCCGAGGACCGCATCGCCCAGCAGCCTGCGGACCGCCGCGACGCATCGCGGCTCATGGTCCTGGACCGGGCCACGGGCCAGGCCCGGGAACGGCGTTTCGCCGAACTGCCCGACCTGCTCCCGCCGGGTGCGCTCCTGGTGGCCAACAATTCCCGGGTGGTCCCGGCCCGGCTCTTCGGGGCCAAGCCCAGCGGCGGCAGGGTGGAGTTCCTGCTCCTCACCCCGCCGCCCTTGCTGGCGGCGGAACCCGGCGACGACGGGTCCTGGACCGCCCGTGCCGACGGTCTCTTGCGCGCGTCCAAGGCCCCCAAGAAGGGCGACACGGTGGAATTCGGCCCGGACCTGCGCCTCACGGTGGAGGAGAAGGGCGAGTTCGGCCAGGCCCGGGTGCGCCTCACCTGGCGCGGGGCGCTCACCGCCATCCTGGAGCGCCAGGGCCATCTGCCCCTGCCCCCGTACATCCGCCGGCCCGACTCCCCGGCCGATGCCGAGCGCTACCAGACCGTGTACGCCGACCCGGCCAAGGCCGGCTCCGCGGCCGCGCCCACGGCCGGGCTGCACTTCACCCCGGAGCTGCGCGCCCGGCTGGCCGACCGGGGGTTCCAGTGGGCCGAGGTCACGCTCTACGTGGGCTACGGCACCTTCAGTCCGGTGCGTTGCGCAGATGTTCGCCAGCACCGCATGCACGCGGAATACGTCGAGATCGGCCAGGAAACCGCGGCCGCCGTGGCCCGGGCCAAGGCCTCGGGCCGGCCGGTGGTGGCGGTGGGCACCACCTCGGCCCGCACCCTGGAGGGGGCCTTTGCCGCCACCGGGGGCATCGGGCCCTATGCCGGGTGGACCGACATCTACCTGCTGCCCGGCTCGCCGTTCAACGTGGTGGATACCCTCCTGACCAATTTCCATTTGCCAGAATCATCGCTCCTGATTATGGTTTCTGCCCTGGCAGGTCGGGAATCCGTGCTGGGCGCCTATGGGAAGGCCCTGGCCGCCGGGTTCCGTTTCTTTTCCTACGGCGACGCCATGCTCATCCGTTAAGCGAGGAGCCCGTATGCCCAGAGTCGTGTTCCGGGACGAGCGGTGCAAGGGGTGCCTGCTGTGCACAACCGTCTGTCCCAAGTCCATCATCATCCAGTCCGGCCGCTTCAACCAGCAAGGGTACAAGGTGGCCGAGGTTCCGGCGCAGAGCATGCAGGAGTGCACCGGGTGCGCTTCCTGCGCCCGCATCTGCCCCGACTTCGCCATCCGGGTCTTTGTTGAGGAGAAGCCGGCCAAGTCCAAGGCCAAGTCCAAGGCCAAGGCCTGAGCGAGGAACCCCATGCCCAAAGGATCCGAGCGCATCTTCGTCAAGGGCAACGAGGCCATCTGCCACGGGGCCTTGGCTGCCGGGTGCCGGTGCTTCTTCGGCTACCCCATCACCCCCCAGAACGACATCCCGGAGTTCCTGTCCAAGGCCCTGCCCGACGCCGGCGGCGAGTTCGTCCAGGCCGAGAGCGAGGTGGCCGCGGCCAACATGCTCCTGGGCGCCGCGGCCTGCGGCATCCGGGCCATGACCTCCTCCTCCAGCCCGGGCATCTCCCTCAAGCAGGAGGCCATCTCCTACATGGCCGGCAGCCAGTTGCCCGCGGTCATCGTGAACATGAGCCGCGGCGGCCCGGGCCTGGGCGACATCGGCCCCAGCCAGGGCGACTACTTCCAGGCCACCAAGGGCGGCGGCCACGGCGACTACCACCTGCTGGTCCTGGCCCCGGCCACCTGCCAGGAGGCCTATGACCACGTGCCCCTGGCCTTCGACCTGGCCTTCAAGTACCGCAACCCGGTCATGATCCTGGGCGACGCCATCCTGGGCCAGATGAAGGAGCCCGTGGCCCTGCGCAAGCCCAAGGCCCCCAAGGACAAGGCCGAGTCCTGGTGCCTGACCGGGGCCAAGGCCCGCGACAGCCGGCTCCTCAAGTCCCTGTTCCTCGAGGAAGGGGCCCTGGCCGGCCACAACAAGGCCCTGCAGAAGAAGTACCAGGCCATGCAGAAGGAAATCCGCTACGAGGCCTACGAGGTCGAGGACGCGGACCTGGTGGTCTGCGCCTTCGGCTCCATCGGCCGCATCGCCAAGAGCGCCATCCGCGCCCTGCGCGCCAAGGGCAAGAAGGTCGGCCTGTTCCGGCCCATCACCCTCTTCCCCTTCCCCACGCAGGCCCTGCGCGACCTGGCCGAGCAGGGCAAGCGGTTCCTCACCGTGGAGCACAACCTGGGCCAGATGGTCGAGGACGTGCGCCTGGCCGTGCGCGGCCTGGCCGACTCGGACTTCCACTGCGTCTACCCCGGCGACCTGCCCAGCCCGGACGACTTCATCACGCCCATCACCAAGAGCCTCGGGCCCATCGCCAAGAGCCTCGGGAGCTAGCCATGCTCAAGGAACGCGAAATCGCCCCCATCCCCAAGGTCCTGGTGGACCGGCCCACGCACTACTGCCCGGGCTGCCACCACGGCACCGCCCACCGCATCGTGGCCGAGTGCCTCGAAGACATGGGCCTAGTGGAGAAGACCATCTGCGTCAGCGCCATCGGCTGCTCGGTCTTCATCTACAACTACCTGAACGTGGACTGCGTGGAGGCCCCCCACGGCCGCGCCCCGGCCGTGGCCACCGGCGTCAAGCGCGCCCGGCCCGACAACTTCGTCTTCGCCTACCAGGGCGACGGCGACCTAGCCTCCATCGGCATGGCCGAGATCATGCACTGCGCCAACCGCGGCGAGCGCGTGTCCATCATCTTCGTGAACAACACGGTCTACGGCATGACCGGCGGCCAGA
>DKEU01000219.1:0-178 GCA_002452635.1 Desulfovibrionaceae bacterium UBA6814 | reverse complement strand
CCGAGATCATCGCCTCCCTGGGCGGGGTGGTCTACTCCGAACGGGTGGCCGTGGACACCGTGAAGAACGTGACCCGCGCCAAGAAGGCCGTGCGCCACGCCTTCGAGATCCAGGAAAAGGGCCTGGGCTTCTCCTTCGTGGAGTTCCTGGCCTCCTGCCCCACCAACTGGCGCATGAC
>DKEU01000017.1:1605-15687 GCA_002452635.1 Desulfovibrionaceae bacterium UBA6814 | reverse complement strand
ACCCCCTCTACCCCCAGGCCGACCGGCTCTGGGACATCGTGGACCGCTACGGGGTGACCATCCTCTACACCGCGCCCACGCTCATCCGCATGCTCATGCGCTTCGGGGTGCAGTACCCGCGCAAGCACGACCTCTCCACCCTGCGCCTCCTGGGCAGCGTGGGCGAGTGCATCAGCCCCGAGACCTGGGTGTGGTTCTACAAGAACATCGGCCGGTCCGAGTGCCCGGTGCTGGACACTTGGTGGCAGACCGAGACCGGCATGATGATGATCTCCCCCCTGCCCATCTCCCTGCTCAAGCCCGGCTCGGTGAACAAGCCCCTGCCCGGCATCGAGGCGGACATCGTGGACGAGAAGGGCGAGCCCGTGCCCCCCGGCAAGGGCGGGCTCCTGGTGCTCAAGCAGCCCTGGCCGGCCATGATGACCAGCCTGTGGGAGGACCCGGAGGGGTACAAGGCCCAGTACTGGGACAAGGTGCCCGGCGGGGTGTACTACGCCGGCGACGTGGCCCGGCGCGACGAGGACGGCTACATCTGGATCCAGGGCCGGGCCGACGACGTCTTGAACATCGCGGGCCACCGCGTCGGCAACGCGGAGATGGAGAGCGGCCTGAACGCCCACAAGTGGGTGGTGGAGAGCGCGGTCATCGGCGTGCCCGACGCCATAAAGGGCGAGGTGGCCAAGGCCTTCGTGGTGCTCAAGGACGGCTGGCGCGACGAATACGACCGCGCCGAGGACCTGGTGAAGGAGCTCAAGACCCACATCCGCAAGGAGCTGGGCCCGGTGGCGGTCATCAAGAGCATCGAGTTCAAGCCCGACCTGCCCAAGACCCGCAGCGGCAAGATCGTCCGCCGCATCCTCAAAGCCCAGGAACTGGGCCAGGACGTGGGGGACACCAGCACCCTGGAGGACTAGCCGCCTGCTGCGATGTTACGGGCCGCGGCCCTTGGGCCGCGGCCTTTTCTTTATTCCACCCTCCTCCTCTACCGCCCATTGACTTGTTCTCATAAATTGGTAATTTCTTCTCATGAAATGGACCGTCGGATTCTCGGCCCGGGTGCGTAAACAGCGCGACAAGTTGCCCCCGGCGATTTTCGACGCCTTTGCCGCCCTGGTGCGGGAAATCCAGGAAGGCGGCCCGGTGCGGTCCGGCTGGCCGCACTACGGAAAACTCAAGGGACGCAGCCAGTGCCACCACTGCCACCTGAACAAGGGCAAGCCGCGCTACGTGGCGGTCTGGCAAGTGGTGGACGGTAAGATTTGCTTTGTGGAGGTGCGCTATGTCGGAACTCACGAGGGAGCGGACTACGGCCGGGTATGTTGACCTGTGCCTGCGGCTGCCCGCGGACAAGTATGCCAAGGCCCGCGAGGCCATCAAGACCGTCCTGGAACTGGGCGAGGTCCCGTTCCGCGAACTGAACGATGAGGGCGAAGAGGTCTACAGCGTCGAGGACATCTTCGGCGAGATCACCCCGGCCCAGGTCCTGCGCGGCCTGCGCCACCGGGAGGGCCTGAAGCAGAAGGACCTGGCCGCCGCCCTGGGCGTCAGCCCCGCCAACCTCTCCGAAATGGAGCACGGCCGCCGCCCCATCGGCAAGGAGATGGCCAATCGGCTCGCGAAGGTGCTGGGGACGAATTACAAGGTGTTCTTGTAGGTTCCAGGGCAGGAGAAGAGAATATGAGCCCGACACCAAGGTATTACATTATAAACACTGACGCTAAGAGCTTAGGCAACGTAAGTCCTGATAATATTTGGTTGGCTTCAGGCCATGCATTTACTGGTGGCGATTATATAAAATATGGGCGCAGAGTTTTAGGAAAGCTAACTCCTGGTGATGTATTAATCATGTATGCAAACAAGACAGGTGGAGTCGCAATTGGTGAGGTTATAGAAACTTGGGACGGTAATACCACATCCTCAGGACAGCTTGTCTACCACCACCCCTACCTGTTTGATGAATATAAAATTAGAATAAACTGGAAAACCGACCTAAGAAATTGTCCCATCTTGCCTGCAACACTACGGAATTGCATCAACAATGCCCCGCTTAATCATGTGCTAATCGAGATTAAAAATATTGAATGTATTTCCAATATTATCAACTCAATGTCCAAATGTAAGGGTGTATGAGAACCGTACGCGTGAAGATTGATCCGGCCGACCCGGCCACCCTGCCCGCCGGCCGGGTGGACCTGGCGCTGGTTGACGCCACCACCGAGGAGGACATCGCCCGGCAGCAGGCCGAGGACGATGCCGAGGCTATGCAGGAGGCTGCCTCTCGGCCGCCGGTTACAGGCCCAGCCGGATCCTGACCTCTTCCCAGTCCATCCGCTCCCCGCTGCTCACTGCGGCCAGCAGGCGTTCCTTCATGGCCGGGTTGGAAAGCAAATAGCCCGTCTCGTCGGGCTCGATGGCGAGATCGAGGGGGACGCCCTCGGCCGGGACCTCCCGGCCGTTGAGCAGGAGCAGGCCCGGGGCCAGGGCCGCCACGGTTTCCCGGAGTTCGGGCAGGGTCGCGGCCTCGCAGCACAGGCCGGGCACATCCTCACTGGTGGCTATCCAGACCTTGGTCTCGTCGTCCCAGCGTGCATTCACTTCATAAGATTCCATGGCGTCCTCACCGGTATGCCCTACCATATGTCCGGCCCTTGCCCTTTTCAACCCCCCCTCCCCTTGACCCCTGGTGGGATTTGCCGTCTACTCTTTTCTCGAATCCGGTCTCCGGCCGGCGAGGAGGAGCCATGTACTTCGAGCAGATCACCTCGGAGGGGCTGGGGTGTTTTTCGTATGTGATCGGGTGCCCGGGCGCGGGCGAGATGTGCGTGGTGGACCCGCGCCGCGACGTGCAGGTGTACCTGGACATCGCCCGGGACCGGGGCATGAAGATAACCCGGGTCATCGACACCCATGTGCACGCGGACCACGTGTCCGGCGCGCACGAGCTGGCCTACGCCACGGGCGCGGAAATCTGCATGTACCACTCCACCCCGGTGGAGTTCGCCTTCACCCCCCTGCGCGAGGGCGACACCTTCGCCATGGGCGTGGCCCGGGTCACGGTGCTGCGCACCCCGGGGCACACCCCGGACGCCCTGTCCCTGCTGGTGGCCGACACCGCCCGCTCGGATGCGCCCTGGCTGCTGCTCTCCGGCGACCTGCTCTTCGTGGGCGACGTGGGCCGGCCTGACCTGGCGGGCAGCGAGCACCTGGAGGAGCAGGTGGCCAACCTGCACCACAGCCTGTACGCCACCCTGGGCGAGCTGCCCGGGGACCTGGTCCTGTTCCCGGCGCACGGCGCGGGCTCGCTCTGCGGCCGGGGCATGAGCCCGCTGAAAAGCTCCACCCTGGGCTTCGAGCGCCGCGCCAACCCCATGCTCCAGCTCCCGGACCCGGCCGCCTTCCGCAAGGCCGTGACCGCGGCCCTGCCCGCCCGGCCCAAGAGCTTCACCCGCATCATCGCCACCAACCGCAAGGGCGCGCCGCTGCTCGACCGCTGCCCCCTGGACAAGGCCATGAACCCGGACCGCTTCGCGAGCCTGCGCGAGGCCGGGGCCACGGTCATCGACACCCGCGACGCCGCGGCCTTCGGCGGCGCGCACATCCCGGGCAGCCTGAACATCGGGTTCGAGCCCTCCATCGCCAACTGGACCGGCATGGTGGTGGACCCCGACGCCGAGCTGCTCCTGGTGGTGGAAAACCGTGAGCGCTACACCGCCATGCGCACCGAGCTGCACCGCATCGGCTACGACAACATCCTGGGCTGGCTGTCCGGAGGCATCTCCGCCTGGATCTCCGGCGGCCGGGCCGTGGACCGGCTCACCCAGACCTCGGCCCGGGAGGTCAAGCGCCTGCTGGACCAGGGTCCGGCCCTGCGCCTGGTGGACGTTCGCACTGCCCAGGAATGGGAGACCGGCCACCTGGCCGGGGCCCTGCACCGGCCCGTGGCGGACATCGTGACCGCCGGGCTGGAGCTGCCTGGGGACGCGCCGGTGGTGCTCTACTGCGGCTCGGGCTACCGCTCCAACATCGCGGCCAGCCTGCTCTCGCGGCGCGGCTTCGCGGACGTGCGCTCCCTGGCCGGGGGCATCACCGCCTGGCGCGGGGCCGGGTTCCCGGTGCAGAGCGGTCCATAAGGCCCGCGACATTCCGCCCGCCAAGCGAACGAGGCTTTCCCGGCCAGAGCCGGGAAAGCCCCTTCTGGTTTTTCGGAAAAACCCGTATCCTCTTCGCAAAGAGCACGTCCGTTGCGCCGGCGGCACAGCCGGGACAACCCCTCACCAGCGAGGACCGCATGGACAACGAATACCGCGAAGACATGGCCACGCCCCTGGGCCAGGACGTGAAGAACCCCCTGGAGCGCCATCTCCTGGTCACGGTGAGCGAGGACACCGCCCACCAGTATGGCCTGCGCTTCGTGGGCAACTTCCTGCACACCCGGGAGACCCTCAAGGTCACCCTGTTCTACGTGGCCCCCCTGCCGCCCCAGGCCTACGGCAAGCCCGACTTCCTGGCCCCGGAGCACGTGGACCTCACCGACCGCACCACCGAGATGCGCGGCCGCCACGCCCTGGAAAAGGCCGCCAAGACCATGGCCGCCATGGGCCTGCCCGAAGGCCGCATCCGCACCCGCTTCAAGTTCCGCGAGTACTCCACGGCCCAGGACATCCTCACCGAGGCCCACCGCGGGCTGTACGACGCCGTGGTCCTGGGGCACCGCGGCATCTCCTCCCTGGAGCAGTTCTGGAATCCCAGCCTGGGCCGCAGCCTGCTCGATTCGCAGTTCGCGGTGCCCCTGTGGGTCTGCCGCCGGCCGGACTACTCCCGCCGGAACGTGCTGCTCTGCGTGGACGGCTCCGGCCCCTCCCTGTGCATGGTGGACCACGCGGGCTTCATCCTGGCCCGGGAGGAAGAGCACCACGTGACCCTCTTCTCGGTGCAGACCCCCAACCTGGAGGACGAGACCGTCACCGGCCACATCTTCGGCCTGGCCCGCAAGACCCTGCTGGCCAACGGCCTGCCTGCCGAGCGCATCCAGACCAAGGCCGTGTCCAGCGCGGACACCGCCGAGGCCATCCTGGCCGAGGCCCAGGAGGGACGCTACGCAGCGGTGGCCATGGGCCGCACCGGCAGCAGCCACGGCTTTCTCAAGCGCATCTTCCTGGGGTCGGTGAGCACCACCGTGTTCAACCAGCTGGAGGGCGCGGTGCTCTGGGTCTGCCAGTAGGAGAGGCTCAGCCCAACAGGCCGAGATAGATGTCCTCGTAGCGCCGGACCACGGCCGCCAGGCTGAAGCGGTCCAGCACCCGCTGCCGGGCCTTGCGCGAGAGTTCGGCCCGCTCCTCGGGCCGCATGGACAGGATGGAGCGCAGGGCCATGGCCAGGGCCCGCGGGTTGCGCGGGGGCACGGCCACGCCGGCGTCGCCCACCACCCCGGCCGCGTCGCCCACCTCGGTGACCACGCAGGGCGCCCCGCAGCTCATGGCCTCGCCCACCACGTTGGGGAACCCCTCGCCGAAGGACGAGGACAGGACGTGCACGTCCAGGGCGGCCATGACCCGGGGCACGTCGCTGCGCCGGCCCAGGAGCCGCACCGCCCCGGCCAGGCCCGCGGACTCCACCAGCCGGTCCAGGACGGGCTCGCCCTCCTCCACCCCGTCGCCGCACAGCACGAAGTGCAGCCCCGGCACGGCCCGCGACGCCTCGGCAGCGGCCGCGAAAAAGGTCTCGTGCCCCTTCATGGGGTCCCAGCGCGCCACCATGCCCGCCACCGGCGCATCCGCCGGAATGCCCCACTCGGCCCGCAGCGCGGCCCGCGCCGCCGGGTCCGGCCGGTACAGGTCCGTGTCGAACCCGTTGGGCACCACCTCCCAGCGCCGGGGCTTGAACCCCAGGCCCTCGTGCACCCGCACCGCCACCGTGGAATTGGCCAGCACCACGTCCGGCACGCCCGAGAGCCGGGCGTTGAGCCCCAGGGTCCAGCGGGTGAGGCGGCGGTACTTGTCCAGCTCCATGTCCGAGCAACGGATGTTCCAGGCCACCCGCCGCACCCCGGCCAGCTTGGCCGCGGCCAGGCCCAACAAGTCCGCGTGATACAGCCAGGTCTGCACCAGGTCCGGCTTGAACCGGCGCACGGCCCCCACCGCCCGCCACAGGGCCCCGGGGGTGGGCAGGCCGCGGGACAGGCCCAGGCTCTCCACCCGCACCCCGGCCGAGAGCACCGCCTCGGCCATGGGCCCCGGCGACAGCAGGCAGAGCACCTGCGACGCGAACCGCTTACGGTCCATGCCCCCCACCAACTTGGCCAGCATGGCCTCGGCCCCGCCGGTGTTCAGCCCGGTTATGACGTGCAGTATGCGCATGGAGTAAAACCGCTATCGGTTGAAGACGTACTACGCACGGCAGGCCGTGGCGGCAAGTCGATGGGGGTTCCCAGGGGCCGTCGGCCCCTGGGCCGCCGGAGGCCTGCTTCGCCCCGCACCAGTAGGTGCAATCGCCGTCACCGCAAACCTGCCGCCTCCTCGAGCAACGCCTCGTATTCGCGCACGATGCGCTCCACCCGGAAGGGCTCGGCCGTGGCCGCCACCGCGGCCCGGTCCAGGTCCGCGTCCGCGGCCTGGCGGATGGCCCGGGCCAGGTCCGCGGGATTGCCGGGCTCGGCCAGGAAACCGTTCACCCCCTCCCGGACGATCTCGGCCAGCCCGCCCGGGCAGCGGAAGGCCACGCAGGGCGTGCCCAGGGTCAGGGCCTCCAGCACCACGTTGGGCAGGCCCTCGTAGCGCGAGGAGAGCACGAACAGGTCCGCCCCGGCCAGCCAGGGATAGGGATTGGCCGCGAACCCGGCGAAGACCGCCCGGCTGGCCAGGCCCAGGCGCCGGGCCTGCTCCTCCAGGGACTCCCGCAGCGGCCCCTGGCCCAGGACCGTGAGGCGGAACCGCTCGGCCGGGAGCAGGGCCAGGGCCGTGAGGAGCAGGTCGAAGCCCTTCTGGCGCAGGAGCTTGCCCGCGGCCACCAGGTTCACGAATCCCGCGGGCAGGTCCGCGCCCCCTTCCGCCGCCCGGGCGGCCACCGCCTCCGCGTCCACGGGGTTGTGGATCACCCGGGCGCGGTCCGCAGGCAGGCCGAAGTTGTCCACCAGGTCGGCCTGCATATCCCGGGACTGGCACACCACCCGGTCGAAGCGCGGGTAGAGCCGCCGGTAGAGCAGGCGGAACAGGCCGGGATAGGGGCTCTGGCCCAGGTTCAGGCTGGGGATGTTGGTCTCGCGGGCCACCAGGGCCGGGCCGGGCCGGCCGTACAGGGGCCGGGCCAGCATGGCCAGCAGGTTCAGGTGGCCCAGGGTGGAGAAGAGCACGTCGGGCCGGGAGCGCCGCACCAGGCCGGCCAGGCGCAGCACCGCGCCCCGCGCCCGGGCGCTGCCCAGGTCGTGGGCGGGCACGTCCGCGGGGACCTGGCCCGCATAGGGGCCGGACAGGGTGGCGGCGGCGAGTTCCGGGGCGAAACGCGAACGGTCCAGGTGGCCGAGCAGGGTCAGGACCACCCGCTCCGCCCCCCCTCCGGCCAGGGAGGGAACGGCGAAGAGGACGCGCAACCGCCGGGACACGGACCTACGCTACGGAGGTCAGGCGGCACCGCGTGGACGCGATGATGGACTGGCGCAGGGCCTCGCGGTCTTCCTTGAAGAACAGGTGCAGCCAGGCCGCGCCGATGAGGCCGGCGAACAGGCCCATGGCCGTCTCCCGCACCGGCACCGCCACGATGCTGCGGTCGTCCACGCCCTTCTTGATGAGGGTCTGGAGAAAGTCCGTGTACATCCGGTGCAGGGTGAAGGTGTCCATGTCCGGCCCGGAGGTGAACCCCTTCATCTTCTCGAAGGGACGGTTCTTGAGCAGGAGCAGGCACTCGTTCTTGTGCGACACCAGGAAGGCGAAGAACGAGTCGATGAACTGCATGACCTGGCCCAGGCCGTCACCGGTGTCGGACACGGCCTGCCGGGAATGCTTGTACAGGGCGTTGAGGGTCTGCCAGGTCAGGATGTGGAGAAGGTTGTCCTTGGTCTTGAAGTGGTAGATGATGGTGCCGCCGGCCACTCCCGCCCGGTCGGCGATCTCCGATACCGGAGTATGCTCGAACCCCTTCTCCGCGAAAAGCTCGCACGCTACACCGAGGATGGCTTCAATCTTGTCCACGTGTCATCCCGTCCGAGTTACCGTTACACCCTCCCCCGCCTTTTCCGACCCGCCCGGGAAAAGACTACCCTTTTGCCGGCCGTTTGGGCAAGCACTCTTTCTCCCGGGTCAGACGTTCCCGGTATTCCTCGCCGTAGATGTTGATCATGGCCATGGTGAAGGAGAGGATGAGCGGGCCGTAGAGGATGCCCAGGGCCCCGAAGGTCTGCAGGCCGCCGATCACCGACAGGAAGATGAACAGGGTGGACACCCCCGAGGCCCCGCGCATGAAGTACGGCCGCAGGAAGGTGTCGATGCTGGTGACCAGCAGCCCGCTCCACAGGAGCAGGAACACCGCCCCCTGCCAGTTCCCCTCCACCAGCAGCCAGACCGTGGCCGGGATCCAGATGAGCCCGGTGCCCACCACCGGGATCAGGGAGGCGAAGCCCATCATGGTGCCCCAGAACAGGCCGGGGATGCCCACCAGGGCCAGGCCCACCCCGCCCACCAGCCCCTGGAGCAGGGCCACCATGAGGCCGCCCACCAGCACCGCCCGCGACACCTTGCGCAGGGAGTCGATGATGGCGTCCTCCTGGTGCCGGCGCAGGGGGGTGAGCCGGCGCAGGGTCTCCAGCCATTGCGTGCCATGCCGGAGCAGGAAGAACAGGATGAAGAGCATGAGCAGGAAGTGGAACAGGATGTAGACCGCGTTGCCCAGGAACCGGGTGCCGAAGGTCAGGAGCTCCTGGCCCAGCCGGCGGGACAGGGCCAGGATGCTGGCCTGGATGTCGCCCTCGGTGAGGGTCATGCCCGGGAAGCGTTCCCGGAACCAGTCCAGGCCGCTCTGCAAAAAGCTCTGGTGCACCAGGTCCGAGAGGTTGGCCCCGGACAGCCAGTGGTTGACCCGGGCCACGGACTGCACGCCCTGGGTGGCCAGGCCGCCCAGGAAGAAGGCGGTGGGCAGGGCCAGGCAGAACACCACCACCGCCAGGACGGTGAGGGAGGCCATGGTCTGGCTGCGGCCCAGCCGGTCCACCAGCCGGCGGTGCACTGGATGGAAGATGGCGGCCAGCACCGCGGCCAGGATGAAGGTGTGCACGAACGGGCTGAAGATGCGCAGGGCCATGCCCAGGCCGAAGAGGAGCAGGGCCAGCAGGGTCAGGGTGTGCATGGCCCAGCGGGTTTCCCCGGCGCGGAGTTCTTCCGGGTCGGAGTCGGGACCAGGAACCTGCCGCTCGTCTTCCGGTCTGTTCTGGTTCATGGCGCACCACGCTTTGCCGCTTGGGTGTAGATACCGTCCAGGTCCCGCACGTAGGCCTCCATGGAGTAACGCTCCCGCACCAGCCGGCGGGCGGCCTCGATCCGGGCCGCGCGCTCCTCCGGCCGGGTGAACACTCCCTCCAGGGCGGCGGCCAGGGCCCGATGGTCGCCCGCGGGGAACAGCACCGACGCAGCGCCCCCTCCGGTCATCTCCCGGATGTGCCCCAGGTCCGAAACCACCGTGGGCACCCCAAGGCTCATGGCTTCCAGCAGGACCCGGCCGAACGGTTCAATGGAATAGGGAAGGGCCAAGATGTCAAGCCCCGCGATGATGGGCTTGGCGTCCGGCGCCGGACCGGCCATGACCACCCTCCCGGCCAATCCCAAGTCGCGGGCCAGCCGGGTGACCGCACCGGTCTGGGCGCTGTCCCCGCCCCCCACCACCAGAAGCCGGGCGTCCAGGGCCGGATCCAGGGCGGCCACGGCCCGCAGCAGGCAGGCGTGGCCGCGCACCGGGATGATCTTGCCCACGATGCCGATGACCGGGGACCCGGCCGGGATGCCGTACCGGGCGCGGACCGCACAGGGCTCCACCGGTTCCTGGGCGATGGCGTTGGGCACCACCCGGATCTTGTCCCGGGGCAGGCCCTGGTCGGCCCAGTGGTCGGCCATGCCCGGGGAATAGGCCACGAAGCAGGCCACGTGGGCTGCGGCGAACCGCTGCTTGGCCGGCACGAAACCCTTGGAGAAGAACGAGCGCAGATGGGCCACACAGGGCCGGCCCGCGGCCCGGGCCGCCAGCAGGGCGTAGAAGTCCCGGTTGGGTTGGTTGTTGGTATGCACCAGGTCGATGTGCTGGCTGCGGATCAGGTCCGTGAGCGCGCGCACCGCCCCGGCGTGGGCCAGGCCCTCCAGCCCCGCGGCCAGGGGGGGGAGCACCCCCTGGGCCACCCGCAGGGCTCCCCCCGCGGCGCGCACCAGGCCGGGATGGCGCTCGTTCACCCCGCGGTCGAACAGGGGATCGCGGACCAGATGGAAGGGCAATCCCGCGGCGGCGAACAGGTCGCAGTATTTGGTGCGGTTGAGGAAGACCGTGTGCGGCTCGATGCGGCTGCGGTCCAGGGCCTTCATGTGCTGGAGCAGGCTCTCGAAGGAGCCGCCCCCGGTCATCCCGGATTCGACAAACAACACCCGGAGCATGCACCCATCCCCCATCCGACCGCAGCCATCCAGGTCCGGCCCCGGCTCACTCCATAGACCGACCGCTCGGCGGAGCAAGTTCCCGGGTATTCGGGGCCAGCGCCAAAACCTGCGCAGATCTCTCGGTCATACGTCGTCCCGGTTGTCCTCAGGCCGGAAACTCCAGGCCGTTCTCCGCGATCCAGGTGCGGGCGAAAAACGACACGACGTTCTTGGCCCGCGCGATCTCCGCCGCGAACTCCCGGAAGGGATAGGCGGCGCACTTGTCCGAATAATGCCCGAAGTAGCTGCAGTACTTGTAGAACCTGTCCTTGCCGCGGCGGCCGGCCACCAGGCCCACCGCCTGGGCGGCCACGGGCACGGCCATGGTCCAGCCGGGCCAGCGCCAGACCTTGGGATCGAACTCCCGGAACAGCCCCTTGTAGTCGTATTGCCGCAGGTAGGACTTGTAGAGCCCCTGCCCGAGCTTGAGGCGGACCGGGACCCTGCGCCAGAAGTCGTAATACGGAGCCCTCCACAGGGGCAAGTCCCAGGCCAGCCCGAAGAAGTCGTAGGCCCGCTGGCCGTTGATCACGTACTTGCACTGCCTCTCCTGCCACTCCCAGCGCTCGTACGCCGAGGCGTCCAGCCGGGCGTCGGGGTCGAGGCCCAGGAGCCGCAGCGCCTTGGCCCGGATCCGCTCCCGGTTCTCCGGCCGGGCGAGCTGGGCCCAGAGCACGAAATGCTTGTGCAGGAGGTACTCCATGAGGTCGGCCCGGCCCTCGTCCTGGGCGAGGGACCCCGGCAGATGGCCGCCGGTGATGAAGTCCCCGCTCTGGCCGTTGACCAGGAAGGCGTCGGCCGGCATCCGGCCCGCGGCCAGCAACTCCTGGAGAACCTGCACGTCCTGCATGAAGGGCAGGGAGCAGAGCCCGTCGCTGAAGCGCCAGTACTCCTGGCGGCCCGGGGACCGGAACCAGGCCCGCGCCTGGGCCCGGCTGGTGGGGACGAAGAACCAGGGCACCCCGAGCCGGCCAGCCACCTCCCGGGCGACCCGGGCCTCGTAGTTGGCCGCAGGTCCGTAGGAAAAGGCTTGCAGGCCCGGGCACCCCATCTCGGCGAACTTGCACAGCAGCAGCCGCGAGTCCAGGCCGCCGCTCAGGGGGACCCAGACCGGCCGGCCCGCCGCGAGCTCCAGGGTCCTGGCGCACACCGCATCCGTGGCCGCGGCCAGGGCCTCCAGCAGGTCCTCCTCCCGGGCCTGGGGGTCGGGCTCCGGGCGGTAGGAATAGTACCGGCGCGCCTGCGGGCGCCCCATGGCCCGGTCCAGGACCAACCCCTCGCCGGCCTGCAACTGGAAAAGGCCGCGGCACACCGTGCCCGAGCCGGTGACATAGCCGGACATGGCCATCTCCAGCACGGCCAACGGGTCCGCCTCGGACAGGCCGGACGCCTGCCGCAGGGTCCGCGCGGAATTGGAGAGGCGAAAGGAGTCCCCCTCCCCGGCATGGAAGAGCGGGTAGGAGCGGCTGCGGTCCACCACCGCCACCACGGCCCCGGGGCTCTCCAGGGCCAGGGCGAAAAAGCCGTCCAGGCCCGCCAAGCCGTCCAGGACGGCCGGGGCGGGGACCGCGCCGTCGCCGGGCAGGAGCCGCAGGACCGCGTCCAGGGCCTGCGCTTCCCCGGCCATGAAGCCCCGCCAGGCCCCGGCCTCCACTGCCCGCCAGCCGCGGCCCAGCTCCGGGCAGAGGCCCGTCGCCGCGGGGGCGGCGCCGGGGTTCGCGGCCTTGGCCACGCTCAGCGCGCCTCGGCCACGGCCTCGGCCACGGCCTGGCAAACCGTGTCCTGGGTGGCGGCGTCGAGGTACGGATGCATGGGCAGGGCCAGGATGCGGGCCGCGCAGTCCTCGGACACCGGCATGTCGCCCCTGGCGTAGCCCAGGTGGGCGTAGGCGGTCTGCAGGTGGAGAGGACAGGGGTAGTACACCGCGCTGGGCACGCCTCGGGCCTTGAGGCCCGCAGCCACCTTGTCCCGGTCCACGTCCAGCAGGATGGAATACTGGGCCCAGGCGCTGCGGTAGCCCGCGGGCGCCGCGGGAACGGTCACGCCGGCGATGCCGCCCAGGCCCGCGGCGTAGCGGTCCGCGGCCTGCTGCCGGGCGTCCAGCTCCCGGGGGAACGCGGCCAGCTTGGGCAGCAGGATGGCCGCCTGCAGGGTGTCCAGCCGGGCGTTCAGGCCCAGCCGGGCGTTGTCGTACTTGTGGCTGCCCTTGCCGTGCACCCGGATGGACTTGAGCACGGCCGCGGTCTCGGCGTCCCTGGTGAACACCGCGCCGCCGTCGCCGTAGCAGCCCAGGGGCTTGGCCGGGAAGAAGCTGGTGGCCGCGGCGTGGCCAAAGGCGCAGGCCTTCTTGCCCTGGATCTCGCCACCGAAGCCCTGGGCCGCGTCCTCGAGCAGGAGCAGCCCGCCCTCGGCGCACAGGGCCTCGATGAGATGGTAGTCCGCGGGCAGGCCGAAGAGGTCCACCGAGATCACCGCCCGGGGCCGCAGCCTCTTGCCCCGGCAGGCCGCGGGCAAGGGATGGATGGACGGGTCGCCCGCCTCCACCGCGTCCATGGCCTTGGCCAGGGACCCGGGGTCCAGGTTGAAGGTGGCGGGGTCGATGTCCACGTACACCGGGGTCGCGCCCAGCAGGGTCACCACCTCGGCCGTGGCGATGAAGGTGAAGGGCGTGGTGAACACCACGTCCCCCGGTCCCACGCCCCAGGCCATGAGGGCCATGAGCAGGGCGTCGGTGCCGCTGGCGCAGGTCACGCAGTGGGGCACGCCCACATACTCGGCCAGGGCCTTTTCCAGCTCGGCCACCTCGGGCCCCATGATGAAGCCGCCGTGGGCCAGCACCGCGTCCATGCGGGTGCGTATCTCGGATTCCAGGGCCGCGAACTGAGCCTTGAGGTCGATGAAAGGAATCATGGCGCTATCCTCTATGCCTTCACCGGCGCGAGGCCGGCGGCGGTCTTTTCGTAGGTTTCCCCGCAGGCCGGGCAGGCCAGGTCCGGGCCGAGCTTCTCGCCGCAAGCGCACACCCAGCCCATGGGCCGGGCCGGGTTGCCGTAGACCAGGGCGTGGTCCGGCACGTCCCGGGTCACCACCGCGCCCGCGCCCACGAAGGCGTAGCGGCCCACGGTGTTGCCGCACACGATGGTGGAGTTGGCTCCCAGGCTGGCCCCCTTCTTCACCAGGGTGGGCCGCACCTCGTCCATGCGCCGGATGTGGGCCCGGGGGTTGTACACGTTCGTAAATACCATGGACGGGCCGCAGAACACGTCGGCCTCCAGGGTCACGCCCTTGTACACGGACACGTTGTTCTGGATCTTGCAGCCGTCGCCGATGGTCACGTCCGGCCCCGCCACCACGTTCTGGCCCAGGTTGCAGCCCCGGCCGATGGCGGTGCCCTTCAGCACGTGGGTGAAGTGCCAGA
>DKEU01000017.1:0-1574 GCA_002452635.1 Desulfovibrionaceae bacterium UBA6814 | reverse complement strand
CTCGGGCCGGGCCGCCAGCTTCACCTCGCAGCCCTTGTCCATGGCCTGCTGGGCCGCGTTCAGCACCTTGAGCACGTCCAGGCCCTCGGCCCCGTCGGTAATGGGGCGCTTGCCGGTCTGCATGCACTCCAGGAAGTGGGCGCACTCGTTGCGCAGGGGCTCGGCCTGGGGAATCTCCGGCCGCTCGGCCTCGGCCTTCACCGGCACGGGCATGTTCTGCCTCCAGTTGATGGCGTGGGCAAAGAGGAGCAGCTTGTCCTCCCAGGGCAGGGTGTCGTCGAACACAGCCATCTTCTTCTCGCCCACCACCACCAGCTTCTGCTCCTTGAAGGGGTGCAGCCAGGACACGAACACGTGGGCCTTGAGCCCCGAGGGGAAGTCCAGGTGGGTGGTGGTCACGTCCGCGATGTCGCGGTGCAGGTAGTTGCCGCCCGTGGCCAGCACCCGGGCGGGCATCTCCCCGGCCAGGGACAGGATCATGGAGATGTCGTGCGGCGCAAACGACCACAGGATGTTCTCCTCGCGCCGGATCTTCCCCAGGTTCAGGCGGTTGGAGTAGATGTAGTCGATGCGGCCCAGCTCCCCGGCCTGCACCAGCTCCTTGAGCCGGATGAATACCGGGTGGTACTGGAGCAGGTGCCCCACCATGAGGGTCAGGCCCGCGGCGTCGGCCTGGCGGCCCAGGGCCTCGGCCTCGGCCTCGTCCAGGGCCAGGGGCTTCTCCACGAACACGTGCTTGCCCGCGGCCAGGGCCTCGCGGCACACCGCCGCATGGGTCTCGGCCGGGGTGGCCACCACCACGCCGGCGATGTCCTCGCGGCGCAGGACCTCGGACAGGGCCAGGCAGGTCTCCACCCCTGGGTACTGGGACCGGAAGTTCTCCAACAATGTTTCATTGGTGTCGCAGATGAGGCGAAGCGCCCCCAGCGCGGCGAAATTCCGCACCAGGTTCTTGCCCCAGTAGCCAGAGCCGACGACGGCTACGCCGTTGCTGGTTTCAACCATGACGCTCCTCTCTTGCGCGGTGATTCTCCACCACGGTCATCATCCGGGTCAGCGGCAATATCCCAGATCGGCCAGCCAGGTGCGCCAGGCCGTCTCGTCCTCTTCACAGTACTCGCACAGCACGCACTGGTCCTCGGGCAGGAGCAGCCCCCGGCCCCGCAGATTGGCCATGACCTGGGCGAAGCTCTCCGCCACGCTCTCCTGGTCCGTGCGCACGTGCACGTCCGGGTGCAGCGGAGCCTCGTAGGGGTCCGAGACCCCGGTGAAGTTGGGTATCTCCCCGGCCAGGGCCCGCTTGTACAGGCCCTTGGGGTCGCGCTGCACCAGTGTGTCCAGCGGGCAGTCGCAGAACACTTCCAGATAGTTGCCCAGAAGCCGGCGGTTGGTGTCGCGCACCTCCCGGTAGGGCGAGATGGCCGCCACCACGCTCACGATACCGTTCTTGTTGAGCAGGTGGGAGATGAAGCCGAGCCGGCGTACGTTGATGTCCCGGTCGCGCTTGGAAAAGCCGAGCTCCTGGCTGAAGTTGGCCCGGATCAGGTCCCCGTCCAGCCATTCGGCCCGATAGC
>DKEU01000207.1:3197-3602 GCA_002452635.1 Desulfovibrionaceae bacterium UBA6814 | reverse complement strand
TGGCCCTTGTCCAGCACGATCTGCAGGCTGCCGATGCCCACGCACAACAGGGCCAGGCCCCAGTAGTCCACCTGCTCGCCGCTCTCCCGGCGCTCCATGTAGTCCGGGTCGTGCACGAACGCCCAGCACATGGCCAGGGCCAGGATGCCGATGGGCAGGTTGATGTAGAAGATCCAGCGCCAGNNACTCGTCCGTGAGCCAGCCGCCGAGCAGCGGGCCCAGGATGGGACCCACCACCACGCCCATGCCGAAGATGGCCATGGCCATGCCCCGCTCGTGGGGCGGGAAGGTCTCCAAGAGGATGGCCTGGGACATGGGTTGCAGCCCGCCTCCGCCCACGCCCTGGACGATGCGGAAGAACACGAGTTGGGCCAGGCTGGTGGCCGAGCCGCACAGGATGGAGCT
>DKEU01000207.1:0-3183 GCA_002452635.1 Desulfovibrionaceae bacterium UBA6814 | reverse complement strand
GCCAGCCAGCCGCTCATGGGGATGATGACCGCGTTGGCCACCAGGTAGGAGGTGAGCACCCAGGTCACCTCCTCCTGGCCCGCGGACAAACTGCCCCGCATGTGGTCCAGCGCCACGTTGGCCACTGAGGTGTCCAATACCTCGATGAGGGTGGGGACCATCACCGACAGGGTGATGAGCCACTTGTTGACCTGGCGGTCGGGCATGGCGCGGGGCCTAGTCCAGATGGATGGTGGGGATGACGCTCATGCCCAGGCGGAGCACCGGGGCGTCCGGCCCCTTCAGGGCGGCCTGGTCCGGGTCGGGCACGATCTTCACCGGCACCCGCTGCACCACCTTCACGAAGTTGCCCGAGGCGTTCTCCGGCGGGAACAGGGAGAAGACCGCGCCGGTGCCGGACTGGATGGAATCCACCCTGCCGGCGAACTCCACCCCGGGATAGGCGTCCACGGTGAAGGTCACGCGCTGGCCGGGCCGCACGCGGGTGAGCTGGGTCTCCTTGTAGTTGGCCGTGACCCAGACCTCGCCCGGGGCCAGCGGCACCACGGCCATGAGGGACTGGCCGCGGGACACCAGGCGGCCGGGCTCCACGGCCTTGCGCGACACGTAGCCGTCGGCCGGGGCCAGGACCGTGCAGTGCTCTAGGTCCAGCTCGGCCTGGCGCACCCGGGCCTCCTGGGCCTCGACCTGGCTGGCCTTGATCTCGGCCGAGACCGCGCCGGTGGCGGCCAGGCCGATGTCCGACTCGCGGCCGGCCACCTGCCGGGCCAGGGCGGCGCGGCCCTTGCGGGCCGCGTCCAGGCGGGCCTGGGCCGCGGCGGCCGCGGCCTGGGCCGTATCCAGGGCGGTACGGGCCGCATCCAGTTCGGCCTGGGCCACCACCTGGGTCCGGGCCAGGGCGGATATCCGCGTGAAATCCAGTTCGGCCTGGCGCAGCACGCTGGCGGCGCTCTCGGCCTCGCGGGCCGCGGCGCGCTCGGCCTGGGCCGCCTGCAGCACGGACTGGGCCGCGCTGTCCCGGGAGGCCTCGGCCCCGCTCACCTTGAACCGGGTCTGGTCGCGCTCCAGGGGCACCCCCTGGCGCAGGGCGGCCAGGGCGGCCCGCTCCTGGGCCAGGGCCACCTCGAACTCCACCGGATCCAGGCGCACCAGGGGCTGGCCGGCCTTGACCGGCTGGTTGTCGTCCACCAGCACCTCGGTCACATAGCCCGTGACCCGGGGAGTGACCATGTGGATGTGGCCGTCCACCTGGGCGTTGTCCGTGGCCACCTTGCCGCGGGTGTGCAGGTAGTAGCCGCCGGCCACGGCCGCGGCCAGGAGGAGCAGGGCCAGAAGAAATCGCTTCTTGACCCGCAGGCGGCGGCCGTTGCCGTTGCGTGCGGGTCGGGAGGGGACGGATTCGGTGGTCATGGGATGTCTCGGGGGGTCTCTCGGGGAATGCTCTCGAAAAGGTTGTCCAATACGCTACGCAGCACGTCCTTGCACGCGGCCATCCGCTCCGCCGGGATGCCGCCCTGGGCCTCGGCCAGGGTCCGGTGCACCTCGGCCATGAGCCCCTGGCGCAGGTCCCGGCCGGCGGCGGTGAGCAGCACCCGCTTGCAGCGGCGGTCCTTGCGGCCCGCGCTCCGCCTCACCAACCCCCGGCGCTCCAGGCCGTCCACCAGGCGGGTGATGCTGGCCTTGTTCTTGCCGATGAGCTCGGAGAGCTCGGCATGGGTCATGCCTTCGGCGTCCCACAGCCGCACCAGGACCTTCCACTGCTCCACGGTCACGTCGTACCCGGCGGCCGCGAAATTCCGGCCGAGCCTCCGGGCCATGGCCAGGGAGGCGCGGTGGAGGAGGTACCCCAGGGAATCCTGCAAATGGTACGGAACGTCGCTCATGGCTCAGGTGGTTGCTGCGTGAATCGTTGCGTAGTTAACCTTTTTTCCTGCCCCGTCAAGCCTGGCTCCACGAGAAATCAGGGAGAGGTCTTGCGTAGGGAGCGGGCAGCCTGGCGGGCCGAGGCCTGGTCCATGCCCGGGGCCAGCGCCGGGCTGTAGAGCAGCTCCAGGGCGGTCCGGTCCAGGGCCGAGAGGCGCTCCCCCTCCCTGCTGTCGGAAGCGAACACGCTGTCCGAGCCGGCCGGGGCCCGGCCGTCCAGGCCCAGGGCGGCCAGGAGCAGGCGCAGCACCGCGCCGCGGCCGGCCTTGTCCGCGTAGACCACCACCTTGGACCCGGCTATGGCCGCCGCGTCGTAGGTGTTCTGCACGTAGCCCGGGGCGTCGCCCGGGCCCGAGGGCAGCACGAAGACCAGGAGGTTGGCGGGCTCGGCCTCGCGCAGCGCGAGGCCCCTGCCCTCCAGGGCCGCAGCCACCTCGGCCACGGCCTCCCGGGCCAGGGCCTCCACCCGGGCGGTGTTGCGGCCCGCCACCCGGCAGCGGACCTCGCCCTTCCAGCGGGTGAGCATGCGGGGCCGGGATTCGGCCTTGCCGTCCTTCCCGCCCTCTCCCTCCGGGGGCAGGGCCACGTCCAGGAAATGCGCCACCTGGCGGTCGCTGTAGCCGGTGCTGGGGAACAGGGGACCGGGCTTGGTCCGCTCCACCGCCGCCACCTGCACCGGGGCCTTGGCCGCGGACCCGGCCTTGGGCTTGACCGCGGGCGTCTCCGGGGCCGGGTCCGGCGCGGGCTCCGGGGCAGGCGCGGCGGGCGCGGCGGCGACCTCCGGGGCCGGTTCGGGCAGCGGGGAAGCGGCCGTCTTCTCCCCTGCCGCCGGGACGGCTGGGGGCGTTGGAGTTGCGGCCGGCGCAGGGGCGGTCTCCGGAGCTGCGGCCTGGGGCTTGGGTTGGGGTTCGGCCGGGGCCGGCGAGGGCGCGGCCGGTTCGGGAACGGGCAGGCGCGCGACCTTGGCCGGCTCCATCTCGGGCGAGGCCTGCGGGGCGGGCGTTGCCTCGGGGGCCGGCGCAGGCTCGGGCAGGCGGGCCACCGGCGTCTCGGGCGCGGCCGGCCTGGCGTCCGGCTGCACCGGAGCCGGTTCGGGCTGGGCCTTCACCTCCAGGTGCCGCGTGGCGGTGACCGGCGGCAGGGGCTCGGGCTTGGGAGCAGGCTCGGGCTTGGGAGCCGGGATTGACGGCGGCGCCGGGGCCGGTGCGGTGGGAGCCAGGACCGGCTTGGTCGTCTCCGGCGGGACGGGACGGGCCGGGG
>DKEU01000164.1:617-6940 GCA_002452635.1 Desulfovibrionaceae bacterium UBA6814 | reverse complement strand
GCCAACGGCTGGATGCAGAACCCGGTGGGCTACGAGATCCGCGGCGGCCGCGCCGAGCTGACCGACTTCCTGGCCGTGGTGACCAACCCCTTCGGGTGGCAGCAGTTCGTCCACACCGTGTCCGCGGCCTTCGTGCTCACGGGCTTCTTCGTCATGGGCATCTCGGCCTGGCACCTGCTGCGCGACTCCTCGCCCAGGTTCTTCTCCAAGTCCTTCTCCATCGGCGCCACCGCGGCCCTCATCGCCTCCCTGGTGGTGGTGGGCCAGGGCCACCTGCACGGCAACGAGGTGGCCCAGATCCAGCCCGCCAAGCTGGCGGCCATGGAGTCCCACTGGGAGACCCGGACCAATGCGCCCATGCACCTCCTGGTCATCCCGGACGAGGCCAACGAGGGCAACGCGGTGGAGATGTTCGCCATTCCCAGCCTGCTCTCCATCCTGGCCTACAATTCCCCCGACGCCGAGGTGAAGGGCCTCAAGGACTGGCCCGAGGATGAGCGCCCGCCCGTGGCCATCACCTTCTGGTCCTTCCGCGTCATGGTGGGCCTGGGCACCATCTTCATCCCCCTGGCCGGCCTGGCCTTCCTCTACCGCAAGAAAATCGCCCAGGCCCCGCCCATCCTCCTGCGCGCCCTGGTCTGGGCCATCCCGCTGCCCTACCTGGCCATCGAGGCGGGCTGGGTGGTGGCCGAGGTGGGCCGGCAGCCCTGGATCGTGTACGGGGTCATGAAGACCAAGGACGCGGCCTCGCCCATCGCCGCCTCCCAGGTGGGGACCAGCCTGGTGGCCCTGACCTTGCTCTACCTGCTGCTCGGGGCCCTGGATATCTTCCTGCTCTTCAAGTACGCCCGCAAGGGCCCGCAATAGGGCAGGCGTCCCCGACCCGGACCAACCCGACAAGCACACGAGGTGACAGCCATGTTGGAAACCATCTGGTTCATGCTCTGGGGCGTGCTGTGGGCCGTATACTTCACCCTGGACGGCTTCGACCTGGGCATGGGCACCATACTGCCCTTCATCACCAAGAACGAGGCCGAGCGCCGCACCGTGTACAACGCGGCCGGTCCCTTCTGGGACGGCAACGAGGTGTGGCTGCTCACCGCGGGCGGCGTGACCTTCGCGGCCTTCCCCGGCACCTATGCGGTGATGTTCAGCTCCCTGTATTCCGCGCTGTACCTGCTGCTCTTCGCCCTCATCCTGCGCGGGGTGTCCTTCGAGTTCCGCAGCAAGGTGGACAGCCCGGCCTGGCGCTCCCTGTGGGACAAGGTCCACTTCCTGGGCTCGTTCCTCCCGGCCCTGCTCCTGGGCGTGGCCTTCGCCAACATCTTCCAGGGCATCCCCTTTGACCAGGCCGGGGTCTACCAGGGCACCCTGTTCACCCTGCTCAACCCCTACGGCCTGGCGGGCGGGGTGCTCTTCACCCTGCTCTTCGTGCACCACGGGGCCATCTGGCTGGCCCTCAAGTCCTCGGGCGAGCTGTCCGACCGGGCGCGCAGCCTGGCGGTCAAGGTCTGGCCCGCCCTGGTGGTCGTGGCCGTGCTCTTCCTGGTGTGGACCGCCTTCGCCACCCAGCTCTACGCCAACTACCTGAAGAGCCCGCTGCTCTTCGTGGTGCCCCTGGCCGCGGTGGCCGGGCTGGTGCTGGTGCGGCCGGCCACGGGCGCGGGCCGCATGTGGCGGGCCTTCGCCTTCTCGGCGCTCACCATCGTGGGCGTGGCCTTCTTCGGGGTCATCGGCCTGTACCCGGCGCTCTTGCCCTCGTCCCTCAACCCGGGCTGGAGCATGACCATCATGAACTCCGCGTCCAGCCCCCTCACCCTCAAGATCATGCTCACCGTGGCCCTCATCTTCGTGCCCATCGTCATCGCCTACCAGGCATGGGTCTACAAGACCTTCAGCCACAAGATCACCCAGGAAGATCTGGACTACGAAGAGGCCTACTAGCCAAGACCGAGGGGGGCGCGAGCCCCCCTCGCCTTTGGGTGCGCCGCGCCGGCGCGGGAGGCCCTTTACCCTCCGGGGGCCAAGGGGCCGACGGCCCCTTGGAACCCCGATATGGGTAGGGGACCTCTGCGCGCTTCGCGGCCAGTGCCCGGAACCCCATGCGCGCAATCCCCTGCGGCCGTGTCGCAACCCGGCTGCGCCCGATACGGTCAAGGGGCTTAGCCCCTTGCGAGGGGATCAAAGGGGGCGAGGAGCCCCCTTTGCCCTCCTCGTTGACCGCCCCCGGCCCGGCGGGTAGGTTTCGGCCATGCGCTTCTCCCGCCTGCCGTTCGCCCTGCTCCCGGCGGTCCTGTTCCTGTTCCGTCCCGCCCCCCTGGCGGCGCATCCCCACGCCTTCGTGGAGTTGGCCATGGCCGTGGTGTTCGACCAGGCGGGCCTGGCCGGGTTCCGGCAGCGCTGGCTCCTGGACGAGATGACCACCCGCGCGGTCCTGGAGGCCGCGGGCGCGGACTACGCGGGCGGGCTGGACGCGCAGGAGCTCGCGGCCATCGAGCAGATGAGCCGGCAGAACCTGGGCAGCCGCGCCTTTTTCACGGACATCCGCTTCAGCGGTCAGGTGGTGCGGCCCAAGGAGCTGGGCTCGTTCGCGGCCCGGTTCAAGGGGGCCAAGCTGGAGTACGAGATATTCATCCCCTGCCCGGTGCCGGCCGGGGACGAGCCCCGGGAGGTGCTGGCCGCGGTCTACGATCCTACGTTCTACGTATACGTGCTCTATGCCGAGGAGGGGAAGGAGAGCGGGGTGGACCCCACGGCCGACCCCATGTTCGCCCGTACCCAGGCCCCGGCCTCGCCCGACGACTACAAGCGCTTCACCGCCGCGGCCGGGGTCACGCCCTACACCGGGGCCGTGGCCCTGGAGGGTCCGGCCGAGCTGTTCGACTTCCGCTGCGCGGTGGGCCCGGCCCCGGAGATGACCTATTTCCACGGCCAGATCGTGCCCGACGCCTTCCGCCTCACCTTCTCGGCGCTCAGGGCGGGCCGGTGAGCCTGCGCCTTGCGTGCGCCGGCCTGTGCCTGGCCCTGGCCCTGTCGTGCCTGGCCGGGACCGCGGAGGCGGGCAACCCCTTCCTCACCCCCGGCAGCGTGGCCCCGGCCCAGGACGTGGCCGAGTCCCCCTCCCTGTTCAGCCCACTGGCCACGGTCTTGGCCCGCTGGCAGCTCGCCCTGCGCAGCCGCATGGCGGCCCTGGCCCACGGCATCCGGCAAGAACCGTGGGGCCGCTCCTTCTGGCTGTTCATGGTCCTGTCCCTGGCCTACGGCGTGGCGCACGCCCTGGGACCGGGCCACTCCAAGGCCGTGGCTGCGGCGTATTTCCTGGACCGGCCCGGAACCTGGGCGCGGGGCCTGGCCTTCGGCTACGGGGCCATGTTCGCCCACGTGCTTTCGGCGGTGGCGGTGGTCTACGCAGGCAAGCTGCTGTTCCAGGCCGCGGGCGGCCTGACCGCGGAGGACTTGGCCGGCCGGCTGGAGACCGTGAGCTACGTGCTGCTCTGCCTGGTGGGCTCCGCGTTCCTGGTTCGGGCAATGCGCCGGCTCCTGGCCGGGGCCGGCGCGGACCCTGTCCCGGCCGCGCCGGCCAGCCGCCGGGAGTTGGCCTTCCTGGCCCTGGCCGCGGGCCTGGCGCCCTGTCCGGGCTCGACCCTGGTGCTCGTCTTCTCCATTTCCCTGGGCATTCCGGCGGCCGGGCTGTTGGCTTTGGGCAGCATCTCTCTTGGCATGGGCCTCACCGTGTCCGGGGTGGCCGTCGCCACCATCGCCACCCGGGGCCGGGTGCTGGGGCTGCTGCGCAGCCATGGCCGGGCCTATCGCCTGGCCCACGCCGGGGCCAGCCTGGCCGGGGCCCTGGCCCTCACCGTGCTGGGCCTGCTGCTCCTGGCCGGCCAGGCCCTGGCCTGACCCGGAGGAGCGCGCCGCAACGTCCCTTCCCGCCCTGTCCCGCCCGACCGCCCCCCGGCCTTGCTTGCAAGCCGGGGGGATTCGCGTAAAGAGGTGGGGAAAAAATCCTGGGGGGGCACGTGAATCCGGACATTCTCTTCAGCGAACTGCGCAATGCCGCGGACGACGACAGCCGCGACTGGGCGGCCGAAGCCCGGCGGTTGCAGGAGGCCGTGACCGGATCCCTGGCCGGCTCAAAGATGCACTACCTGGTGGGCCGGTTGCTCGAGCTCACCGCCGGCCGCACGGACCTGCGCATCCTGGACTTCGGCTGCGGCGGCGGCAGGCTGGTGTTCTACCTCCGGCTGCTCGGCTTCACCGACGTGCATGGGGTGGACGTGTCGGCAAACCAAGAGGAGATGAGCCGGAAACTGGCCGTGCGTCTGGGCCTGTCCCCGGACATGTTCGCCATCTACGACAAGGTGACCCTGCCCTATGCCGACGCCAGCTTCGACCTGGTGGTGAGCGAGGAGGTCCTGGAGCACGTGCACAACCTCGACGACTATTACCGCGAGGCCGCCCGCGTGCTGCGGCCCGGCGGTTCGGCCCTGCTCCTCTTCCCCCACCGGACCATGCCCTACGATTCCCACTCCCGGACCTGGTTCGTGCACTACCTGCCCGCGCCCCTGCGCCTGCGGCTGCACGACCGGCTCACCAAGCAGGGCGGCGCGTACTTCGCCCAGTGCCTCAACCTGCGCACGCTGCCCACCCACCGCGGCATCGCCCTGCGGCACTTCTCCTCCTATTCCCTGAACACCGCGCGCCGGCTGCGCGAGGCCGGGTATCTCGCCCACTACAAGGGCAGCCGGGGCCTGCGCGCCGCCGCCCAGAAGCTCATCGAGGCCCCGGTGCTGGGCGCTTTGGCGTGCTGGGCCTTCGCGCACATCGCCGAGGCCGAGGTCCTCCTGGTCAAGTAGCGGCCCCGCCGCCCGGGCTCACGCCCGGCAAGGGCTCCGCCCGGGTGGGCCCGCCAGGCATCTCGTTGCTCGCCTGCTTTCCTTTCCCTTGTCGTCGTGTATACTCCGCAACAATTGGAAACCCTTGCAGCGGAGGCGGCGATGCGGATCGGCATGGCGGGACTGGGCCGGATGGGCATGAACATGGCCCTGCGCCTGGTGCGCGGCGGCGTGGAGGTGGTGGGGTACAACCGCTCCCCGCGCAAGGTGGACGACCTGGCCGGGGAGGGCGGCGTCCCGGCCTACACCCTGGCCGAGCTGGTGGAGAAGCTGGCCCCGCCCCGGATCGTGTGGCTCATGCTCCCGGCCGGCGCGGTGGTGGACGAACACCTGGAGGCCCTGGCCGACCTGCTGGACCCGGGCGACCTGGTGGTGGACGGCGGCAACTCCAATTTCACCGACAGCGTGCGCCGGGCCGCGGACCTGGCCCAGGCCGGCCTGCTCTTCGCGGACGTGGGCGTGTCTGGCGGGGTCTGGGGCCGGGAGTTGGGCTACTGCCTCATGGTGGGCGGCCCAAAGGAGGCCTATGCGCGCCTCGCGCCCGTCCTGGATGCGCTGGCCGCCAAGGGCGGGCTCATGCACTGCGGCAAGCACGGGGCCGGGCACTTCGTGAAGATGGTGCACAACGGCATCGAGTACGGCATGATGCAGGCCTATGCCGAGGGCTTCCACATCCTGGAGGCCTCGGCCTACGGCCCGGGCCTGGACTTCGCGGCCGTGGCCCGCATGTGGAACCAGGGCAGCGTGATCCGCTCCTGGCTCCTGGAGCTGGCCGAAGCCGCCTTTGCCAAGGACCCCTGCCTGGACGGCCTGGCGCCCTGGGTGGAGGACTCGGGCGAGGGCCGCTGGACCGTGGAGCAGGCCGTGCAGACCGGCGTGTACGCCCCGGTCATGGCCCTGGCCCTCATGGAGCGGTTCCGCTCCCGCGAGCGCAACTCCTTTGCCGACCGCCTGCTGGCCGCCCTGCGCCGCGAGTTCGGCGGCCACGCGGTGCAGGCCGCGGGCAGGGAGGAGTAGCCGTGCCCGGCCGGTTGCCGCCCCCGGGCGCTGCCCTGCTCCGGCCCCAGGAGCTGTCCGGGCAGGATGCCCCCGGGGAAGGGCTCTGCCCCGAGGCCGAACGGCCCGAGGCCTGCGCCCTGGTGGTGTTCGGGGCCTCGGGCGACCTCACCGCGCGCAAGCTCTTCCCGGCCCTCTGGGACCTCTACGCCGCCGGCCGCCTGCCCGAGCGCTTCGCCATCCTGGGCTGCGCCCGCACCGGCCTGGACCACGACGCCTTCCGCGCGCGCATGCGCGCCGCCGCGGCCGGCCGGCCGGGCTTCGACCCCGCGGCCTGGGAGCGCATGGCCCGCTGCGTGTTCTACCAGCCCCTGGACTACTCCCGGCCCGAGGACTTCGCCGCCCTGGCCCACACCCTGGCCGGGCTGGACC
>DKEU01000164.1:0-561 GCA_002452635.1 Desulfovibrionaceae bacterium UBA6814 | reverse complement strand
GCCGGCCTGGCCCGGGAAGGGGAGGGGGCCTACGCCCGCCTGGTCATCGAGAAGCCCTTTGGCCACGACCTGGAGAGCGCCCTGGAGCTGGACCGCGCCCTGCACGAGCACTTCGGCGAGCGCCAGATCTTCCGCATCGACCACTANNTGCTCTTGCGCTTCGCCAACGCGGTGTTCGAGCCCATCTGGAACCGCCGCTACGTGGAGTCCGTGCTGGTGGCCTCCCTGGAGACCCTGGGCGTGGAGCACCGGGCCGGGTTCTACGAGCAGGCCGGCGTGCTGCGCGACATGTTCCAGAACCACATGATGCAGCTCACCTCCCTGTGCGCCATGGAGCCGCCCACCGTGTTCGAGGCGGACCGGGTGCGCGACGAGAAGGTCAAGGTGTACCGCAGCCTGCGGCCCTTCGACCCGGAGCGCCTGCACGAGGACCTTATCCTGGGCCAGTACGGCCCGGGCGGCGGCATGCCCGGCTACCGCCAGGAGCCCGGGGTCCACCCCGAGTCCCTGATCCCCACCTTTGCGCTGCTGCGCGCCCACATCGACAACTGGCGCTGGCAG
>DKEU01000107.1 GCA_002452635.1 Desulfovibrionaceae bacterium UBA6814 | reverse complement strand
TTGTACACCGGCACGCCCAGGACGTCGGCCCCGCCCTTGAAGGGCGTGACCCCGGCCACCACGCGGGTGCCGTACTCCTGCATCAGGCGGGTGTGGAGCTGGGCCACCCGGCCGGTGACGCCCTGCACCAGCACCGGCATGCCGGCGCAAAAGGGCAGCCCGGACTCGGCCTTGGGCAGGACGGCCAGGCGGTCGGCCGCGCCCGGGGGCATGGCCACGCCCTCGCGGCGGGACGGAGCGCCGGGTCCGGCCAGGGCGCGCAGATGGTCCATGGCCTGGCGCATGTCCGCGGCGATGAGCAGGTTCTCGGCGGGCAGGGAGCGCAGCAGCGCCAGTCCCTCCTCGGCCTCGTTGCCTGCGAAGCGCACCACCAGGGGCTTGCGCGGCGGCCGGTTGTCCAGGGCCACTTCCAGGGCCTGGGCCACCTTGGCGCAGGAGAGCACCCCGCCGAACACGTTGAGGAACACCGCCCGCACCTGCGGGTCGCGGAAGAGCAGGGTGAGCGCGGTGCGCATGCGCTCCAGGTCCGCGCCGCCGCCCAGGTCCATGAAGTTGGCCGCGGGCAGGCCGTTGAGGTTCAAGTGGTCCATGGTGGCCATGGCCAGGCCCGCGCCGTTGGCGGCCAGGCCCACCCAGCCGGACAGGCTGTGGAAGGCCAGGCCCGCGGTGCGCGCCTCGTTCTCCTCGCGGGAGGCGTGTTCGGGCGCGTAGAAGCGCTCCAGGTCGGTCTGGCGGCCGGCCAGGTTGGCGTCGATCTCCACCTTGCCGTCCAGGGCCAACCAGTTCCCCTCCCCGGTCAGGACCAGGGGATTGATCTCGGCCAGGAGCAGCCCAAAGCGCACCACCGCGACGTAGAGCTTGTCCAGGAGCTGCTGGAACGCGGGCCAGGCGGCCTGGTCCGCGCCCAGGTGGAAAAAGGCGGCGCGCACGTGGCGCGGGGCCAGGCCCTCGGAGGCGCAGAGGGGCAGGATGAGCAGGGAGTCCCGCCCCTTGGCCAGGGCCTCCACCTCCATGCCGCCGGCCCGGGCCACGGTGAGCACCAGGGCGCCCCGCTCCCGGGACACGGCAAAGGAGAGGTAGAATTCCCGGGCCACGTCGGCCGCAGGCTCCACCCGCACCAGGGGCACCTTCCTGCCGGCCACGGTCTTGCTCAGCACCGCCCGGGCCGCGGGCACGATGTCCTCGGCGGCCTCGGCGCGCAGCACCGCGCCGGCCTTGCCCCGCCCCCCGGCCAGGACCTGGCCCTTGACGTACCAGGGACCGGGCCAGGGCGGCGTGAACCCCTCGATTTCCAGTGGCCGCAGCAGGACGCCGGGGGGCACCGGAATTCCCGCCTCGGCGAAAAGAAGCTTGCTCTGGTGTTCGCTCAGCAGCATGACGTCTCCCCTTGCAAGGTGCGTGGGACGGCCGGCGGCCGGTGCGCCATGCTACACTCCGGGACTTCCCGGGTAAACCCCCGAAAACACGGCGGCCCGGCAGAAACTCTCCTGCCGGGCCGCGGGAAGGGCGAGCCGTGTGGGGCTAGTCCAGGCTCTCGTCGAAGTCCACCATCTCCCGCCCGCGGGCCAGGGCCCGCTCCGGGGTCTTGCCCGCGGCCGGCACGTGGCGGACCGGGGTTCCGTCGCGCCGGGCGATGGTCAAGGCGTATTCCGAGCAGCCCGCCTGGTGCGGGGCGATGGTGATGACCCGCCCCTTGTACTCTTCGCTGTATTCCATGGGGCGCATGGGGCATCCCTCCTCGGCTGGTGGATTCATGCCCGGAACATAGGCACTCCCGGGCCGGGAGGGAAGCCCCCGCAGCCCGCATGGACAAGCCCGCCCTGCGGTTATACACAGGGGCCGTGAGCATCCGCTGCATGATCGTGGACGACGAGCCCCCGGCCAGGGAGTACCTGCTCAGCCTGCTGGCCGCCCATCCCGACGTGGAGGTGGTGGACAGCGTGGGCTCGGCAGCCGCGGCCGTGGCCGCGGCCCGCGCCCGGGAGCACGACCTGGTGTTCCTGGACATCCAGTTGCCGGGCCGCAACGGGTTCGAGGTCCTGGCCGAGCTGTGCACCCTGCCCCGCACGCCCCTGGTGGTCTTCGCCACGGCCTACGACAGCTACGCCATCCGGGCCTTCGAGGCCAATGCCGTGGACTACCTGCTCAAGCCCTTTTCCGAGGAGCGCCTGGCGCTCAGCCTGGACCGGGTGCGCCAGGAGTTGTCATCGGGCCGGGAGGCCCTGCCCCCGGGCCTGGAGCGCCTGCTCTGCGAGGTGGGGCTCACCCGCCGCCTGGCCCGCGTGGCCGTGGAGCACGGCGGCCGCATCCGGCTCCTGGACCCGGGGGAGATCGCCTACTGCCTGGCCGACGACAAGCGGGTGATGGTGCACACCGCGGGCGAGGCCTACCCCTGCCAGCCCTGCGTGACCCTGGACAAGCTGGAGGCCAAGCTGGAGGGCCTGTCCTTCTTCCGGGCCAACCGTTCGGCCCTGGTGAACCTGGCCTGCATCCGGGAGTGCTCGCCCTGGATGAACGGCAAGTACCTGCTGGTCATGACCGACGCAGCCGGGGCCGAAATCACCGTGAGCCGCTCCCGGGTGCGGGAGTTCAAGGAAAAGCTCGACCTGTAGGAGCGCATATGGACCTCACCTCCGCCACCACCCTCACCCTGCTGCTCACCCTCATCAACCGCCTGGGCCTCCTGGTGGCCAGCGCCTTCCTGCTCCTGTCCGTGATTCCCGTGCACCGCCTGGGATTCTCGATTCCCAACTCGGTGAACAAGGCCTTCCTGGTGCTGCTCTTCGGCGGCCTGGGCATCCTGGGCACCTATGCGGGCGACCCCATCGCCCAGTCCTTCGCCAACCTGCGGGCCACCGCGGTCATCACCGCGGGCCTGTTCGGCGGGCCGCTGGTGGGCTTCGGGGCCGGATTCATCGCCGGCGCGCACCGCATCGCCATCGACCTGGGCGGATTCTCGGCCATCCCCTGCGCCCTGGCCACCTGCCTGGAGGGGCTGGCCGCGGGCATCATGGCCGCCCGCTACCGGGGCGACGCCCTGGACTGGAAGGTGGCCATGCCCCTGACCACGGTGGGCGAAACCCTGCACATGTTCCTGGTGCTGGCCTGGTGCCGGCCCTTTGCCGAGGCCCTGGGCCTGGTCCAGGTCATCGCCCTGCCCATGATCATCGTGAACTCCCTGGGCGTGGGCGTGTTCGCCCAGATCCTCTCGGTGACCATCGTGCAGCGGGAGCGCCGGCTGTCCCAGCACGCCCAGCAGATCCTGGCGGTGGCCAACCAGACCGTGGGCCACCTGCGCTCGGGCCTCAACCCGGACTCGGCCCGGGCCACGGCCGAGATCATCTTCGCCAAGACCTCCCCGGCCGCGGTGGCCATCACCGACGAGAGCACGGTGCTGGCCCACATCGGGGTGGGCGCGGACCACCACCTGCCCGGCCAGCCCATCCTGACCCAGGCCACCCGCTCGGTGCTGGCCACCGGCGAGGCGGTGTTCCTGCACGGCCGCGCCCTGATCGGCTGCCACGAAAAGCGCTGCCCCTTCACCCAGGCCATCATCGTGCCCCTGCGCAAGGGCTCGACCATCGTGGGTACCCTCAAGCTCTACGGCAGCGCCTCGGTCACCCTGGACCAGATCCGGTTCGAGCTGGCCAAGGGCCTGGCCGACCTGTTCTCCTTCCAGCTCGAACTGGAGGACATCCAGCTCAAGGCCCGGCTCCTGTCCCAGGCCGAGATCCGCCACCTCCAGGCCCAGATCAACCCCCACTTCCAGTTCAATGCGCTCAACACCATCGCCGCCTTCTGCCAGCCCGACCCCAAGCGGGCCCGGGACCTGCTGGTGGACCTGGCCTCCTACATGCGCAAGAACCTCTCCAGCGAGAAGAGCTTCGTGCCCCTGGACGAGGAGCTGGACCAGGTGCGCTCCTACCTGGCCATCGAGCAGGCCCGCTTCGGCGACCGCATCACCGTGGCCATGGACGTGGCCCCGGACTGCCGCGACTGGCCCATCCCGCCGCTCATCATCCAGCCCCTGGTGGAGAACGCGGTGAAGCACGGCCTGTCCGGCCGCGAGGAGGGCGGGCTCATCACCCTGTCCGTGACCCGGGCCGCGGAAGGGCTGGACATCCGGGTGCGGGACAACGGGGTGGGCATGTCCCCGGGCCAGGTGCAGCGCATCTTCGCGGGCAACGGGGCCGAGGCCCCCTCGGGCGGCATCGGGGTCAAGAACTGCTCCCTGCGCCTGTCGCGCATCTACGGCCCCCATTGCCGCATGCACATCGAAAGCACCCCGGGCCAGGGCACCGAGGTGCGCATGCTCATCCCCCCTGCGGCCGAAGCCGCCGTGACCTAACCCCCTCCATCCGGACATCCCCAATCGCGCAGCGGCCTCCGGGCCGCTTTTTTGCGTGATTGCCCGATGCAAATGGCGGCTGGATTTCGACGTTTCATACCCGAAAAAAGACGGTTCAGGCATCCGCATCTTCCGCTCTCACCGGCGCTATGTATAAGAATAGCCAGAATACGCGCTTTCACCCGCATCAAGGAGGGGGACATGGCTTACTTCTTCATTGCCCTAGCGGCGCTGATCCTCGGGTATTTCACCTACGGCAAGTTCGTGGACAACCTGTTCAACCCGGACGCCACCCGGTGCACCCCGGCCACGGCCCTGGAAGACGGCGTGGACTACGTGCCCATGAAGCCCTGGAAGATATTCCTGGTGCAGATCCTCAACATCGCCGGCCTGGGCCCCATCTTCGGCCCCATCCTGGGCGCGCTCTACGGCCCCTCGGCCCTGGTGTGGATCGTGTTGGGCACCATCTTCGCCGGCGCGGT
>DKEU01000190.1:1845-10112 GCA_002452635.1 Desulfovibrionaceae bacterium UBA6814 | reverse complement strand
GCTGAAAGCATCTAAGCGGGAAACCTGCCTCAAGATAAGGTCTCCCCGGGAGCAATCCCCTGAAGACCCCTGGAAGACCACCAGGTTGATAGGCCGGATGTCTAAGCGCAGCAATGTGTTAAGCAGACCGGTACTAATAGGTCGTGCGTCTTCTCCCAGCACAACGAAACCCCTTTCCTATGTAACTATAATACTCATAGGAATTTGTCCTGGTGGCCAGAGAGGCGGGGGTACACCCGTTCCCTTTCCGAACACGGCCGTTAAGCCCGCCATCGCCGATGATACTGCGTATCCGTACGTGGGAAAGTAGGCCGCTGCCAGGACTCCTTCTCGCCGCCCCGACGCACCAAAGCGCCGGGGCGGCTTTTTTTATGCTCCGTATAAAAGTTGGTTCATGGTGTTGACAATCCCGGGGGCCGAGAGTAGGTTCACACCATGAACCAAAAGCCGAGCTCCCCGGCGCCCGAGATCCCCGCCTTCCTGCTCCGTGATTTCCAGGAGATCATGGCGGACATGGCGCAGTGCTGCAAGGAGCGCTCCCAGTTCCAGGCCGACCGCTTCGGCCTGCTCGAGGCCGAGCTGCGCTGCCTCATGCTTTTCGGCGACGAGCGGTACCTGACCTCCAAGCACATCGCCCGCAAGATGAACGTGGCCAAGAGCCGCATCTCCAAGATCGTGGCCGGGCTGGTGGACCGGGGCCTGATCAAGCGAAGCCCGGATCCGGACGACTCGCGCATCTCCCTGCTCAGCCTCACCCCCGAGGGACAGAGCCTGCTCACGCAGGTCACCGCCTATTCCCGCGAGATGAGCCGCATCATCCTCCAGTTCATAGCGCCGGAACAACGGGTCGCCATCATCGAGTCCCTGGGCGCCCTGCGCACGTCCATGAAGACCGCCCGGGACCTGTTGGAGTAGGGAGGGGCAATTTTTTTTGCCTAGATAGTTCATGATATTAACTTCTTTTGCTCCAATACGCCGGCAATTCAACCGTTAAGGCAGAGTCCGTCTTGATTCGGGCTTCATCAGGATGATCCTGGCGGATAGCGGTGTGCGATAAGAGTTCATAGTATTAACCATAACTGTGGGAGTGCGTATCTCGGGAGACACGACATGGACACGAAGCGCATCTGGACTTGTTTGGCCATCCTGGCGGTGGCCCTGGCTGTTCCCGGCCTTGCCCTGGCCACCAACGGCGACAACATGATCAGCGTGGGCCCCATTTCGCGCTCCATGGGCGGGGTGGGCATCGCCTCGCCCCAGGACGCCGTGGGCGCGGTGTTCGCCAATCCCGCAGCGATGTGCTTCGGACCGTTCTGTCCCGCCTCCCAGGTGGACGGCTCCCTGACCCTTTTCAAGCCCTCGGTGAAGACCAAGATCGTCAAGGGCGACGGCACGCATACGGCGACCAGCGAGGAAAAGGTCTACCCGATTCCCGCGGTGGGCATGTCCACCCCGCTGACCACCGAGTCCCCCTATTGGCGCTTCGGCCTGGCCGCCTACGGGGTCTCGGGCCTGGGCGTGGACTACCGGGACACGGATGTGGACTCCCTCGACGCCTTCGGCAACCGGCAAGCCTCGGGCACGTACACGGACCTGCAGCGGTTCAAGGTGGCCCCGAGCCTGGCGGTGCAGTTGTCCGACAACCTGTCCGTGGGCATGTCCCTGCACCTGCACCGGGCCACCCTGGATCTGGGCAACGGCCCCAAGGAGGGCCTGGCCGTGGGCGTCCAGCCCGGCATCAGATACCGCATCCTCGACGAGTTCGTTCTCGGCTTCACCTACATAAGCCCGCAGGAGGTCAAGCACAGCAACGTCTCGGATTTCGACGGCGACGGCCAGATGGACCCCCTGACCCTGGAGGCGCCCCAGATGTACGGCTTCGGCGTGGCCTGGGAGCCCCTCGCCCTGCCCCTGGTCGTGGAGACCGACGTCAAGTGGTACAACTGGTCGGACGCCAAGGGGTACAAGGACTTCGACTGGAAGGACCAATGGGTCTACAACATCGGCCTGCACTACCACGTGAACACGGAGTTCACCCTGCGCGCCGGCTACAACTACGCCGAGAGCCCGGTGAAGGTTCACGACAATTTCGACGGGGGCAAGATGGTCTCGGTGCAGGGCAAGCTCATGCCCACGTACTATTACGAGACGTTTCGCATCGTGGGGTTCCCGGCCATTGCCGAGCAGCACGTGACCCTGGGAGTGGGCTACCGCATCAACGACACGTTCTCCCTGGACGTGAGCTTCATGCACGCCTTCGAGAACTCCATCAGCGAGAGCGGGACGGACATGTACGGGAACAAGGCCTCCCTGGAGTCCACCCTGAGCGAAAGCAGCCTGGGGATCGGCCTGAGCTGGGCCTTCTAGGCGGGCTGGATGCCGGCAGTCCCGGCCTGGTTGGGACAACACGACTCCCGGGTGCGAGGCCGCGCCCGGGAGTCGTTTTTCCCGGCGGGCTTTGACAGCGGGCACCGGTGGATTAATAGTGTTGGTGTCGGCGAACGCCGCAGGAGAGGGCCATGACCGGGAGACGCATCATCCCCATCGGCGACAAGGACCAACTGCGCGGCAAGATCGTGGCCGCGGTGGGCGAGGTCCTGGCCCGGGACGGCTACCTGGCCGCCAGCCCGGGAGCGGTGGCCAAGGCGGCCGGGGTGCCGCGCAGCCTGGTCTTTTCCCTGTTCCGGGGCATGGAGGGGCTGGTGGCCGCCTACGGCGAGTCCGACGATTACTGGCCAGGGCTTGCGGAGTTGGCCGGCGGGAATCTGGAGGCGTTCACCCGGCTCTCCCTGGCCGGCCAGATGGCCGCGGTGTACCGGGGCTACGGCGAGGCCCTGCGCGTCCGGCCCCGCACCGTGCAAATCCTGTCCTGGGAGTCCCGGCAGCGTAACAACCTCACCAAGATACTCGAAAACATCCGGGTGCGCCGCTCCCTGGAGATTTTCGAGCTGGGCGCAGCGGATTTCCCCGAGGACGTGGACATGAGCGCGGTGGTGGCGGTGGCGGCTGCGGCCATGTTGCACCTGGCGGTGCGCACCGTGACCTGCGGCCATTTCGGCGGCCTGGACCTGGACCTGGACCTGGGGTGGCGGCGGGTGGCCGACACCCTGCAGATCATGTTCGAACGCACCCTGGGGGTGCGGTGAGCCGGTCCTCCCCGGGCCGGCGTGAAGGCCGCCGGTTTTCCGGGGCGGCCGCAGGCGCGAGAGGGGTTGTCCTGTCGATGTCCCGGGGTAACGGCAAAAATACTTTGAAGAACTTTTGAAATGGGGTAGTATTGGAATCTGTTCGCCCCGGCAGAATGCTGGAGCGGCGCGGAATATGGCGGGCTGCCCACTCCGGACAGGCAAGCGGAGTGAGGGGAGTCCGTCGTGTATGAACATGAAAAACCGTAACTACATACCCCTGGAGGTTTGAAATGGTCCGCCACACTCGTATTTCCCTGCTCCTGGCCGGCCTGGCCGTGCTGGTCATGGTACTGGGCGCCGGCTTGGCCCAGGCCGAGACCAAGCTCGTGCCCAAAGTCAACAATTTCATCCTGTTCGCCGATGATTCCGGCTCCATGAGCATGGCCCACGCCAAGGCCGGCGAGGTCAAGGCCGTGCTGCAGAAGCAGTTCCTGCTCAAGCTCAACGAGAAGATTCCCAACCTGGACTACTCGGCCGGGTTCTTCACCTTTGCGCCGTTCGCCAAGAAGTACCCCGAGTACGGGGTGGCGAAGTATGACCGCGACGCGGTGAAGAAGGCCATTTCCACCCTGAAGACCGACCAGGACATCTACGGCCGGCTGACCCCCATGGGCGACGGCCTGTCCTCCCTGGCCCCCACCGTGGACCAGATGGCCAACAAGCTGGCGGTCATCGTGCTCTCCGACGGCTTGAGCAACCTGGGGTCCGATCCCATTGCCCAGGCCAAGGACCTCTACGCCAAGTATCCCGGCAACGTCTGTTTCCACGTGGTTTCCTTTGCCGACGAGGCCAAGGGCCAGGCCACCCTGGACGAACTGGCCAAGCTCTCGGGCTGTTCGGTCAAGGCCGACGGCCTGACCCTGCTGGCTGACGAGGCCGCCTTGGACAAGTTCGTGCAGGACGTGTTCTACGACGTGGTGACCATCAAGGTCGAAAAGCCCGTGGCCCAGGAGAAGGTCGAAGAGGTGATCACCTTCCGGGGCATCACCTTCGACTTCGACTCCGCCAAGATCCGCAAGGACATGTCCCCGATCCTGGATGAGGCCGTGAAGATCATCAAGGCCAAGAAGGGCGCCAAGGTCGTGGTCGAGGGCCACACCTGCAGCATCGGCACCGACCAGTACAACCAGGGCCTGTCCGAGCGCCGGGCCAAGGCGGTGCAGGGCTACTTCGCCGCCAGCGGCATCGATTCGGCCAACGTGGACGTCGTGGGCTTCGGCGAGTCCAAGCCCAAGTACGACAATGCCAAGGAAGAGGGCCGGAAGCTGAACCGGCGCGTGGAAATCCGCTTCAAGTAACGGTTGTCACCGGGGGGGCCGCACGGCCCCCCCGCTTTTCCGGTCTGCGCATGCCCAGCAACATCCTTTTCCGGTCCCTTCGCATCACGGCCCGCGCGGTCCCGCTTTTTCTGCTCCTCGCCCTGGCCGGCTGTTCCGACCAGGCCCCGGAGCCCAAGGCCACGGCCCAGGACGCCGCCCCGGCCAACGCCACCGCAGCGGCCGAGGCGGCTAACGCCACCGCCGCGGCCGAGGAGGGCAACGCCACCGCGGCCCTGGTCCCGGTGCTGGCCGGCAACGCCACCCTCCTGGTTCCCGGCCTTCCGCCCGAGGCGGGCAACGCCACCCTGGCGGCCTGCGCGCCCCCGCCCCCGGAGGAAAAGGCTCCGGCCCGACCGGGCCCGACCCAGGCCCGGAAGGAGAAGCCCGCGGCCAAGCCGGCCAAGGCCACGGCTTCCGCCGCTCCGGCCAAGGCCAAGGCCAAGGTCCTGTCCGGCCCCCTGACCCTGGAGCGGGCGCAGCAGGAGTTCACCTCCTTTGCCCGGCTGTGGGTGGCCGCCCTGTCCCGGAACATGCTGGGCAATGCCGCGAACATGGCCGTGACCCAGGAGGGGGGCGGGTACGTGGCGCGCTTTGCCGAGGTGGAGCAGGATTCAATGGAGCTGGAGGTCAAGCCCACGGATTCGCCCGCCTGTCCCTTTGTGGGCGTGCTCAAGTATTTCGAGTGCAGTTACGAGGCCCGCGGCGACAGCCCGGAGGCGGCCAAGTCCGGCGAGTTCTCCCGGGTGCGCAAGGTGCGGGTCACCGAGCTCTTCCGCCATTCGGGCGCTCGCTGGGAATAGCGCGTTTTCACCTTGAAACAGGGCGAGAATTGAAATAATATTCCGTTATTTCAACGAACTGCACGAGAGAATCCCAGCTTTTTCAACGTTGGGTTGTTCCCGACCCACCTCAGCCAGGGAGGAACGATGGGGCAGCATCCCGGCAACGACGCCGACACGCTCCGGGCCCTGCGCGAACTGACCGTCCTGTGCGTGGACGACGATCCGGTGTCCCTGGAGCAGGTGGCCGGCTTCCTGCGCCGGGCCGGGGCCGAGGTGGTCCTGGCCGAGGGCGGGGAGCAGGGCCTGGAGGCCTTCCGCACCCGGGAGCCGGACCTGGTGGTCACCGACCTGCTCATGCCCGGCATGGACGGCCTGGCGTTATCCCGGGCCATCCGCGCCCTGGACACCGACGTGCCGGTGTTCGTGGCTACCGGGGTGGACGACCCCGATCTCATCGTGTCCGCCCTGGAACAGAACGTGGACCATCTGCTGCTCAAGCCCATCCTGCCCGAGTCCCTGCTGGGCGCGGTGTTCAAGGCCCTGCGGGTGACCGAGCTGCGGCGGCGGCTGCTGGAGGCGGGCCGGGCCCTGCGCCAGGTGCTCGACGCCTACCCCAACTTCGTGCTGGTGGTGGAGGACGGGGAGGTCAATTACGCCAACCGCGGGCTGTGCTCCTTCCTGGGGTTCGCCTCCTATGACGAGATGCGGACCGCCGACCGGCAGGTGGGGGAATTCGTGGCCGAGCTGGACGGCGCGCCCTACGACCAAGGCCCCCGGGAGTGGCTGCGCAGCATCCTGGACGACCCCCTGGACCGGGAGCGCCGGATTCGGCTGGCCGACATTCGCACCCCCCTGGCCCGGCCCCGGACCTTTGCCGCGGCCTTCAGCCCCTTCGGGGCGCCGGGCCGCAGCCTGCTCACCCTCACCGACGTGAGCGAACTGGAGGACGCCCGGCAGCTCCTGGAGAACCAGGCCGCCACCGACCCGCTCACCGGGGTGAGCAACCGCCGCCGCTTCGAGGCCCTCCTGGCCGCCGAGGAGGACCGGGCCGTGTCCGGCCTGGGCCCCTTCGCCCTGGTCATGCTGGACATCGACCATTTCAAGTCCATCAACGACACCTACGGCCACGACGTGGGGGACGGCGTGCTCCAGGAGCTGGTGGGCCTGGTGCAGGACAGCGTGCGGGCCACGGACCGTCTGGCCCGCCTGGGCGGCGAGGAGTTCATCGTGCTGGCCGCCAACTCCGGCATGAACCGGGCGGCCCGGGTGGCGGAGCGGCTGCGCCGCACCGTGGCCGGGCACGGATTCGTGGGGGTGCCCCGCCAGGTGACGTGCAGCTTCGGGGTGGCGGAGCACCGCTTGGGCGAAGACCGGGACAAGCTGCTGAAACGGGTGGACGAGGCCCTGTACCGGGCCAAGCAGGGCGGCCGCAACCGGGTGGAGTTGGGTTGACGCGCAACCACGGGTTGCCAGTCCCGGGAGGCGAGGGTATCCTTGCCCCAGAATCGGCCGCGAGCCGAATGAATACAGGGAGGAACGACAATGGATGCTTCCACGGACAAGGTCTATACCCTGGGCCGCAACCAGTCCGGCCCCAGCGACGAGCAGGTGGCGGCGGAAATCACCGCCAAGACCAACCGGGACATGGGCCGGGTGGCCCTGTTCGTCTCCATTCTGGCGGTCATCCTGCTCACGGTCTTCTTTTTCGGGGTGAACCAGAACATGACCGGCCTCACCGCCCAGGTGAAAGACGTGGGCCTCATGAAGGAGCAACTGGCCACGGTGCAGCAGCAGGTGGCGGCCCTGGAGAACCTGCCCGCCGCCACCAAGAAGATGGTCCTCTCCAGCATGCTGGCCGAGACCGCCCAGAAGCTGGCCTACGTGCAGAGCCAGGCCCCGGAGGGCGAGGCCGCGGCCCGGCTGGCCAAGGCCATCGAGGAGATCACCGCGGCCCAGGCCGAGTTGGCGAAATAGTCAGCTATTTAACCTGGTTGCTTCGGGCGGGGGGATTTCCTTCCGCCCGTTTTTTTTCTGTGGCATAAGGGGGTTAGAGCATCCTACCTGTGAAAAAGTTTAGATGCTCTTATGCAGTTTGCTGAAATAATGGGACATTATTCAGCTTTTCGCCTTGTTTCAAGGCGAAACTGCGTTAGGGCAAAAGACCGGGGGCCGGAGAGGCATGGACAGGGTGAGCGTGCGGATGCCGGGGGGCAATCTCCACCAGTTCGAGGGCGAACTGGTCTCCCGCGTGGTCCGCGAGGAGCCCCTGGACGAACGCCGGAGCACGGTGCGCACCGTGAGCCTCTACCGGACCGCCGCGGGGGCCTACGTGCTGGTGCTGGACACCCGCACGATCATGCAGGCGTCCAACCACTACCTGCACTTCGCCAGCCTGGGCGACGTGGGCGACTACCTGGGCCGGGACGACGGGGACCTGGCCCGGGAACTGCTGGCCCAGGTCGTCGATAAAAAAACATGAACGCCCCGGGCCCGGACTGCGGACCCGGGGCGGTGTGTTTCCGGGGCGGCCGCGCCTAGGCTGCCCGACCCATCCGGCCGGATGCCCGCCTGTCCGGCGCGGTCTTGGCGGTCCGCTTCGGCGGTTCGGCTTCGGACCCGGTGAAACGCGAGGACAGGACGAGCAACTCGTGGGAGAGTTGCGCCAGTTCCCGGGCCGCGTCCGCGGCCTGGGCCGATCCCTCCTCGGCCGCCGCGGCCACGATGGCGATGTCGGCCACGCTGCTGTTCACGTCTTCTGCGGCCCGGGTCTGCTGGCCCGCGGCGGTGGCGATATGGGAAACCCGCTGGTTCACGTCCTCGATGCGCCGCAGGATGTCCCCCAGGGCCTCGCCGGTTTGGGACGACTTGGCCGCGCCCTCGTGGACCTGGTTTTCGGTGTCCCGCATGGCGGATACCGCGTGGCGTGAGCGCTCCTGGACCTCGCGGATGGAGTTCTCCACCTCCTTGGTGGCGGTCAT
>DKEU01000190.1:0-1793 GCA_002452635.1 Desulfovibrionaceae bacterium UBA6814 | reverse complement strand
AGGTTGGTCTGGTCGGCGATGTCGTTGATGACGTTGATGATCCGGTCGATCTCTGCGGCCTGGGTATCGAGCTGGGTGAGGACCAGGGCCAGCTTGCCGGTGGATTCCGCGGCCTGGTTGATGACGGCCACGGCCCCCTTGACCAGGCTCACCCCGCCCTGGGCTGAGGACCCGGCCGAATCGGAGGCCTGGGCCGCGGCGGTGGCGTTCTCGGCCACGTTGATGACTGTGGCGGCCATCTGCTCCATGGCGCTGACCACCGAGTCGGTCTGGCCCTTCTGGCGGTGGGCGCCCTGGGCTTGTTCGTCGGCCGAGGCCGAGAGCTCCTCGGCCGCGGAGGCTACCCGCTGGGCCACCTCGTTGATGCGCTCGCCCAGGTTGCGCATCTCGTCCTGCTGCTCGCGCAGCCGGCGCTCCTGCTCCTTGACCAGGGCCAGGTCCACCAGGGACAGCACCGCGCCCAGGATGTCGCCGGACACGCTGCGGATGCAGTCGATGTAGATGAAGGCGTCCAGGGTGCGGCCGTCCCAGAGGGTCAGGCTCTTTTCCTCGGCCAGGCGTTCCCTGGACTGCATGGCGGCGGTGGTGAGGGCGTCCCTGCCCTGTCCGTAGAAGGCGTCGCCCACACTGCGGCCGAGCACCTCCTTGTCCGACTTGCGCAGGAGCTCCATGAGCGAGTTGCTGGCGTGGGTGATGACGCCCTCCCGGTCGCAGAGCAGGAAGGGGCTGCCCACGGCCTGGACGGCGCCGCGGTAGTATTCGCGGCGGTGCATGTTGTAGACCAGGGCTTCGGACACCTGGGAGGCCAGGGGACCGAACGCTTTCCAGGCTTCGACCTCTGCGAAGATGAATTCCCGGCGGCGGGCCATGAGGTCCTTGAGTCCGGCGGAGAGCTTCTCCTGGGGGCCGGCGAGGCCGCGCGCCGCCGCCAGGGTGGCGGCCAGGCCCACGACCAGGGCTGCGCCCCAGGCCCAAATGTTGTCCAGCCAATAGACGCCTGCGAAGAGTATGCAGAGGCCGCAGCCCAGAAGGCCGGCGGTGCCTGCAGGGCTGCCTGTGGTCTTGGGGGCGGACATGGTTTCCTCCTGTCTCGGGTGGAAGAAGGTAACGCCAAATGGGGCGGCCGAGTCAAGCAGGAGCGTTTTCTTGACAGGGTGATAGACATAAAATTATTTAGAAGAGTTGGAGAGTCATGCCGAGTCGGGTCCAAAGCGGGAGGGGAGAGTCATGGTGCGGGAGAAGAAGGCGGTCCAGGCGCCGGATTGCGCGGCCTGTCCCTTTGACTGGTCCGAGCGGGCCTGCCGCAAGCCCGGGGGCAAGGGGCCGGAAACCTGCCCGACCCTGCGCGACCGCAAGCTGGCGGCCCGGGCCCGGGAGCTGACCGCCGGCCAGGACCGGGAGTTCGCCTGTCAGGCCTCGCGCCAGGAGGCCTCGGGCTACGGCAACCGCGAGGCGGGCTACGCACGGGTGCGGCCGCTCAAGCCCCGCATCCAGGAGCTGGTGGAGTTCGCCCACCGCATGGGCTACCGCCGCCTGGGCCTGGCCTTCTGCATCGGCCTGCGCAAGGAGGCCGCGGTGGTGCGGGACCTCCTGGCGGTCCAGGGGTTCGAGATGGTCTCGGCCAGTTGCAAGGCGGGCCGGGCCGAGAAATCCCTGCTCGGGCTGGGGCCGGCGGACCACGTGGACCCCACGGTCCCGGTGGAGACCATGTGCAATCCGGTGTTCCAGGCCCTCCTGCTCAACGAGTACGGGGCGGAGCTCAACGTGCTCCTGGGCCTGTGCGTGGGGCACGA
>DKEU01000235.1 GCA_002452635.1 Desulfovibrionaceae bacterium UBA6814 | reverse complement strand
AAGATCGAGACCCGCAAGTGGCAGGACCAGTCCGGCCAGGACCGCTACACCACCGAGATCAAGGCCGACCGGGTGCAGTTCCTGGATTCCAAGGGCAGCGGCGGCGAGGACTCCCAGGAGGCCCCGCGCAGCCAGGCCCCGCGCCGTGCGCCGGGCAAGCCCGCAGGCCGCAAGGAGCCCGGCGACTTCCCGCCCGAGGACGACGGCATGGGCCCCGCCTTTCCCTCCGAGGCCGGGGGCATGGACGACGTGCCCTTCTGAGGTGCGTGGCTGATGCGTGAACGGAACCCGGGCGGATTTATTTCCGCCTGGGTTTTTTCATCTCCGGGGACTGCGGCGTGAGGCTGCTTCGCCTCCTGTCCCGGATGGGGTCGGGCTCCATCCAGGCCTACCTCATCTGCATGGTGGCGGCCCTGGTGGTGGTGCAGCTCGCCCTCACCTGGGTCCTGCTCTCCAGCCTGATGTCCTCGATCACCCGGACCCAGACCGGGGAGCGGGCCCTGAGCATGGCCCGGGCCATGGCCCAGATTCCCACCATCCGCGAGGCCCTCTTGGCCGGCGACCCGCACGGGGAGATCCAGGTCCTGGCCGACGCCGTGCGCCGGGATACCGGGGCGGCCTTCGTGGTGGTGGGCGACCGGACCGGCAAGCGCTACTCCCATCCCGTGCCCGAGCGCATCGGCCAGCAGTTCGTGGGCGGGGACACCGGGCCGGTGCTCAACGAGGGCAAGTCCTACGTGTCCGAGGCGGTGGGCACCCTGGGCCGCTCCCTGCGGGCCTTCGTGCCCATCCGCGGGCCGGACCGCGAGGTCATCGGGTTCGTGAGCGTGGGCTACCTCACCGCGCGGATGCACGAGGTCATCGAGGCCCGGCTGAAGCGGCCGCTGGCGTACGTGGCGGTCATGGCCGCGCTCGGCCTGGTCTGCGCGGTGGTCATCGCCCGCCGGCTCAAGCTCATCACCCTGGGGCTGGAGCCCGCGGAAATCGCGGCCCTGTACCTGGAGCGCGGCGCGGTGCTGGAGGCCATCCGCGAGGGCGTGGTGGCGGTGGACCGGGACGGGCTGGTGCGGCTGGTCAACCGGGCGGCCCTGGAGCCGGCCGGGGCCAGCGAGCCCGGCGAGGTGGTGGGCCGGCCGGTGGAGGAGGTGCTGCCGGGCATGGGGCTGGACCTGGCCATGGAGTCGGGCCGGGCCGAGCACGACGAGGAGCGCGAGATCCGCGGCCGCGCCATGATCGTCAACACCGTGCCCCTGTTCCACCAGGGGCGGGTCTGGGGCGCGGCGGCCAGCTTCCGGCGCAAGGACGAGCTGGACCGCGTGGCCCGCGAGCTCTCCCAGGTGCAGGAGTACACCGAGCTCTTGCGGGTGCAGTCCCACGAGTACTCCAACACCCTGCACACCATCGCCGGCCTGATCCAGATAGAGGCCTACCAGGAGGTCCTGGACCTGGTGGCCCGGGAGTCCTCGGGCTACCAGGAGATGATCCGCTTCCTGCGCTCCGCGGTGCCGCATCCGGCCATTGCCGCCATCATCCTGGGCAAGTACAGTCGGGCCAAGGAGCTCAAGGTGGACTTCACCGTGGACCCGGAGAGCAGCATGGTGGACCTGCCGGAATGGATGCCCCGCGAGAAGGTGGTCACCATCCTGGGCAACCTGCTGGAGAACGCCTTCGAGGCGGTGCTGCACCGCCCGGAGGGGGCGCGCACCGTGAACCTGTCCTTCACCGACCTGGGCCACGAGGTGGTGTTCGAGGTGGAGGACGCCGGGGACGGGATTCCGGAGCAGCAGCTCGCGGCCGTGTTCGAGAAGGGGGTGTCCACCAAGGGCAAGGGCCGGCGCGGGCTGGGCCTGTACCTGGTGCGGCGGCGGCTGGACGAGCTCGGCGGGGCGGTCACCGTGACCGAGGCCGGCCTGGGCGGGACCCTGTTCACCGTGGCCATACCCAAGTCCCGGGGGGGAAGGGCATGAGCGCCATCCGGGTGGTCATCGTGGAGGACGATCCCAAGATCGCGGACCTGCACCGCCGGTTCACCGAGCGCGTGGAGGGCTACCAGGTGGTGGGCGTGGCCCTGGGCCTGGCCGACGCGGTGGACATGGTGGAGGCCCTGGGCCCGGACCTGGTGCTCCTGGACCTCTACTTTCCAGAGGGCAACGGCATGGACCTGTTGCGCGGCATCCGGGCCCGGGGGCTGGAGACCGACGTGATCCTCATCACCGCGGCCCGGGAGGTGGGGCCGCTCAAGGAGGCCCTGCGCCACGGGGTCTGCGACTACATCATCAAGCCGGTCATGGCCGGCCGCTTCCACGAATGCCTGGACAAGTACCGCCGCCGCCGCATGCTGCTGGCCCGGGTGGACGAGGTGGAGCAGAGCGACGTGGACCGGCTGCTGCGCGAGCAGTCCGCGGCCGGGGCGCCGGGCTGCGGCGGCGCGGCCCTGCCCAAGGGCATCGACGCCCTGACCCTGGACAAGGTGCAGGCCGTGTTCAAGGCCGAGGACGCGGCCCAGGGCCTGAGCGCCGAGGACGTGGGCGCGCGCATCGGGGCCAGCCGCTCCACGGCCCGCCGCTACCTGGAGTACCTGGTGTCCGTGGGCGGGGTCTTCCCGGACGTGGTCTACGGCTCGGTGGGCCGTCCCGAGCGCAAGTACTTCCGGACCTGATCCGGTTCCCGCCCTGCCCGGGGCCGCGCCCAAAAAGAACAATATTCCCAAAACGCAGCTATCGCTCTAAACGCCCGCAACCGTTTTTTCGGGCATTCCCCTGGTAGCATGCCGGGCAAAGGCGCCGCGCCGTCGTTGGCGGGGCGGTTGCGCGTCAGGCCCAGTTCCTTACCTCAACCCAACGGGGGAATCGCACCATGAAAAGACTGGCAGTCTCGTTGTGCATCGTCGTACTGGCGCTGGCCATGGCCTCTCCGGCGCTGGCCGGCAAGGTCGTGCTCAAGCTCGGGCACATCGCCGAACCCGTGCACCCCTACGGCCGGGGCGCGGACTACTTCGCCAAGCTGGTGGCCGAGAAATCCGGCGGCGAGGTCGAGGTCAAGGTCTTCCCGTCCTCGCAACTGGGCAGCCAGAAGGACCTCATCGAGGGCCTGATCTTCGGCACCGTGGACATGGCCCTGACCGGCACCGCGGTGCTCGGCCAGTTCCAGCCCCAGATCTCCCTGTTCGACCTGCCGTTCCTGTTCAAGGACCGGGCCCACGCCTTCGCCTCCCTGGACAGCGTGGGCATGGAGCTGGGCAAGGCCCTGGAGGGCAAGGGCATCAAGCTGCTCGGCTACATGGAGAACGGCATCCGGCACATGACCAACAACGTGCGGCCCATCAAGACCCCGGCGGACATGGCCGGGCTCAAGATCCGGGTGATGAACAACAAGATCTACGTGGAGACGGTCAAGGCCCTGGGCGCGTCGCCCACGCCCATGGACTTCGGCGAGCTCTACTCGGCCATGCAGCAGGGCACCGTGGACGGCCAGGAGAACCCCAGCGCCCACATCTGGACCAAGCGCTTCTTCGAGGTCCAGAAGTACGCCTCGCTCACGGCCCACGCCTACGCGCCCGAACCGGTGCTCATCTCCCTGATGTCCTGGGGCAAGATGAACGCCAAGCAGCAGGCCATCGTCCAGGAGGCGGCCAAGGAGGCCGTGGCCTGGCAGCGCAAGGTCTCCGAGGACGAGGACAAGGACTACTGGGACAAGATCAAGGCCACCGGCAAGATCGAGGTCATCGAGGTGGACCGGGCCCCGTTCATGGCCGCCACCAAGCCGGTCTACGCCATGTTCGCGCCCGTCGTGGGCCAGGAGAACATCGACAAGGTGAAGGCCCTGGCGAAGTAACGCAAGCCGAGCGGCCCGGGACCCTCCCGGGCCGCTCCTCCTCGGGGAGGGCGCAATGGACCGAATATTCAAGGGGCTGCGGGCCCTGCTGTACTGGGTCTCGGTGGTGTCCATGAGCGTGATGCTGGCCATCATCTTCCTCCAGGTCATCACCCGTTACTGCTTCGGCCACACCTTCGAGTGGTCCGAGGAGCTGGCGAGGTTCCTCTTCGTCTGGGTGGTGTTCCTGGGTTCGGCGCTGATCATGGGGGAGGGCGGGCACCTGGCGGTGCAGCTCCTGCCGAGCCGGCTCCAGGGCAAGGCCGCGGGCCTGGTCCTGGAGGTGTTCGTCAACCTGTGCAGCTACGCCTTCATCGTCCTGCTCATGGTCCAGGGGGCCAAGATGACCTCCATCATGACCTTCCAGACCTCCCCGGGCCTGGGCCTGCCCATGAGCTACGTCTACGCGATCATGCCCCTGAGCGGCGCGCTCATGCTGCTCTACCTGGTCAAGGACACCGTGCGCATCGCCAGGGCCGTGCTGGCGCGGCGGGCATAGGGGGAGCATATGGAAGCGGTACTTCTCGGAGCGTTCCTGGGCCTGACCCTGCTGGGGGTTCCCGTGGCCTTCGCCCTGGCCCTGTCCGTGTCCCTGATCCTCTTCGCCTTCATGGACATGCCCCAGGTGATGGTCACCCAGGTCATGTACTCGGGCGTGGACTCCTTTTCCTTCATGGCCGTGCCCTTCTTCATGCTGGCCGGCTCGTTCATGTCCGCGGGCGGGGTCACCGCCCGGCTGGTCAACTTCTCCCAGGCCCTGGTGGGCTCGCTGACCGGCGGCCTGGCCCAGGTGGTGGCGGTGTCCGGCATGTTCTTCGCGGCCATCTCCGGGTCCTCGGCCGCCACCACCGCGGCCATCGGCTCGACCATGATCAACGAGATGGAGAAGAAGGGCTACCGCCGGGAGCTGGCCACGGGCATCGTGGCCGCGGGCGGCACCGTGGGCATCGTCATCCCGCCCTCCATCACCATGGTGGTCTACGGCGTCATCGCCGGCACCTCCATCGGCGACCTGTTCGTGGGCGGTTTCGCGCCGGGCCTGCTCATGGGCCTGGCCATGTGCCTGGTCAGCTACTTCATCGCCAGGAAGGAGGGCATCCCGGCCGAGGGCTCCTTCTCCTTCGCCAACCTGTTCAAGGCGTTCCGGGATTCCTTCTGGGCCCTGCTCACGCCGGTGATCATCATCGGCGGCATCTACGGCGGCATCTTCACGCCCACCGAGGCCGCGGCCGTGGCCGCGGTGTACGGCATCGTGGTGGGGCTGTTCGTCTACCGCGAGCTCAAGCTCCGGGACTTCCCCAAGATCATCTTCCAGGCCGTGATGGGAACCACCATCATCATGTTCATCGTGGGCGCGGCCAAGGTCTTCGGCTGGATGCTCACCAACCTGGAGATTCCCCACCACATCGGCGAGTTCATCGTCTCCCTGACCTCCTCGCCGGTCCTGTTCCTGGTGCTCATGAACGTGCTCCTGCTCATCATCGGCACGCTCATCAACGCCTCGGCCGCGGTGGTCATCCTGACCCCCATCTTCCTGCCCGTGGCCGAGCGCCTGGGCATCGACCCCCTGTTCTTCGGGGTGCTCATGGTGGTGAACCTGGCCATCGGCTGCATCACCCCGCCGGTGGGCCTGGACCTCTTCGTGGCCAGCGCCATCAGCAAGGTGCCCATCGAACGGGTCATGCAGGCCACGCTGCCCTACCTGTACGCCCTGCTCCTGTCCCTGGTGGTGCTGACCCTCTGCCCGGCCATCATCACCTTCCTGCCGAATCTGCTGCGCTGACGCCGGGTTGCCGGCCGACTGGACCGCGGGCCCGGGCATGTTCCCTGGCCCGCGACCTGATGTTTCAAACCTCCCATACTGTGGCATCCCATGTTGCGATCAAGGCGAATTTTGCCCGCTGCACTGCGTTGTTTTTGGGGTCCGAGAAAAAAGCAGTCATCAATGGGGGTTATGCCAAAGCTC
>DKEU01000122.1:13522-13670 GCA_002452635.1 Desulfovibrionaceae bacterium UBA6814 | reverse complement strand
CTCACCGCCTCGGGCACCTTCGGCTACGGCCAGGAGTTCGCCCGGTTCGGCGACCTGGCCAGCCTGGGCGGCATCGTGGTCAAGGGCCTGTCCCTCAAGCCCCGGGCCGGCAACCCCATGCCCCGCATCGCCGAGACCGCGGGGGGCA
>DKEU01000122.1:4488-13391 GCA_002452635.1 Desulfovibrionaceae bacterium UBA6814 | reverse complement strand
AGGTGAACATCTCCTGCCCCAACGTGGCCGCGGGCGGCGCGCTCTTCGGCGCGGACCCCCGGGCCGCGGCCCGGGTGACCGAGGCGGTCGCAAAGTCCGCCGGGGACAAGCCGGTCATCGTCAAGCTCTCGCCCAACGTCACGGACATCACCGAGATCGCGCGGGCCGCGGTGGACGCGGGCGCGCACGGGCTGTCCCTGATCAACACCCTGACCGGCATGGCGGTGGACGCCCGCACCCGGCGGCCGCGCCTGGCCAACGTGGTGGGCGGGCTCTCGGGCCCGGCCATCAAGCCCGTGGCCCTGCGCTGCGTGTGGCAGGTGTGCCGGGCGGTGCAGGTCCCGGTCATGGGCATGGGCGGCATCGCCTCGGCCGAGGACGTGCTGGAGTTCATCCTGGTGGGCGCGGCCGCGGTGCAGGTGGGCACGGCCAATTTCTTCCGGCCGGACTTCTCCTTCCGCCTGGTGGAGGAGCTGCCGCAGTTGATGGAGAGGTGGGGCATCGCGTCCCTGGAGGAGTACCGGGGGAGCCTCCGGGCATGACCCCCTCCTGGGAGATCCCCGCGCCGTCCCCTCCCGGCCCGCCGGCATCGCCTTCCGCGGCCGGGGACCGCACAGCCTGGTGGATCGGGGCCGTGGCCCTGGCGGGCTCCCTGTTCTTCTGCCTGGTGGTGTACCCCGCCGCGCACCAGTCCGTGGGCGCCAGGATCGACCCGGACCAGTGGGCGACCATGGGCATGAGCCTCTGGAAGAACGGCGTGCTGGCCTACTATCCGGGGACCGACCCCACCATCTACCGGGCTCCGGCGTACCCGGCCTTCCTGTCCCTGGTCCTCTCCCTGGGCGGGGAGCGCCTCTGGCCCGTGTCGGTGCAGGTGGCGCAGTGCGGGCTGTTCGCCGGGACCTGTGTGCTGACCCTGGCCCTGGGCCGGGAGCTGTTCGGCCGCCGGGTCGGGACTGCGGCGGCGGCAGCCGCGGCGGTCCACCCGCTGCTCATCTGGTACACCAGCCGTTTCTGGGTGGAGTCCCTGGCGGCCTTCCTGTTCACCCTGCTGCTGTACGCTGCGGCGCGTTGCGCCCGGGGCGGCGGGCCGGCGCTCCATGCCGCGGCCGGGCTCGTCCTGGGCGCGTGCATCCTGCTCAAGTCGGTGTTTTTGCCCTTTCTGGCGCTGATCCCGGCGGGCCTGCTCCTGGCCAGGGGACGGGGTGCGGTCGGCCGGGCGCTGCTGCTGGCCGTGGCGGCCGGTTGCGTTGTAGCGCCCTGGACCGCGCGGAACCTCCGGCTGACCGGGGCGTTCGTCCCGGTGCACGTGGGGGCCGGCATCAACCTCGAGATCGCCGACTGCACCGTGCGGGCGTTCCCCCGCGAACCCTTTGCCTACGGCCCGGCCTTCCTGCAGTGCAAGGACGAGTTCACGGCCCGCCATGCGGGCGATTCCGCACCGGGAACCGCCCTCAGCGAACACGAGCTGGCCCTGGACCGGGCCGGCATGCGGAAATACCTGGACGCCTATGCCCGCGACCCGGGGTTCCTGCTCTACAAGATGGGATTCAACGCGGTGATGTTCTGGGTGCTGTCCGACACCCTGGTCAAGTCCCTGGGCCTGGCCTTGCTCCAGGTCCCGCTGGTGCTGCTGGGGGGAGCGGGGCTGGCCCGGGCGGTGCGGCGCTGCGGCTGGCGGTCGGCGTCCGCCATGCTGCTCTTCTTGATCCTGGGCTTCTACCTCCTCCACCTGCCCATCAACGCGGTGGCCCGGTATTCCGCGGTGCTCCTGCCCGTGTTGCTGGTGTTCGGCGCCTCGGTCCTGGCGCGGGAGCCCGGGCCCGGGGCCGGGCAACCGGCAGGCCGGACCGCCCTTTTCCACGGTTGAAGAACTCCCGATATTGATGCAGAAATGGGGCATCGATTTTCTGGATGAGCACCAAGGAAACCTGAAACCCTGCGTAGCAAGGAGGCCCCATGCCCCGCCTGGTTCCAGCCTTCGTCCTGCTCCTGGCCCTGGCCCTCGTCCCGGCCGCGCCGGCTCGGGCCATGGACGCCCAGAAGGTCTTCCGGGATTCGGAGAACGCGGTGCTGGTGATCTACCGCGTAAGCGTCATGGGCAGGGTCCTGAGCCTGGGGTCGGGATTCGTGGTCGGGGACGGCCGCCAGGCGGTCACCAACCGTCACGTGGTGAAGGAGTCTTCCACGGTCACGGTCAAGACCGCTGACGGGCATGTGTACGAGAACGTGCCGGTGGAGGGCAAATCCTCGGAACATGATTTGGCCGTGCTCCGGTTGCCCTACAAGATGTCCAACCTGGAGCTGGCCGAGGATATGCCCGCCGTGGGGCAGGAGATCGTGGCCATTGGATCGCCCTTGGGCATGGAGCGCACCCTGTCCACCGGAGTGGTGAGTGGGCTGGACCGGCAGGTTCGGGAAAACAAGGGGCTCATTCAGATCACGGCGCCGGTTTCGCACGGCTCCAGCGGCGGCCCGGTCCTGGACGCCTCGGGCAGGGTGGTGGGCGTGGCCACCCTCGGTTCGGTCAAGGGCGATATCCAGAACATGAATTTCGCCGTGCCGGCGGCAGTGGTGCGCGACTTCCTGGGGTTCCACCCGGTTTCGGATCGCGCGCCCACCACGTCCCCCGCGGCCCTCGACGTGCAGAAGGCCCCGGACGGGTCCATTACCATCATCCAGAAACGGAAGCAGCAGTAATTTAGCAGGCCGTTCAAAAATCGCGCTGGCAAGGCGCAAGAAAAAGCCAAGGCCGACGCGTAGTGGTACTACGCGAGGATTTGGCTTTTTCGCAGCAACGCCGCCAGCGCGGGATTTTCAACGGCCTGCTCCTCTCCGCAGGTAGGCCTCGGCCAGGGCCCGGGCGTGGGCCTTGGGCAGGTGGCGCAGCCGGGGGTAGAGCGCGGCGCAGTCAGCATACGGCAAGTTCGCCACCAACGCCGCGCAGGCCGCCTCGTCCCGGGTGTGCGGGTATTGGCCCGGCGCAGCCTCCTGCTCTTCCTTTCCCAGTATCTTGATGTAGACCAGGGCCCGGGCCGCCAGCAGGTCGGCCCGGGGGCTCCGGTGGCCCGGGCGGAAGGTGTAGAGCAGGGTGAGCACGTCCCCGGGGCCCAGCACCTGCCGTTTGCCCGCAAGGGGCCGGGCCGCAGGCTCCAGGACCCAGCGCAGGCGCAGGGCCCAGTCCGGGGGCAGGGCGCGGCGCAGGGCCCCGGGCAGGGCCGCGTGGATGTAGCCGGCCTCGACCGTCAGGTCGGGATATTCCTCCGCCAGCCGGGCCGCGGCCCGGGCGCGCAGGGCGTCGCGCAGCCGGCCCCGGGCCGCGTCCGCCCGGGCGAAGGCCTGCACCGAGCGCACCACCTCGCCGAAGTCCTCGGCCCCGGACGCCGCGTAGAAGCCCAGCAGGGCCGCGCTCCAGTCCCGCTCCGCAGCATAGACCAGACCGCGCAACGAGTCCGGGTCCACGTCCCCGGGCGTCCCCCCGGAGGTGAAGAATTCGTGGATGGCCAGCAGCTCGTCCAGGTACGGGTCGCACTGCACCAGGGCCGCGCCCCGGGCGTGCAGCCTCCGGTATAGGGCCAGGGAGGCCCGGGCGAAGGCCGGGAACTCGTAGTCCGCGGCCATGAGGTAGTCGTCGTCCGCCACCCGGCCGGCCAGCATGTCCTGGAACTGGGGATGCGCCGGCTCCTCCAGCACCACGCAGGAGGCCCCGGCCATGGCCGCCTCGGCCAGGGGCAGGGTCTCGGGCCGGTGGGAGGTGAAGAGTACGGTGCACGTCGGCATGGGGCCTCCGGTGCGGGCGGCTCAGCCCTGGGCCAGGAGCCGCGGGAGCCGGCCCTCGGCCTCCAGGCGGTCCAGCAGCTTGCGGTGGCCGGCCGGGAAGGCCAGGCCGGCCAGATCCCGGGCCCCGGCCCAGCGGAAGGTGTCGGCTGCGTGCAGCACGGGTTGATTGCCGCCATTCGCGAGGGTCAGCAAAAAGCAGTGCAGGGACACGCTGTAGGTGGTGTAGCCGTGCCGCACCAGGCCCAGGGGTTCGGCCACCTGCACCGCGAATTCGGTCTCCTCCCTGAACTCCCGCACCACGGCCTGGGCCGGGGTCTCGCCCGGCTCGATGCGGCCGCCCGGAAACTCCCACAGCCCGGCCCAGACCCCGGGCGTGGGCCGCTTCTGCACGAAGATGCGGCCCGCGTGGGTCAGGACTCCGGTGCAGACGTCCAGGTGGGATATGGCCTTGCGCGGGGCGCGCACCGGCCGTTCGGCCGTGATGTCCAGCCGCCGCGCCTCGCAGAGCCCGGCCAGGGGGCACTCCCCGCAGCGCGGGGCCTTGGAGCAGGCCAGCGCGCCCAGCTCCATGAGGGCCTGGTTGAAGTCCCGGGCCCGGCCCGGGGGCAGCAGCTCCGCGGCCAGGGCCGCTATCCTGCGTTTGCCCGCGCTGGTGGCCAGGGACTCGTCCACGTCGAACACCCGGGCCAGCACCCGCTCCACGTTGGCGTCCACCAGGGGCGCGTCCTGGCCGAACGCGATGCTGGCCACAGCGGCTGCGGTGTAGGGCCCCACCCCGGGCAGGCCGCGCAGGGCCGCCGGGTCGTCGGGCACCCGGCCCCCGTGTCCGTGGGCGATGGCCCGGGCCGCGGCCTGGAGGTTGCGGGCCCGGGCGTAGTAGCCCAGGCCCTCCCAGAGCTTGAGCACCTCCTCCTCGGACGCCGCGGCCAGGGCCGCGGGGGTGGGGAAGCGGGCCAGGAAGCGGTCGAAGAAGGGCACCACCCGGTCCATCTGGGTCTGCTGCAGCATGACCTCGGACACCAGCACGGACCAGGGCGCGTAGTCCCGCCGCCAGGGCAGGTCCCGGCCCGAGGACGCGAACCAGTCCAGGAGCAGGCGGCGCACGGAGGCGAGGTCGGGCATGGGGCGAGGAAGGGCCGGGGAGGCGCGGCCTGGGTCAGAGGGCGGGCTTGGGGCAGACCGAGCGCTCGGGGATGAAGGCGTCCATGTCGGGCTTCTCGGGCAGTTCGGTCTCCAGCAGGGCCTCCAGGAACTCCATGGGGTGCTCGATGACCAGGGTGTCCCGGACCGGGACCGTGCGGCAGAACAGCTCGCCCCAGTTGGTGGAGTAGACCACCGAGACCTCGAGGGGCCCGGCCTTTTCCCGCTGCTTGGCGAAGTTGAGCACGAACAGGGCCTTGACCACCCGCTCCGGGTTCAGGGTCTCGTTGATGTCGGTGTTGAAGGTGGCCGAGCCCGGGAAGAAGGCCAGGAGCTTGGCCAGCAGCCCCTCCAGGTCGCGCACCGTGACCGGGGAGATGGAGTAGTCGCCACGCACCGCCATCTTGGGGCTGTACAGGCTGTTGGAGGCCAGCCAGGTGAGGATCTCCACGATGTCCTTGCCCGCGCGCAGGTTCTGCGGCTTGAGCAGGGCCGAGGAGGACACCTCCTGGGACCCGGTGACGCTCCAGTCCTCGGGCGAGCCCAGCTTCTTGCCGTGGGCCGCGAAGTGCAGCACCCGGAAGGGCACGCCGCCCAGGGACACGAAGGGGATGTGTTCGATCTTGTTCTTGCGCTTGGAGAACGAGGAGAAGATCTTGCGGCCCAGCTTGGTGAGGTCCTGGGGGGTGATGGCGATGCTGGTGTCGCCCGTCTGCTGGTCGCGCACCTTGAGGTAGGTGCGGATGATGAACTTGTTCACCAGGCCGCCGATGTTGAGCAGCCGGTCGAAGGACCAGTCCCCGCCGGCCTGGTCGCCGGCCGCGCCCAGGGCCGAGTCCCCGCCCAGGAACAGGTCGCGGATCTCCTTCTCCTCCCAGCGGGCGATGGCCGCGGTGTCCACGCACATCTCCCGCACCTTGGTCTTGAGGAAGAAGGACAGCCGCACCAGATGCAGGGATTCCTTGTCCTGAGCCTGGCGGTAGTAGTCCGCGACCTCCTTGAAGAGCAGGATGTAGGGGTCGGCGGTGAGCAGTGACACCCGTCCGGTCAGCACGTTGGCCTTGAGCTGGTCGCAGAGCAGGCCGAGGTCGTGGTCGGCCTTGCTGCCCGCGGCCGCGATGTACTTCTCCAGCAGCCCGAACTTCATGATGGACTTGAAGGGGCTCTTGAGCGCCTTGACGATCTGCCACAGGGAGGCCCCGAAGAACTCCTCGGCCGGGATGCTCTCCAGGTTGCCCAGGTCCACGAAGAATCCGGCGATGGGGCTGGCGGCCAGGAAGTCCAGGACCTTGGCGTAGGCCGCGTTGTCCGAGCCCGCCGGGGTGACGCACCAGGTGGGCAGCTTGCCCGACACCAGCACCACGGTGCGGTAGAACTCCTCCTTGAGCAGCATGGCCTGGGCCGTGCCCGAGCTCTCCGCGTCCGAGACCCCGAAGTTGTTGTCCTGGATCTTGGTGAGGTCCATGGTGAAGAAGTGGACCTCCACGTCGAAGGTGGCGTCGGCCCACTGCTCGATGGCCTCCAGCTTGTAGGTCAGGCCGTCCACCATGACCTCGGGCATGTCCTCGGGGTCGTAGCACACCCAGTAGTCCAGGTCCGAGGCCCCGGTCTGGGCCACGGTGCCCACGCTGCCGATGGTGTACAGGGCCTGGATGAGCACCGGGTCGGGCTCCTCCCGGGGCAGGTCCACCATTGGGAAGTGCTTGCGGGCGATCTCCAGCACCGTGCAGGAGGGGGTGTAGCCGGCCATGCGGCAGGGCAGGGCCAGGGGCGGTATCTCGCTGAATCGCTCGAAGACCTCGGTGTGCAGGAGGAAGGGGGCCAGGTGGTAGCACTCGGCCTTGGCCGGGCCCATGCGCTCCAGGCACCAGTCCACGCGGCGCTGGTTGTTGGCCAGGAAGGCGCGGGCCATGGCCCGGGCGTCGCGCAGGTCCAGGTAGCGGGCCACCACGGTCGCGGCCAGGCGGGCGGCGGCCGCGTCGGCCGGCCCGGCGAAGACCTCCTCCGTGGGGATGGACTCCGCCGCGGCGGCCAGGCGGTCCAGCCAGGCGTCCTCCGCGGCCAGGAGCTGCGGGTTGTCGGTGATGAGCCCGGGGAAGGCGGCGCCTGCGAAGGACACCGCGTAGAGCTCCGTGGTGGTGGCGGTGACCCCGTGCAGGGCCGCCTGGTTCAGGTCGCAGAGGATGAGCTCCAGGCCCCCGGCCCGCACCCCGGACCACAGGCTCCCCGACAGGTCGCTGCCGCGCAGGCGCACCGCGCGCAGGGAGGTGTTGTACAGGCCCAGGCCCCACAGGGCGCATTCGTGCAGGCGCACGGCCAGGAACGAGCCGCCGCACAGGGAGGCCCCGGCCAGGGTGCACAGGGAGAAGGCGCAGTCCTCGAAGGTGCAGTCGAAGAACCGGGCGTTCTCGAAATCGCAGTCCTCGAAGGTGCAGCGCACGAAGCGGCACTGCGCGAACACGCTGCCGGCGTAGCGGCCGCCGGTGACCGTGCAGCCGGTGAAGGCCACGTTCTCCAGCAGGTGGGTCGCGAAATCCGGGGAGCGGAGGGCCTGGTCCTGGTAGGTCTTGCCGGACACCGCGCCGCCCTTGCCCGGGCCGCGCTCCGCCCGGGAGCCCCCGCCGCCGCCGAAGGAGATGCTGATGCCCGCGTCGCCGCCGCCTCCTCCCCCGAAGGAGAACAATCCCTTGTCCGCCTTCTTGTCCTTGGCCGGCGCCGGCTGTGCGGCCTTGGCCGGCTTCAGCACCGCCTGGGCCTGGGCCAGGTCCGGGGCCTGGGGCCGGACCGGCAGGAGGGCGAGCAGGGCGGCGCGGGCCTTGGCCGGGCCGTCCTCGGCGTCGTGCAGGCACATGTCGGCCCAGCCCGGGTTCAGGCGGGCCAGGACCTTGAACAGGGGCAGGGCCACCGCGGCCCGGGCCGTGGCGGGCAGGGCCTCCAGGAAACGGTCGTACTCGGCCCGGGAGAGCAGGAGCAGGCGGGCCAGCACCGCGGTGCGCAGGGCCTCGTTCTTGGCGAACAGGGCGGCGAAGAGCCGGCCCAGGTCCTTGGGCGCCAGGGCGGCCAGGGCCTCCATGGCCGTGGTCTGCACCCGGCGGTTGGGGTGCATGAGCAGGCGGCTCACCGGCTTGGCCAGCTTCACCTCCCGGGGGCCGCCCATGCGGGCCAGCACCGTGAGCAGGGCCAGGAGCGGGGGCACGGCCTTGACCGCCAGCAGTTCGGTGAGTTCCGGGGCCAGCTCCCGGGGCTCCAGGCAGGACAGCTGCCTGAGCAGGTCGGTGAGGCTCTCGTCGGGGTTGCGGCCCGTGGCGGCGTCGGCCGCGGCCGCGGCCAGCCGCTCCCTGGCCTGGTTCAGGTAGTGCCCGGCGAACAGGGCGTGGCGCAGGGCGTAGGAGGCGTTCAGGTCGGCTTCGGAGCGGCGCTTGAGCAATGCGGCGGTGCGGTCCGGGTCGGCCTCGGCCGCAGCCGAGAGGCGGCGCACGGCCGCATCGGCCAGGTCCGGGGGCACGGCCAGGCGGCGGATGATCAGCCGGTCCAGGACCGGGAACAGGGCCTCCTCGGGGATGTCCTCCAGGGCCTGGGCCGGGGTGGCGCCGGCCTCCAGGCGGCGGAAGATCCAGCCGCACAGGCAGGGCTCGGCCGCCGGGCCCAGGCCGGCCAGGCACTGGAGGTAGAAGGCGGCCAGGTCCTTGTCCTCGCCGGCGGCCAGGGCGCGGCGCAAGAGCAGGTGCGCGGCCAGGGACAGGGCCCGGTGCACGGCCAGCAGGTCGTCGCCCTCCAGGGGCACCGGCGGCCAGAAGCCGCGCAGCAAGGTGGCGATGTCGCCGCGCACCCGCTCCGGAGGCGGGCGGTCGGTGAGGCCGGAGAGCCGCCGCAGCTTGTCGGCCAGGGTGGAGGACAGGTTTTCTTCTGCCATGGTCCGGGACGGGTTGGGCCGGCGCCGGGTCCTGCGTTGCGCCGCAGGGCCGGCCTGCTTCCGGCCTGGT
>DKEU01000122.1:0-4425 GCA_002452635.1 Desulfovibrionaceae bacterium UBA6814 | reverse complement strand
GCCTCCACCGCGTCCGCGTCCCCGAGATAGAAATGGCGGATGGGCGCGAGATTCCCGTCCAGTTCGTAGACCAGGGGCGCGCCGGTGGGGATGTTCAGCCCGAGGACGGCTTCTTCGCTCATCTGGTCCAGGTGCTTGACCAGGGCGCGCAGGCTGTTGCCGTGGGCCGCGACGAGCACCCGCTTGCCCGCCCGGATCTGGGGGGCCACCTCGGCGTTCCAGTAGGGCAGGACCCGGGCCACGGTGTCGGCCAGGCTCTCGGCCAGGGGCAGCTCCGCCGGGGCGAGGCCGGCGTAGCGCCGGTCGCGGCCGGGATAGCGGGGGTCGTCCGGGGTCAGGGCCGGGGGCGGGGTGGCGTAGCTGCGCCGCCAGACGAGCACCTGCTCGTCCCCGTACCTCCTGGCGGTCTCGGCCTTGTTCAGGCCCTGCAGGGCCCCGTAGTGCCGCTCGTTGAGTCGCCAGGACTTGAACACCGGCAGCCACTGCCGGTCCATGCGGCGCAGGATGATGTCCAGGGTGGCGATGGCCCGGGAAAGCAACGAAGTGTGGCAGAGGTCGAAGTCGTAGCCGGCGTCCAGCAGGAGCTCCGCGCCCGAGGCGGCCTCGGCCGCGCCCAGGGGGGTGAGGGGAACGTCGGTCCAGCCGGTGAAGCGGTTCTCCAGGTTCCAGGCGCTCTGTCCGTGCCGGACCAGGACCAGGGTGTGCATGGCGGGCCTCGCAGGATGGGGATTTTGTCCACTGTAGCAGATGAGGCGGGGGCAGGGAAGGCCGGGGCGGGGATCTGCTTGCCGGTCGGTTCGGTCCCGCCGGGTCTCAGAGCGCGCCGTCGCCCCGGATGACCACCCACAGCGTGCGCAGCAGGATGGTGATGTCGTCCCAGAAGCGCCAGCCGTCGATGTAGGCCAGGTCGAGCTCCACGGTGTGCTCGAAGTCCTTCACGTTGCTGCGGCCCGAGACCTGCCACAGCCCGGTGATGCCCGGCCGAACCGACAGCCGGCGGCACTGGTGGGTCGCATAGCAGGACACCTCGTCCGGCGTGGGCGGCCGTGGGCCCACCAGGCTCATCTCGCCCTTGAGCACGTTGATGAACTGCGGGATCTCGTCCAGGGAGGAGCGGCGCAGGAATCGTCCGACCCGGGTCACCCGGGGGTCGTCGGCGATCTTGAACAGGGCCCCGTTCATCTCGTTGGCGGCCAGCAGCGTGGCCTTGCACAGCTCCGCATCGGCGCTCATGGTCCGGAACTTGTAGATGGAGAAGATGCGGCCGTTCCGGCCCACCCGGGGCTGGGTGAAGAAGACCGGCCCCGGGGTGTCCAGGCGGATGGCCAGGGCCACCGGAACGTAGATAAGGGCCAGGAGCGCGCACCCCACCAACCCTCCCAGATAGTCCATCACCCGCTTGTAGATGTAGCCGGAGGGGTTGAAGTCGACCATGTCCTTGCCCAGGGTGGGCACGCCCTGGATGGTGTCGATCTGCATGCGGTGCGGGGCCGAGGGGTCGAACAGGGCGGGGATGATCCGGTAGGTGACGCCCAGGCGCTCGCAGGTCTCCAGGTGCTTGCGGATGTCGTGCCGGTTGTCGGGCAGGGCGAAGAACACCTCGTCCACCACCTGGTCGGTCAGGATGGCCTCCAGGTCGTCCAGCACTCCGATGCGGGGCAGGCCGTAGATCACGTCCACCGCGTCGCGGTCCGGCGACACGAAGCCCATCATCTGGTGTCCCCAGCTGCGCTGTTTGGCCAGGAGCTTGGCCAGCATGTCGGCCCTGCGGTCGCTGCCCACGATGAGGATGCGGCGGCTGTGCAGCCGCTGCATGAAGAGGTGCTCCACCACCAGGTCCATGGCCGCGCGGGAAAGGCAGAGGAACACGAAGAGCAGGATGGCGAAATTCGCCAGGAAGTACGAGGGCAGGGCCGTGATCCCCAGGGTGTGCAGGGTGAGCCCCAGGACCGAGAACGCCAGGGCCACGGCCGCGGTGATGCGCCGCAGGGAGTGCGCGTAGGAGGGCGGGCGGCGCTGGGAATAGAGCCCCAGCTTGAGCTGGAAGAAGTTCACCACCAGGATCATGTAGACCATGATCCCCAGCATGAGGCGGCGGGCGTCGCCGTTCTGGAGCGGCGGGTCCAGGGCCCACGCCCCCAGGGCCGAAACCGCCACCAGGCCGGCGTCGAGCAGCATGAGTGCGGTGATGAAGTGCTGAACCTGGACGCTGTACATCCTTCCCCCGCGGGCCCCGGACGCAATTTTTTGACAAGTAAGCCAGGGGGTAATCGAAGCCCAGGGTTTTAGCAAGGCGTCACTGGAATTGCGTGGCTGGAGTGGGATCGCCCGGGAGCCGGGTCGGCCCCGCGGCCGCGGGAAGCGCGGTTCAGCCCCGCAGGCGGCCGGCCAGGTACTTGAACAGCCAGGACGGGCGCAGGTAGTACGAGGTGTAGGCGATGTTCTTGAGCTTCTCCACCTGGGCCGGGGACAGGGTGGCGTGGCGGAAGACGAGCTGGAAGAGGTTGAACTCGTCCGGGGGGAGGCCGCGCAGGGAGTCGGCCATGTCCGCGTGGAACCGGGTGCCGGGAAAGGGGGTGCACACCGAGAACTGGGCGCCCGCGGTGTTGAGCCGGCGGGCGTAGCGGATGGTCTCCAGGCAGCTCTCCCAGGTATCCTCGGGCATGGCCAGGATGTAGAAGGCGATGACCTGCAGGCCGGCCCCCTCCAGCCGGCGCACCGTGTCCATCTGCAGGTCCATCCGGTGGTTCTTCCGCTTGAAGGATTTCATCACCTGTTCCGAGCCGCCCTCCACGCCCACCTTGACCGTGGTCATGCCCGCGGCCTGCAGCGCCTCGGTCAGGTCGGGCGGGAGGGCGTCCAGATGGGTCTCGATGGTGAAGCGCAGGCCCAGGTTCCTGGCCGCGAGCTCCTGGGCGAACGCCATGCTCCGGCCCTGGTCCAGGGTGAAGAACGGGTCGCGGAACATGACCTTCTGTGCGCCGTAGCGCTCCTTCAGGTGCTGCATCACGTCCACGGTGCGCGCCGCTGACATGGACCGGGGCGTGCCGCCCTGCTGCAGGGGATAGGTGCAGTAGTAGGAGCAGGTCATGGGGCAGCCCTTGCTGGAGAAGAGGGGGAAGAAGGCGCCCTTGCCGCCGAACAGCCGGTACTGGAGCGAGGCCGCGTCGACGATGGACCAGTCGGGCAGGGGCAGCCGGTCGAGGTCGCGCAGGGCGGGGGCGGGGAGGACTCCCTCCAGGCGCATGGCGGCCGGGTCGTCCAGGAAGAACGCCTCCGGCTCGCCCTGGACCAGGAAGTCGCCGGCCTCCAGGTAGTGCTCCGGAAACAGCGCGGCCACCGGCCCCAGATAGCCGACGCGCACCCCCCGGCGCTTGAGTTCCCGGCCCCGGCGCAATTCCTCGGTGTGCTCCACCATGCTCGTGGGCATGAGCACCAGGTCCGCATCGCGGGGAGGCTCGGCGTTGCGCAGGTAGGCGACCCGGTGGCCGAAGCCCTTGAGGGACGCGCTCACATAGGGAAGATAGAGCGGGGGGAAGTCCACGGAGCGCTTCTTGATGGCCGTGAGCAACCGGGGGAACAGGGCCGAACCGAAATGGTTGCCGGTGCCGAAGCCCCCGTTGGTGTCCTTGGACACCCGGTAGGGGCGGTCCGAATACACGTCGAGCAGGCAGATGTTCACGATCCCCTCGGGTGTTGTCCCCGGAGGTAGTCCCGGGCGGTTCGCTCCATGGCCTCGTCGGCGTTGACCGGCGGGGTCCAGCCGAGCGCCGTGGCGAGGCGCGAGGCGTCCGCCTCCAGGGAGAGGCGCAGGCGGTCGAGCAGCTTTTCCTGCCCCAGGATCCGCGCCGTCCCGGAGAGGACCGGGCCGGGGCAGGGAAACGTCCGGTCGGGCCGCCCGAGGGCGGTGCAGAGGCGGTGCAGCAGCTCGGGCAGGGGCCAGGGCCGGGCGTCCGCCACCAGGAAGGCGTTGTCCGCGGCGTCGGGGCGGGCCAGGCAGGCCAGCACCGCGGAGGCCAGGTTGTCCAGGTGCAGGAAGGAGCGCCGGCCGGGCAGGGAGCCCAGGGGCAGGGGCAGCCCGGAGCTGCACAGCCAGAGCAGCTTGCGGAAGAACCCGCCGCAGCCCGGGCCGTGCACCAGGGGAGGGCGCAGCCGGGTGACCCGCAGGGAGGAGGCCGCGGCAGCCTCCTGCAGGGCCTGCTCCGCCTCCAGCTTGGACAGGGCGTAGGCGGTCCGCGGCGCGGTCGCCGAGTCCTCGCGCAGGGGCTGGGCCGAACTCTCGCCGTGCACCTTGAGGCTGCTCAGGTAGACCAGGTGGCGGACGCCGGCCCGGGCCGCGGCCTCGGCCAGCCGCCTGGTCCCGTGCAGGTTCACGGTGCGGAAACGCTCCAGGGGCGCGTCCCGGGGCGGCTCGTCGGTGGGCGG
>DKEU01000099.1:4427-4570 GCA_002452635.1 Desulfovibrionaceae bacterium UBA6814 | reverse complement strand
CTCCAGGAACTTGAGGAAGAAGCGCTGCTCCCAGCGGTAGTAGCCGGGGTGGCAGGTGGCCAGCTCGCGGTCCCAGTCGTAGGAATAGCCCAGGCGCTTGAGCTGGGTGCGCATGGTGGCGATGTTGTCGTAGGTCCAGGCGG
>DKEU01000099.1:0-4419 GCA_002452635.1 Desulfovibrionaceae bacterium UBA6814 | reverse complement strand
CGAAGGCGTCCCAGCCCATGGGGTGCAGCACGTTCATGCCCTGCATGCGCTTGAACCGGGCCACCACGTCGCCGATGGAGTAGTTGCGCACGTGACCCATGTGGATGCGGCCCGAGGGGTAGGGGAACATCTCCAGCACGTAGTACTTGGGCTTGTCCGGGTTCGGAGCCACCTTGAAGATGCCGGCCTCGGCCCAGGTTTGCTGCCATTTGGTCTCGACGCGCTGCGGATCGTACGGTTCCATGCTGTCCCTCTGGGCGGCTATTTGAAGAAGCGGGGGAAGAGGCCCTTGAGTCCCCGGCGGGGGCTGGCCGCGGCCACGGCCGCGGTCTCGCGCTCGCGCAGGTCCAGGTCCAGGGCGGAGTCGAAGCGAAGGTTGGGGAAGGCCCGCTCCCAGGCGCGCACCGCCTGGTAGACCGCGGTGCGGCCGGCCTCGCCCACCAGCAGGTAGGCGACCACGTCGCGGTCCACCGCGGGCCAGAAGTCCCGGCCGAAGGCCACCAGGGCCTCCTCCACGGGCAGGCCCAGGGTGCGGGACACGGACACGGGGTCCAGGCAGAAGGCGGCCAGGCCCAGGTCCGCCAGGGAGGCGGCCACCCGGGGGGCCCAGGACGCCAGGCGGGCGGGGTCGGCCGGGGCCTCCCACATGAGCTCGAAGCGGGCCTGCCCAAACGCGTGTTCGGACGCGTGCCCGGCCAGCAGGGTGGGGGCCGGGTCCGTGCCCGGGGTCAGGAAGACCCGGGGCGCGCCCGGGGGGGCCTGTCCCATGTCCCTAGCGAATCCCAAGCGTATCATTGTCCACGGCCCGGGCCACGGCATCCAGGATGCCGTTGACGAAGTTCTTGGAGTTCTCGTCGCCGAAGCGCTTGGCCAGCTCCACGGCCTCGTTGATGGCCACCTTGGGCGGCACGTCGGGCAGGTGGAGGATCTCGTACAGGGCCAGGCGCAGGATGGTCAGCTCGATGCGCGCGATGCGCGCGATCTTCCAGTGCCGGGAGAAGCGGGTGATGATCTCGTCCAGGTCGGCGCGCTTGGCCCAGACCCCGCGCACCAGGTCCCAGGCGAAGTCCTGGCGGTCGCCGGCGTCGGCCTCGGATGCGGCGCGGGGGGTCTCGGCAAAGGCGAACTCGAGGGCCTGGTCGCTCTCGGCCGGCACGAAGGTCAGGCCGTAGAGAACCTCGAAGGCCCGGCGGCGTCCGCCCCGGCGGGTGCCCCGGCCCGGGGCGGCGGTCTTGGCGCCCTTGGCCTTAGCCGGCATGGTGCGCCTTCCTGGTTTCAATGAGCATGGGTGCGGTGCGGGGCAAGAGCTAGAGCTGCTCCATGACCCGGCACATCTCCAGCATGGCCGCGGCGGCTTCCACGCCCTTGTTGCCGGCCTTGGACCCGGCCCGCTCCACCGCCTGCTCCAGGGTGTCGGTGGTGAGCAGGCCGAAGCCCACGGGCAGGCCGCTCTCCAGCATGGCCAGGGCGATGCCCTTGGTGGCCTCGGAGGCCACGAAGTCGAAGTGCGGCGTGGCCCCGCGGATCACCGCGCCCAGGCACAGCACGCCGTTGTAGCTGCCCGAGGCGGCCAGCTTCTTGGCGGCCAGGGGCAGTTCGAAGGCCCCGGGCACGCGCACGAGGGTCAGGTCCCCGCGCTCGGCCCCGTGCCGGGTGAGGTAGTCCACGGCCCCGCCCACCAGCCGGTCCACGATGAAATCGTTGAAGCGGCTGGCCACGATGGCGAACTTGAGCCCCTTGGCGTCGAGCGCCCCCTCGATGGTCTTCACGTGCTGCATGGCGCGGTCCTTATTTCTTGAGTTCGAGCAGGTGGCCCATCTTGGCCTTCTTGGTTTCCAGGTAGCCGATGTTCCACTCGCAGGAGTCCACCTCGATGGGGACCCGGTCCACGATCTCCAGGCCGTACCCGGAGAGGCCGACGATCTTCTTGGGATTGTTGGTCATGATCCGCATCTTGGACACCCCCAGGGCCACCAGGATCTGGGCCCCGACCCCGTAGGAGCGCAGGTCGGCCTTGAAGCCCAGGCGCTGGTTGGCCTCCACCGTGTCGTAGCCCTTGTCCTGCAGGGCGTAGGCGCGGATCTTGTTGCACAGGCCGATGCCCCGGCCCTCCTGGCGCATGTACAGGATGACGCCCTTGCCCTCCTTGGCGATCATCTGCATGGCCGCGTGGAGCTGGCCCCCGCAGTCGCAGCGCATGGAGCCCAGCACGTCGCCGGTGAGGCACTCGGAGTGCACCCGCACCAGCACCGGCTCGTCCGGCTCCCAGGCGCCCATGGTCAGGGCCACGTGCTCGCGGTTGTCGGTGTCGGAGCGGAAGGCGCTGATCTTGAAGGTGCCGCCGAAGCAGGAGGGCAGCTCGGCCTCGGCCACCCGCTCCACCCCGGACTGGCCGAAGCGCATCCGGTACTGGATGAGGTCGCGCACCGTGGCGATCTTCAGGTTGTGCTTCTTGGCGAACTCGATCAGGTCGGGCATGCGGGCCATGTTCCCGTCGTCGCGCATGATCTCGCAGATGACCCCGGCGGGCTTGAGCCCGGCCAGCTTGGCCAGGTCCACGCTGCCCTCGGTCTGGCCGGCGCGCACCAGCACCCCGCCCGCCTTGGCGCGCAGGGGGAACACGTGGCCCGGGGTCACGATGTCCTCGGGCCGCACGTCGTCGGCGATGGCGGTGAGGATGGTGGTGGAGCGGTCGTAGGCCGAGATGCCGGTGGTCACGCCGTGGCGCGCCTCGATGGACACGGTGAAGGCGGTGCCGTAGGGCGACTCGTTCTTCTGGGCCATCATGGGCAGGGCCAGGCGGTCCACCAGGGTGGGGGACATGGCCAGGCAGATGAGGCCGCGGCCGTGGGTGGCCATGAAGTTGATGGCCTCGGGGGTGGCGAACTCCGCGGCCACGGTCAGGTCGCCTTCGTTCTCCCGGTCCTCGTCGTCCACCAGGATGATCACCCGCCCCTTGCGGATGTCCTCGATGGCTTCCTCGATGCTGCAGATATGGGTCACTCGGGTATACCTCGGAAAAGCTCCCGGCCGGGATCAGAACCCGTGCCGGCGCAGGAAGTCTTCGGAAAGGCCGGAGGGCGCGGCCTGGGGGCCTTTCCCGCCGGCGTCGCGCCAAGCGATCAACATACGCTGGACGTACTTGCCAAGCAAGTCCGTTTCCATGTTGACCAACACACCGGATTTCCAGGACAAAATAGTCGTCACCGCCTGGGTTTCCGGGATGATGTTCACGGTGAGCCAGTCCGGCCCGCACTCGTTCACGGTCAGGCTGATCCCGTCCAGGCACACCGAGCCCTTGGGGATCACCAGGGGCCCGTGCTCGGCCGGGAAGGCGAGCCGGTACGCCTTGGACTCCCCGGCCGGGGCCATGCCCTCCACCCGGGCCACGCAGTCCACGTGGCCGGACACCAGGTGCCCGCCCAGGCGGTCGCCCAGGGCGAGCGCGCGCTCCAGGTTCACCTTGCCCCCGGGCCGGAGCGCGCCCAGGGTGGTGTGGGCCAGGGTCTCGGCCGAGGCGTACACCGAGAAGGAGTCCGCGGTGAACTCCTCCACGGACAGGCAGGCCCCGGACACGGCGATGCTCTCGCCCTTCACGTAGCCGCCCAGGGCGAAGTCCGGGGCCAGGGTCAGGCGGGACTGCCCGGCCCTGGCCTGCACCGCGCGCACGGTTCCGGTTCCCTGCACCAGTCCGGTGAACATGAGCCCCCTCCAACTAACGTGAAAGAACATATCGGCCCGAGGGCCGGAAAACTCGATCCCTAGGCTGCGGAATCAGCGGCCAGGGGCCGGTAGACCAGCCGGGCGTCGGCGCCCAGGCGGCCCACCTCGGCCAGGCGCAGGGCGATGGCCTGGTCCATGGTCTCGGGCGCGAAGCCCGTGAACAGGCCCGGGGCCGCCGGGTCCCCCACCACCTTGGGCGCGGAGTAGAGCCGCAGTTCGTCCATACGTCCCTGGCGCAGCAAACTCAAGGCCAGGGACCCCCCGCCCTCGCACAGCACGTACAGGCAGCCGTGCTCCGCGCGCAGGCGGGTGAGGCCCGGGCCCAGGTCCAGGCCGCCCTCGCCCGGGGGCAGGCCCCAGACCCGGCAGCCCCGGTCGCGCAGGGCCTCGGCCCCGGGACCCGCGGCCGCGGCCTCGGTGGTCCAGAACACGGCCTGCTCCGGCCGCTCCTGCAAGAGGCGGTAGTCCTTCTGGGCCTGGGGCAGCCGGGTGGACACCACCACGGCCAGGGGCTGGGTCGCGGCCTTGACCCCGCCCGGCCGGGCCGTGAGCTGCGGGTCGTCGGCGCGGAAGGTGTTGCCGCCCACCAGCACCGCGTGGGACAGGGCGCGCAGCCGGTGCACCTCCTCCCGGGACTCGGCGCAGGAGACCCATTGGGAGTGGCCCGCGGCGGTGGCGATCTTGCCGTCCAGGGTG
>DKEU01000041.1:21649-36649 GCA_002452635.1 Desulfovibrionaceae bacterium UBA6814 | reverse complement strand
AGCCGGGGATGTTGGCGGTCCAGCCCCAGCCGTGCAGCTTGAGGTCAACGATGGTCACCTTGAGGGCGTCGCCGGGCTCGGCTCCGTCCACGTACACCGGACCGAAGGCCGGGTTCACGCGGCTGAAGTCGAAGCGGCTCACGTCCTCCACGGTGGAGGCGGGGCCGAGCTGGCCGCCGCCCGCGTCCACGGTGTCGAACTCGATGGTCTCGCCGGGCGCGACCTTGAGCACCGGGGCCAGGGCGTTGTCCCAGCCGAAGTGCAGGCGGTCGCTGCCCACGAGGTGGCTATTGGGCGTCCTTGGCATAGATCTTCCCGTAGTTGAAGGGGATGTGGACCGGGTCGATGAACGACTTGGCGTCGCCGGCCACCCGGGTGGAGTGCATGTTGAACCGGGCCTCGTTGAACACCGGGCACCAGGGCGCGTCGTCCATGATCTTGATGAAGATGTCGCGCCACAGGGCCTCGCGCTCGGCGGTCTTGGCCGGATCGCTCATGGCGTCGGCCTTGCGGGCCATTTCCTCGATCTTGTCGTTGCAGTACCAGGCCCAGTTCCAGCCGCCCTTCACCGCGCCGCCGCAGCCCAGGATGGGGCCGTAGAAGTTGGACGGATCCGGGAAGTCCGCGATCCAGGCCATGCCGCCGGACCAGATCATGGGCGCCTGGTCGGACTCGCCGCCCGCGGCGATGACCGTGGCCTGGGACAGGGACTTGATGTTGGCCTTGATGCCGATGGCCGCCAGGTCGCGCTGGATGGACTGGGCGATGCGGGGGTTGGGGTCCACGTTCATGCAGTACAGCTCGGTCTCGAAGCCCTGGGGGAAGCCCGCCTCGGCCAGGAGCGCCTTGGCCTTGGCCGGGTCGAAGGGATAGCCCTTGTAGGCCTTGTCGTAGCCGGGCATGGTGGGGGGCAGGGGCTGGTTGGCGGGCTTGGCCCGGTTGTTGATCATCTTGACGATGCGCTCCTTGTCGATGGCCATGTTCACGGCCTTGCGCACGCGCACGTCGTCAAAGGGCTTCATCTTCACGTTCATGGTGATGTAGCCGGTCTGCAGGTCGCTGCCGGATTCCACCTGCTTGCTCCACTCGGGGTCCTTCATGATGTCCACGAAGCGCGCCGGGGGGATGGAGTCGCCCAGGATGTCCACGCCGCCCTGCTGCAGCTTGAGCAGGGCCACGGTGGGCTCCAGGCCGATCTGGATCTCGATCTCGTCCAGGTAGGGCGCGCCCGGCACGAAGTAGTTCGTGAAGCGCTTCATGACCAGCCGCTGGCCCAGGCTCCACTCGGTGAGCTCGAAGGGGCCCGCGCCCACGGGATGGTGGCCGAAGTCGTCGCCCCACTTGTCCACGGCCTCCTTGGGCACCACCGAGGAGAAGTTGAGCGCCAGCACGTGCAGCATGGTGGCGTCCGGGGCGGTGAGCACGATCTTCACGGTGGCGTCGTCGGGCGCGGAGAGGCCGGCCAGGGTCTCGGCCTTGCCCGCCACCATCTCGTCGAAGCCCACGATGCTCTTGTAGAAGCCCTGGGCCGGGCTCTGGGTCTTGGGGTGCACCACGCGGTTCAGGGAGTAGACCACGTCGGCGGCCTTGACCTCGCGGCCGTTGTGGAACTTCACGCCCTTGCGGATCTTGAACACGTAGGTCTTGCCGTCCGGGGAGATGGTGAAGTCCGCGGCCAGGTCCTTGACCAGCTTGGCGGTGCCGGCCTCGTAGGTCATGAGCCGGGCGTTCAGGGACTTGATGATGGACCAGTTCTGCCAGTCGTAGCCGATGGCCGGGTCCAGGGTGACCACGTCGTCCTTGTAGGAGACCACCGCCTTGCCGCCCTGCTTGATGCCGGCCGCCTGGGCGGCGGCGGGCAGGGCCAGGCAGAGCGCGGCCAACATGGCCAGCACGATGCGCGTTTTCCTCATGGCTCTCTCCTCAGATGGTTAGTTTTCCCGGAGCCTGGGGTCCACCAGGGGCATGACCAGGTCGGCCAGGAAGTTTCCGAACACGATGGACACGGCGGCCACCAGGGTCACCCCCATGATGATGGGGATGTCGATGACCTGGATGGCCTGCCAGGCGAGCTGGCCGATGCCCGGCCAGCCGTAGACCGATTCCACCACCACGGCCCCGGCCATGAAGAAGCCGATGTCCAGGCCGACCATGGCGATGATGGGGAGCACCGCGTTGCGCAGGCCGTGCACCAGGAGCACCCGCAGGGGCGAGAGGCCCTTGGCCCGGGCGGTGCGGATGTAGTCCTGGAGCAGCACGTCGATCATGCTGGAGCGCATCATGCGCGAGTACCAGCCGCCCCCGGTGATGCCCAGGGTCAGGGCGGGCAGCACCAGGTGGGCCAGGCTGCCGTAGCCGCCCAGGGGGAACCACTGCAGGCGGTGGGCGAACACGTAGAGCAGGATGAGGCCGGTGACGAATTGGGGCGCGGACACCCCCAGGAAGGAGAGCACCATGAACCCGCTGTCCGCCTTCTTGCCCCGCCTGGCCGCGGCGATGAGCCCGGCCGGGATGCCGATGAGCAGCTCGAAGAGGATGGCCCCGGCCATGAGCTGCAGGGTGGCGGGCATGCGGCTGAGGATGAGGGTGGTGACCTCGGTCTTCTGCTTGAAGCTGCGGCCCATGTCGCCCTGGGCCAGCCGCCACACGTACTTGGCGTACTGCACCGGCAGGGGCTGGTCCAGGCCCAGTTGGTGGCGGATGTTCTCCACGGTCTCCTGGGTGGCGCTGCGGCCGGCGAGCATGCGCACCGGGTCGGCCGGGATGAGGAACGACAGGCAGAAGGTGATGAGGGTCACCCCCAGGAGGATGGACACGGACTGTCCGAGGCGGCGGGCCAGGAAGGAGGACATCAGCTTTTGCCCCGCTGGGTGGGATCCAGCACGTCGCGCAGGGCGTCGCCCAGGATGTTGAAGGACAGGGCCAGGATCAGGATGGCCGCGCCGGGGAAGAACACCAGCCAGGGCGCGTCCAGGAAGTAGGACTGGCACTCGAAGATGATCCCGCCCCAGGAGGGGGTGGGCGGCCGCACGCCGATGCCCAGGAAGGAGAGGGTGGCCTCCAGGAGCACGGTGGTGGAGATGCCCAGGGTGGCCCAGACCAGCATGGTGGGCACCAGGTGGGGCACGATGTGCACGAAGAGGATGCGCGGCCAGTTGGCGCCCAGGGAGCGCACCGCCTCGATGAACTCGCTCTTTCGCAGGGCCGCGGTCTGGGCGTAGATGACCCGGGCCACCCACACCCAGTTCACCAGGGCGATGACCAGGGCCACGATCCACAGGCTGGGCGCGAAGATGGCGGCCAGGGCGATGGCCAGGAGCAGGGCCGGGAAGGCCATCATGAGGTCGGTGAAGCGGTTGATGAGGGTGGCGGTGACGCCGCCCGCGTAGCCCGCGGCCACGCCCAGCAGCGTTCCGATGCCCACCGCGATGCCGTTGGCCACCACCCCGATGAGCAGCGAGGTGCGCGCCCCGAACATGAGCCGGGAGAGCAGGTCGCGGCCCAACAGGTCCGTGCCCAGCAGGAACTGGCCGCCCGGGGCCAGGGGCATGCCCTCCAGGGTCAGGCCGTCGAAGAACTGCTCGGCCGGGTCGTGGGGCGCGATCCAGGGGGCAAGCAGGGCCACGGCCACGATGCCCACCACGATCAGGGCGGCCCCTGCCACCACGGGATTGCGGAGCGCTTTGTGGAGTCGTGTATTCATGGCTTCCAGGGAGGCGATGAGAAAAAAGCCTGTACTACAGGTGACTGCTCGTTGCGAGAGCAAGTTGGAGGCCAACGCGGACGGGGCAGGGCGGGCAGATGGGTGGGGATGGCTTAACCATACGGAAAACAAAACTTTCCTGGCCGTCACCCTGCCTGGGGCCAAGGCAGGTTCATAACACGAATGTGAATGCACCGCGGTTGGGGTGACAATTCTGTAATTTTCCTCGCAGGGAAGTCGAGCGCGCCATGCCTTGCCTATCCCACCGGTGTTGCAGGAGATGCCGCCTTTCCCCGGGGCTGGGGCCGGAGAGCCTCAATCCTGGCGATAGGGAAAGCGGGCCGTGGCGTAGACGTCGTTGCCCCGGCTGTCCACCGCCACCACCAGGGGGAAGTCCCGCACCTCCAGGCGGCGCACCGCCTCGGTGCCCAGGTCCTCCCAGACCACCACCTCGGCGGCGGTGATGTGGCGGGAGAGCAGGGCGCCCAATCCGCCCAGGGCCGCGAAGTACACCGCCCCATGTCGGGTGATGGCCGAGACCACCTCGGCCGAGCGGGAGCCCTTGCCGATCATGCCGGCCAGTCCGGCCTCCAGCAGGGCCGGGGTGTACGGGTCCATGCGCGCGCTGGTGGTGGGGCCGGCCGAGCCCATGGCCCGCCCCGGGGGCGGGGGCGTGGGGCCCACGTAATAGATGACCTGCCCGCGCAGGTCCACGGGAAGGGGCTGGCCCATGAGCAGGTGCGCGGCCATGCGCTTGTGCGCCGCGTCGCGGGCCGCGAAGACCGCGCCGGTCAGGCGCACCTGCTGGCCGGCGCACAGGGGGCCGATGGCCCTGGGCGTGAGGGGGGTGGTGAGTTCGATATCCCCGGACATGGCGTCCTCCCGGCTAGAGCGTGGCCGATGCCTGGCGGTGGCAGTGGCATTGCAGGTTCACCGCCACCGGCAGGCTGCCGATGTGGGTGGGTGTGGCGTCCACCCGCACGTCCAGGGCCGTGGTCCGGCCGCCCAGGCCCTGGGGGCCGATGCCCAGGCGGTTGACGGCCTTCAGGAGCTCCATCTCCAGGGCGGCCAGGTCCGGGTCCGGGTTGCGCCGGCCCATGGGCCGCAGCAGGCTGCGCTTGGCGGTCAGGGCCGCCAGCTCCAGGGTGCCGCCCAGGCCCACGCCCACGATGACCGGGGGACAGGGCCGGGACCCGGCCAGGTCCACGGTCTCCACCACGAAGCGCCGCACCCCCTCCAGGCCTGCGGCCGGCGGGAAGAGCCGCACCCGGCTGAAGTTCTCGCCCCCGAAGCCCTTGGGCATGACCGTGAGCCCGATGTCCCGGCCCGGCGCCAGGCGCAGATGGAGCACCGCCGGCGTGTTGTCCCCGGGGTTCTTCCGGGTCACCGGGTCCAGGGTGGAGGCCCGGAACCGGCCCTGGGCGTAGCCCCGGCGCACCCCCTCGTCCACCGCCCGGGTCAGGTCCCCGCCCACCAGGTGCACGTCCTGGCCCAGGTCCAGGAAGACCAGGGCCATGCCCGTGTCCTGGCAGGCGGGGAGCTTCTCCTGGCGGGCGATGGCGGCGTTCTCCAGCATCTTGCCCAGGATGTCCCGGCCCAGGGGGGACTCCTCGTTGTCCCGGGCGCGGGCGTAGGCGTCCAGCAGGTCCGGGTCCAGTTCGGTGTTGGCCTCGATGCACAGGCGGCGCACCGCCTCGGTTATCTCGGCCACGTCCACCTCGCGCACGTCCATGGCGGTCCTCCTACATGAGCAGCCGGGGCAGGAGCAGGCTCAGGTCCGGCCAGTAGGTGATGAGGAGCAGTTGCAGCATGGACAGGACCACGAAGGGAACCACCCCGCGCACGGTCTCGGACAGGGGGGACTCGGCCACGTTGGAGAGCACGTAGAGGTTGAGCCCCACCGGGGGGGTGATGAGGGCCAGTTCCATGTTCACGGTCATGATGATGGCGAAGTGCACGGGGTCGATGCCCAGCACGTGGATCATGGGGATGAGGATGGGCAGGGTGATGAGCATGATGGACACCACTTCCAGGAACATCCCCAGAAAGAGCAACAGCACGTTGATGACCAGCAGGAAGCCCCACCAGGGCATGTCGTACTGCTTGACCACCTCCACCATCTGGAAGGGGATGCGGGCCTCGGTGAGCCAGGTGCCGAACACCATGGCCGTGGAGATGATGAACATGATCATGCCGGCCGAGCGCATGGACTCGCCGATGATGCGCACCGTGTCGCGGAGGGGCGTCTCGCGGTACACGCAGGTGCTGATGAGGATGGAGGCCACCGCGCCCAGGGCCGCGGCCTCGGTGACGGTGACGAATCCGGTGTAGATGCCGCCGATGACGATGACCGGCAGGGAGAAGGCGGGCAGGGCCTTGAACAGGGCGCGGCCCACCTCGGGCCAGGGCAGGGGGTCGTCCCCGCCGTAGTCCTTGCGCTTGCAGAAGAAGATGATCCATCCGATGTATAGGAGCCCCTGCATGACCCCGGGCAGGATGCCGGCCAGAAAGAGCCGGGGCACCGACTCCTCGGCCAGGATGCCGTAGAGGATGAGGGGGATGCTGGGCGGGATGAGGATGCCCATGGTGCCCGAGGCGGCCACGATGCCCGAGCTGAAGCNNAGCATGGCCGGGATGATGATGACCCCCATGGCCATGGCCGTGGCCACGCTGGACCCGCAGATGGCCGCGAAGACCATGCTGGCCAGCACGCACACGATGGCCAGGCCGCCGGTGAAGCGGCCCACCAGGGCGTTGGCCGCCCGGATGAGGTAGCGCGAGGTGCCGCCCTTGACCATGAAATTGGCCGCGATCATGAAGAACGGGATGGCCATGAGCGGGAACGAGGCCAGGGAGTTGTACATGAGCTCGGGCACCAGCAGGAGCGGGGTGGTGGAGAACACCGCCAGCATGAACAGGGAGCTGATGCCCAGCACGAAGGCGATGGGCAGGCCCGACATGAGCAGCAGGGCGAAGACCAGCAGGAAGGTGAGGGTCATGAGCAGCCTCCCTCGCCGTCGTTGGCGCAGACCACGTCGGAATGGATGCGTTCGGCGAACAGCTCGGGCGTGAAGCGCCGCACCAGGAGGTCCAGCCGGTAGACGCAGCTGAGCGCGATGAGGCTGGAGCCCACCGGCACCGAGAGGTAGGCGATCCACATGGGGAAGCGCAGCCGGGTGGTGGAGCGCTCGCCCATGGACAGGGCCGCGTCCACGATGTGCACCCCGTACCAGGTCACCAGCAGGCAGAAGCCCAGGGCCAGGAGCGTGGTGGCCACGGCCAGCCAGCGCCGGGCCGGGATGGGCAGGCGGCCCACCAGGAAGTCCGCGCCCACGTGCTCGTCGTCGCGCACCAGGCGGCTGGAGATGATGAACACCGCCCAGATGACCAGGTAGAGCACCCCCTCCTCGGCCCCCTCCGGCGCGTCGTTGAACAGGTAGCGCATGACCACCTGGTAGAAGGCCAGGGCCAGGGCCGCCGCGCCCAGCAGGCCGGCGGCGTAGGTCTCCAGGGCATCCCAGGCCCGGAGCAGTCGGCTGCGAGAAGACATGCAATCCCCCTTGCGGAAACAGGGACGGGACCCTCCACCCCGAGGGCCCCGTCCCCGGCGTCTCTTACTGCTTGGCCATGGCCGAATCCACGACCTTCTTCACCTGGGCCACCAGGTCCTTGTCCAGGTCGAGTTCGCCCACGACGGCGTCCTGCACGGTCATGACCCGGTCGCGCCACTCCATGAGTTCGGCGTGGGTGGGGTAGTAGATTTCCACCCCGTGCTCCTTCATCAGGGCCTCGCCCTTGGTCTGCTCGTCCTCGCAGATCTGGCGGGCGGCCTCGATGTGCTGCTCCCAGGTGTCCACCATGATCTTCTGCAGGTCCTTGGGCAGGGAGTTCCAGAACTTGCCGCTCACGATGGGGATGTTGTGCAGGTAGTACTCCATGTCCTTGGTGGCGAACTTGGCCCCGGTCTCCCAGAGCTTGGCGCTCTCGAAGCTCTTGAAGGTGGTCACGAAGGCGTCGGCCGTGCCCTGGATCAGGGCCATGGGCAGGTCGGGCCAGGGGATGAGGATGGGGCTGGCGCCCAGGGCCTCCAGGCGCATGGCGTTGGCCGCGCCGCCGTGGTGCCGGGTCTTGAGGCCCTTGAAGTCGGCCAGGCTCTTGACCGCGTGGGGCTTGGCGCAGAAGTGCAGGTAGCCGTGGTAGTGCCACTTGCCGAGCACCTTGACCCCCAGGCGCTTCTCGATGTCCTGGCTGATGAGCCGGCCCACCTCGCCGTCCACCAGGTCCTTGGTGATCTTGGCCGGCAGGCCGTAGAACATGGGCAGGGCGGTGATGGCGGTGCTGGGGGCCACGCCCTCCAACTGCCAGATGCCCGGGCAGCCCATGTCCACGGTGCCCATGTTCAGGGCTTTGGGGATGTCCTTGTCCTTGTAGAGCTGGGCGCTGTGGAAGAAGTTGACCTTGATGCGCCCGTTGGAATTCTTCTCCAGGAGGTCGATGAACAGGTGCAGGCCCTTGTTGCGGTGGTGGTTCTCGTTGCTGTCCACCGAGAGCTTCAACGTGTAGACGTCCTCGGCCCGGGCCGGTCCGGGCAGGGCCAGACAGAGGGCCAGGGCGGCGCAGAGCGCGTAAGCAGCCAGACGTTGCATGCCATCCTCCTTCGCGGTTGAGTCGGGTTATCCCTTGATCACGGTGTCGATGAGCCGGTCGTTGAGCCCCATGTAGTTGGCCGGGTCCAGGACGGCCCGAATCTCGTCCTCCTCCATGTGTTCCCGGATGCTGGCCAGGCCCGCGGCGTAGTCCGCGAAGGGCTCGCCCTGCTCGAAGGACTCCATGGCGGCCTGGTGCACCAGGGCGAAGCCGGTCTCCTTGCGGCCGGTCTTCTTGGCCAGGGCCAGCATGAGGGCCTCGGTGAGCAGCGCGCCCTCGGTGAGGTCCAGGTTGCGGCGCATGTTGTCCGCCTTGACCTTGAGCCCGGCCAGCACGAACTTGGCCTGCTCCAGGATGGTGCTGGCCAGGAGCGCGGTCTCGGGGATCATGAAGTCCTCCATGTAGAAGGGCGAGTGGTCGCGCATCTCCCGCATGTAGATGTCCGAGAATCCGGCGCAGTTGGAGCGCACCTTCTTGGCCAGGGCCTTGATCATCTCGCAGCGGTTGGGGTTGCGCTTCTGGGGCATGGTGCTGGAGCTGATCTGGTGCGCGGTGTCGAAGGGCTCCTCCAGGAGCGAGAACTCGTTGCGCTGGAACAGGAAGATTTCATCCGCGATCTTCTCGAAGCTCACGCTCATGAGGGCCAGGAGCTGGAGGAACTCGGTCCAGCGCTCGATCTGGGGCTGCACCGAGATGGGCGGGGAGGCCAGGCCGAAGCGGGCCAGGACCTTGTCCTGCATCTCCTGGGCTTGGTCGCCCAGCAGGAAGGCGAAGGACGCGAAGTTGCCCACCGCGCCCGAGACCGTGCCCACGCAGATGCGCTTCCTGGCCTCGGCCATGCGTTCGATGTGCTTGCGCAGCATGTCCGACCAGATGGCGGCCACGAACCCGAAGCTCACGGGCAGGGCCTGCTGGCCGTGGGTGATGCCGGGCATGAGGGTGCGGCGGTGGGCGTCGGCCAGGCGGTTCAGGCTGGCCCGGATCTCGCCCAGGTCCTCCATGAACATGTCCAGGGTGCGGCCCAGGCGGCGGGCCAGGGTGGTGTCGAAGATGTCCTGGGTGGTGGCGCCCAGGTGGAGGTACTCGCCGGCCCCGCCCGCGCAGGCCTCCTTGAAGGCGCGGATCATGGCCACGCTGGAGAGCATGGTCTTGTCGTAGATCTCCGCCACCCGCGCCAGCTTGACGTGGGTGGTGTCGCCCTTGGCCCGGATCTCCCGGGCGGCCTCGGCGGGCACCAGCCCCAGTTCGGCCTGGACCTCGGCCAGCGCCACCTCGAAGTCCAGCCAATCCTGGAGGATGTTCTCCTCCTCGAACAGGCTGCGGATGCGGGCGCTGGCGAAGCCCTTGCCGTAGATCGACGAATCCAGAATGTGCAGCGACACGTGGTCCTCCTTGGGAAACTGCGATGGTGCGGAAAATCAGGAAGCCTGGTCCTCCAGGTACTGGATGAAGCGCTGGTACCCGGAGTTGATGTGCTCCCGGACCACGCGCTCCACCTCGACCGGATCCGGCGCGGGCGCGGACATGAGCTCCAGGATGCGCTGGTGGATGGCCAGGGACTTCTCGTAGTCTTCCTTGTGGTACTTGAAATAGAAGCGGTGCCAGATGGTGTGCATGCGCAGGGTGCGCAGCAGCTCGATGAGCACTTCGTTGCCGCTGCCCCCGATGTAGGCCTCGTGGTAGGCCACGTGGTGCTCCAGGTAGGCCTTGGCGTCGTCCTGGTCCGCGGCGTGGCGCATGGCGGCCAGGGATTCCTCCAGCTCCTCGATGACCTCGGGGGTGACCCGGGCGCAGGTCAGCTTGGCGGCCAGCCCCTCCAGGGCGGCGCGCACCGGGAAGGTGTCGTCGATGTCCTGGCGCGAGAGCTGGCGCACGAACGCGCCCTTGCGCGGCACGATCTCCACCAGGCCCCGCTTCTCCAGTTCCCGGAAGGCCTCCCGCAGCGGGGTCCGGCTGATGCCGAAGTCGGCCTGGAGCTTGGTCTCCACCAACTGCTCGCCGCTGGCCAGCCGGCCGTCCAGGATGGCGTCGGTGAGCACCTGGGCCACCTGCTGGGGCAGGAGGACGGGCTTGAACTTCTCGTAGCGCATGGCGATTCCTCGGGTTGGGGTTGCGGGATCAGGCCGGAAGGCCGGCGAAGAACTCCGCCACGTCCGGGCAGCGGTCCAGGTCCAGGCAGCGCTCGGCCAGGGTGCGCGCGGCCGGGGCCGACAGCTTGCGGCCGGCCAGGTCCGTGAACTTGCGCACCACCTCGTGCGGGGTCAGGGGGTTCTCGGGGTCGCCCTTGGGGTGGTCCACCGCCCCGCGCAGGACCTGGCCGTCCACGGTGCGCACTGTGGCCCGCGCGCCCCAGGCCCGGGGGTAGGCCGCGCTGAGTCCCGGGTCGGCCGAAATGGCCACGCGCCCCATGAGCGCGGCCAGGGCCGGGTCGGCCAGGCGGTCCGCGGCGAACTCGTCCAGGCCCACCCGGCCCACGGACAGGGCCGTGGCCAGGCAGAAGGGCAGGCTGAACTTGGCCAGGTAGGGCGTGGTGGGCTCCACCTTGCCCAGCAGATCCAGGGCGGCCCGGCAGACCATCACCTCCACGGCCGCGACCTCGCCGGGGCCCAGGGACCGGCCGCCGGTGGCGGCCAGCAGGGCGTCGATGGCCGCGTGGGTGTGGCCGCAGGAGGCGTGGTACTTGAGGGAGGAGCGGGTCCAGTGGAACTCGCTGCCCAGGCCGGCCAGGACCTTGTCCGGCCGGGGCTCGGCGGACATGGCCGCGAAGAATCCCCGGTCCCCCTCCAGGATGCGCACCGCGCCGGTGAACCCGCGCTCGGCCAGCAGCGCGGCCATGAGCCCGTCCATGGCCGCCTTGCCGGGGTGGAGCAGTTTGCTCATGGCGCTGGTGGCCAGGAACTCCCACAGGCCCGCGGCGGTGGTGCCCGCGGTGCCCAGGGCCCAGGCCAGGCGCTCCCGATCCAGGCCCAGGAGCCGGCCCGCGCCGGCCGCGGCCCCGAACCCCCCGCAGGTGGCGGTGGTGTGCCAGTAGCGGTAGTGGCTGGGGCCCGCGCCCAGGGCGATGCGGATGAACACCTCGTAGGCCGCGGCCAGGGCGGTGAGCATCTCCCGGCCCGAGGCGTGGGTGCGCTGGGCCGCGGCCAGCACCGCCGGCGCGGTGGGCGCGGCGCAGTGGATGATGGCCTCCCGGTGCAGGTCGTCCATCTCCACCACGTGGGAGGCGACGCCGTTCACCAGCGCCGCGTGCAGGCAGGAGGAGCGCGAGCCGTCCGGCAGGCAGTCGGCCTCCGGGGTCCCCCCCAGGCTGCGGCGCAGGTCCCGGACCATGGCCACGGCCGGGTCGTCGGCCCCGGCCAGCACGCAGCCCAGCCAGTCCAGGAAGAAGACCTTCATCCGCTCCATCCCGTCCCGGCCCAGGTCGTCCGGGGACAGGTCCAGCGCGAACCCGGCCAGGGCCGTGCTCAGGCTCTCGGGGGAGGGGATGTGCTGGTCCATGTCGTCTCCGCAGGGTTGTGGGGGCGGCAGGTTGACCGGATGCGATATCGCGGTATATTGTCGACAATATACTGAGCCAGTGGCCGCGTCAAGCCTGCGGCCCGAATCCGGTTCCCCACTGCACAACCGGCCGCAAGGCCGAGGAGAAGCGCCCATGACCTCCCATCCCACCTGTGCGCGTTGCCCCTTTGACTGGGCCGAGCGGGCCTGCCGCAAGGCCGGCGGCAAGGGGCCCAAGAACTGTCCCACCCTGTTGTCCAAGGACCTGGCCGCCGAGGCCGGCGCGCTCCTGGAGGGTGACCCGGACCTCTGGGCCTTTGCCCGGGCCTCCTGCATCCAGGAGTCCGAGGGCTACGGCAACAAGGAGCAGGGCTACGCCCGGGTGCGGCCCATCAAGCCGCGCATCGTGGAGGTGGTGGAGTTCGCCCGCAAGATCGGGGTCGACCGCCTGGGCCTGGCCTTCTGCGTGGGCCTGCGCAAGGAGGCCGCGGTGGTGCACGAGATCTTCGAGACCAACGGGTTCGAGGTGGTGTCCGTGATCTGCAAGGCCGGCCGGGTGCCCAAGGACACCCTGGGCCTCGCCCCGGACCAGCAGGTGGACCCGGCCTGCGACCGGGAGACCATGTGCCACCCCGTGCTCCAGGCCCTGGTGCTCAACCGCCACCGGACCGGGCTGAACGTGCTCCTGGGCCTGTGCGTGGGGCACGATTCCCTGCTCATTCGTCACAGCGACGCCATGTGCACCGTGCTGGCGGTCAAGGACCGGCTGCTGGGCCACAACCCCCTGGTCCCGGTCTACGAGTACGACAGCTACTACCGCTACCTGAAGCACCCCATCGGCTAGGAGGACCGCAGCCATGCGCATCAAGGACATCCGGGCCATCCCCCTGGAGCTCAAGCTGGACACGCCCTTTTCCGGGGGCACCTACGTGGTTCGCAACCGCAACACCATCGTCACCGTGGTGGAGACCACCGCCGGGGTGCGGGGCGAGATGTACGGGGGCGACGAGGACATGGACCAGGACGCGGTGGTGGCCCTGGTGAACGGCGTGTTCCGCGACAAGCTCCTGGGCCGGGAGATTCCCGAGCCCGAGGCGGTGCGCAGCGTGTACCGCGAGCTCATGGACGTGCCCGTGGACCTGGGTTTCCGCGCCCTGGTGGACCTGGACATGGGCCGGCACGGCATCCACCAGCAGGCCCTGTCCGCCCTGGACATGGCCCTGTGGGACGCCCTGGGCAAGAGCCTGGGCCTGCCGGTGCACGGCCTGCTGGGCGGGGCCCGGCGCGACCGCATCCCGGTCATCGCCATCGGGGGCTACTACCACGACGACGACCCCGCGGGCACGGCCCGGGAGGCCGCGGGCCTGGCCGCGCAGGGCCTGTCCGGCATGAAGATGAAGGTGGGCCGCGCCGTGTTCGAGAAGGACGTGGAGCGCATCGAGGCGGCCAAGGCCGCCGGGGGCCAGGGCTTCGCCGTGGCCGTGGACGTGAACCAGGGCTGGAGCGTGGCCCAGTCCCGGGACTTCTGCCGCCGCGCCGCGGACCTGGGCCTGGCTTGGCTGGAGGAGCCGGTGAAGTGGTACGACTGCCTGACCGGCCTGGCCCGGGTGCGGGCCGAGTCCTCCATCCCCATCGTGAGCGGACAGGGGGACATCTCGGAGTTCCGCAGCAAGGACCTGGTGCGCTACGGCGCGGTGGACCAGCTCAACACCGACGCCACCCTGGTGGGCGGCGTCTCCGGCTGGATGAACGTGGCGGCCTTTGCGGCCGAGCACGGGGTCGCCATGGGGCACCACGAGGAGCCCCAGGTGTCCCTGACCCTGCTCTCGGTGGTGGAGAAGATCGGCCCGGTGGAGATCTTCGCCAACCCGGAGCGCGATCCCCTGTGGCGCAGGATCGTCCGGCAGCCGCCCCTGCCCCGGGACGGGCATATGGACGTGCCCCAGGGCCCGGGCCTGGGCCTGGACCTGAACTGGGAGACCATCGAGCGCCACGCCCGGCGCTGACGCCTTGCGGGGCCGGGCCCCGGTCAGGAGCGGGTGGGGGGCTTGCCGCCGGTGTGGCAGTACTCGGCCGTGAGCCGCTCCACCGGGAGGGTGTCCCCGCCGAGCCCGGACAGGACGCCGTCCCACAGGCCGCCCAGCTCCGGGCCGCGCAGGGCGTCGTTCTTGGCGCCGGGCTCCAGTTGCTCCAGCAGCCAGTTCCGGAACACCGCGATGCGGGGGGTGGCCACGTCCTCCTGCCGGCTGACCACGGTGTAGCTGGTCAGGGAGGGGACCCGCAGGGGGAAGGGCTGCACCAGCTCGCCCTGGAACAGGGAGTCCCGGATGAGCACCGAACGCCCCATGGCGATGCCCATGCCCAGGACCGCGCCCTTGATGGCCAGTTCCCAGCGGTCGAAGCTGTAGCAGCGGTGGAAGGGCAGGTCGCCGATTCCGGCGGCGTAGGCCCAGTTCTGCCACTCGGAGTAGGGCGGGGCGTTGGGCACCGGGGTGTTGTCGTGCAGGAACACGCAATCCTTGAGCTTGCGGCTGTCCCCCCACAGCCCCAGGGAGTCCGCATAGGCCGGCGAGCACACCGGGGACATGGACTCCTCCAGGAGCAGGGTGACGTGCAGCCCGGGATGGATGCCCGCGCCGTAGTAGATGGCCAGGTCCACGGGCTCGTGCTCGAAGTCCACCAGGTCGTTGCGGCTGTACAGATGGATGTTGATCCCGGGGTAGCGCCGCCGGAAGTCGGGCAGCCGGTCCATGAGCCAGACGCTGGCGAAGGAGGGCGGGCAGGTGACCGTCAGCTCGCCGTTGAGCTTCTGGTTGTCGATGTTGCGGATCTGGGCGGCGATCTCGCCCAGGGAGCGGTCCAGCACGCTGAACAGCATCTCGCCCTGGGGGGTGAAGCCGATGCGGCGGGTGAAGCGGTGGAACAGGGGGAACCCCAGGGTCTCCTCCAGGCCGCGGATGCGGTGGCTCACCGCGCCCGGGGTCAGGCAGAGCTCCTCTGCGGCCTTGCTGAAGCTCATGTGCCGGCCCACGGCCACGAAGGTGTGCAGGGAATTCAGGACCAGGGCCACGGCGTGCTTGTCCATGGTTTAATCCTTCTCATGTGCAGCTAAAAAAGAATCGTTTGTTTGATTCTCTGTACATCGGATAGGCTTT
>DKEU01000041.1:0-21605 GCA_002452635.1 Desulfovibrionaceae bacterium UBA6814 | reverse complement strand
CCATGCGTGAGAATACTTCGCAGGAAGGCGCCGCCCCTGTCCAGTCCCTGGCCGCCTGCCCGGTGCTGGAGGATGTGGCCGCGGCCCGGGAGGTCTTCTGGGCCAATCCCGGGATCTGGCCCGCGTCCCGCGCCCTGCCCGGGCTGCCGGTGGGCGCCGCCGAGGTGGCCGACGCCGCGCTGCGCCTGGAGCGTTTCCGGCCCTATCTGGCCCAGGTCTTTCCCGCCACCCGTCCGGACGGCGGCCGCATCGAATCCCCCCTGCGCGAGACGCCCGCCCTGGCCCGGGCCCTGGCCCACACCCTGGGCGGTCCCGGCCGGACCTTTCCCGGCCGGCTCTTCGCCAAGCTGGACAGCGACCTGCCCATCTCCGGGTCCATCAAGGCCCGGGGGGGCATCTACGAGGTGCTCAAGTTCGCCGAGGCCGTGGCCCTGGAGCACGGCCTGCTGAAGCCGGACGGGGACTACGCGGTCCTGGCCACTCCGGAGGCCCGCCGGCTGTTCGCGGGCTATTCCGTGGCCGTGGGCTCCACCGGCAACCTGGGCCTGAGCATCGGGATCATGAGCGCGGAGCTGGGCTTCCAGGCCACGGTGCACATGTCCGCCGACGCCCGGGCCTGGAAGAAGGCGCTGCTCCGGTCCAAGGGCGTGCGGGTGGTGGAGCACGCCGCGGACTACAGCCTGGCTGTGGCCGAGGGCCGCCGCCAGACCGAGGGCGACCCCCGCTGCCATTTCGTGGACGACGAGAACTCCCAGGACCTCTTCCTGGGCTACGCCGTGGCCGGGGAGCGGCTCAAGGCGCAGCTGGCCGAGCAGGGCGTGCCCGTGGACGAGACGCATCCCCTGTTCGTGTACCTGCCCTGCGGGGTGGGGGGAGGCCCGGGCGGCGTGACCCTGGGCCTCAAGCTGGCCTTCGGCGACGCGGTGCGCTGCTATTTCGCCGAGCCCACCCACGCCCCGGCCATGCTGGTGGGCCTGTGCACCGGCCAGCACGAGCAGATTTCGGTGCAGGACCTGGGCCTGGACGGGCGCACCGAGGCCGACGGCCTGGCCGTGGGCCGGCCCTCGGGCTTCGTGGGCCGCACCCTGGAGCACCTCATCGACGGCGTCTTCACCGTGCAGGACGACGCCCTGTTCCGCATGCTCGCCCTGGCGGCCCGCACCGAGGGGCTGCGCCTGGAGCCCTCGGGCGCGGCGGGCATCCCCGGCGCGGTCCGGGTGGCCCTGGAGGGGGCCGCCGGCCCGGTGGGCGTTGCCGGGCAGGCCACCCATATCTTTTGGGCCACGGGCGGGGGCATGGTGCCCGCCGAGGAATGGGCGTCGTACGACGCCCGCGGCAAAGCCCTGCTGGGCGCCTGACGGTCCGCAGCGGGAGCGCGGCGGGCCTTGCGGATAACCAGACCGAGCCAGTTACCCCCAACCCAACGATCGGAGGAGCACCCATGAAGATGAAACCCCTCGTGACCTTCCTTGTGGCGGCGCTACTGGTGGGAGGCATCCTGGCGGCGCCCGGTTCCGCCGCGGCGGACGCCGAGTACCAGTGGACCTTCAGCCAGCCTTGGGTCCGGCCCCTGGCCAACAAGGCCTACCAGTACTTCATCGACAAGACCAAGGAGTACACCAAGGGCCGGGTGGAGATTAAGCTCTACATAGACGGCCTGCTCGGCAACCACGACGAGACCTTCCACGGGGTGCAGGACGGGAGCATGACCATCGGCACCTTCTCCCCCTACGTGAACCTGATCCCGGGCGGCATGCTCAACTGGATGCCCTGGACCACCTCCTCCTGGGAAGAGGCCGAGATCGCCTTCAATCCCGACCACGGCGTGCTCTACGACATCATGGAGGACGCGTACAACGAGGTGGGGATGCACACCCTGTTCCACGTGTCCCAGGGCGCCTACGGCATCGGCAACACGGTGCGCGCCTTCCGCACCTCCGCGGACCTCAAGAACCTGAAGCTGCGCGTGTCCAGCTCCCTGGCCGCGGTCCGCGCCCTGGAGAACATGGGCAAGGGCACCGGCATGATCCTGACCACCCTGCCCTGGTCCGAGATTTACAACGCCCTGTCCCGCGGGGTGGTGGACGGCTGCTGGAGCATGTGGCCCTCCCTGGTGGACGAGCGCCACTATGAGGTCATGAAGTTCTACACCGACCTCAACTTCATCTGGGACAACCAGAACGTGGCCATGAACAAGGCCATCTGGGACAAGCTGTCCGCGGACCTCAAGGCCGCCGTGACCAAGGCCGCCATCGAGGCCCAGCACTATGCCAACGAGATCCACCGCAAGGCCGAGAACGACTACATCCAGAAGCTGGAGAAGGAACCCGGCTTCACCGTGGTCCACCTGACCGACGCCGAGCGCGACGCCCTGCGCGAGGCCTCCAACGTGGACGCCATCTGGAAGGAGTTGTGCGACCCCTGGCTGGAGAAGCACTACCCCGGCAAGAACATGAGCGCCAAGCTGCAGAAGGAGCTGGCCGACATCCGCGCCAAGGTACGGGCCGCCAAGAAGTAGGGCGGTCCGGGGTGATTCCCCCCGGGAGGGGCGCGCAGCCCCTCCCGGGGACAGCAAACCCGGAGGCAGTATGAAGCGACTCTACGTGGCGCTGATGGGCCTCATCGGCCGGCTGGAGAGCGCCCTGTGCTATGCCGGGCTGCTCCTGTGCTCGTTCATGGTGTTCGCCCAGGTCATCAACCGGTACATCCTGCACTACGAGATCATGTGGATCGGGGATCTGACCCTGTATATTTTCGTTCCCATGATGATCCTCTCCATCTCGCTCACCACGCGGGAAGGGGGCCACACCTCGGTGGACGTGTTCATGGACATCGCGTTCCAGAACCGTCCCCGGGCCCGGAAGGTGTACAACATCGGCGTGGACGTGATGGTGCTGGGCATCCTCCTGTACATCTTTCCCATGGCCCTGAAACTGTTCCAGCACGCCATCAACTTCGCCGAGTACGGCACCCTGGTCCGCTGGTTCAACACCAGCTGGATCCGGGAGTCCGTGCTGGTCATGGTGGTCCTGAGCATCCTGCACACCATGCACCGCATCGGGACTCGGATCGCGGGCCTGCGCGCCGTACCGGGCGCGGCCGGGCAGGGAGGGGCGCAATGACATTCGGAGTACTCATCGCCCTGGCGGTCTTCCTGCTCGGCATCGTCCTGGCCGTGCCCCTGGGCTGGCTGTTCCTGGCCAGCACCGGCATCGGCCTGGCCGTGTCCGGGATGCCCGACACCTTCATCATCGGGACCTTCTACCACTCCCTGGACAGCTACGTGCTCATGGCCATCGGCTTCTTCGTGTTCGCGGGAAGCCTCATCTCCGAGGGCGGGCTGGCCGACCGCATCGTGGAGTTCTCCTACCTGCTGGTGGGCAAGGTGAAGGGCGGGATGATCCTGGTGGGCATCATCGCCACCTTGTTCATGAGCGCGCTCACCGGCTCCTCGGTGCCCTGCATCTCGGCCCTCATCCCCCTCCTGGTGCCCCGCCTGGAGAAGTACGGCTACCGCAAGGAATACACCACCTCGGTGCTGTGCTGCTCCAGCTTCATGGGCTACCTCATCCCGCCCAGCGTGCCCGCGCTCATCTACTGCCTGGTGGCCCAGCAGTCGGTGGCCGCGGTGTTCCTGTCCACGGTGATCCCCGGCCTGCTCCTGGCCCTGGGCTACGCGGTGCTCAACCACGCCATCAGCCACCGGTACTACGACCCCTCCATGGCGGAGCTGGCCGAGGAGGGCATGGCCTTTGCCGAGCGCCTGCGCCGCCTGCGCAAGGCCAGCATGGGCGCGCTGCCCGCCCTGGGCTGCCCCATCGTCATCCTGGTGGGCATCTACGGCGGCATCTGCACGCCCAACGAGGCCGGGGCCGTGGCCGTGGTGTACTGCCTGCTCATCGGGCTCTTCGTGTACCGCAAGCTGAAGGGGCCGGGCCTGAACCGGGCCATCTCCAGTTCGCTGGTGTCCATCGGGGTCATCGCCCTGCTCATCGCCGCGGGCACGGTGCTCAGCCGCTACCTGGTCCGGGCCGGCGTGGCCCAGAACCTGGCCGAGTGGATGCTGGGCATGTTCGAGTCCCGGGAGCTGATCCTCCTGTCCATGAACGTGTTCCTGCTGGTCATGGGCATGTTCGTGGAGGCCACCCCCATCCTGATCCTCAGCGTGCCCCTGGTCCTGCCCCTCATGATGGGCGCGGGCGTGAACATGGTGCACCTGGGCGCCATCTGCATCGTGAACGTGGGCCTGGGAGTCATCACCCCGCCCTTTGCCATGTCCATCTTCGTGGGCACGCGGCTGTCGGGGTGCACCTACCAGGAGGTCATCCCCATCATGCTCAAGTACCTGTTCTACGTGGGCATTCCCGTCCTGCTCCTGACCACCTACATCCCGGCCCTGTCCTGCTGGCTGCCCGCCCTGGTGCTGGGCGACAAGGCGGTGGGGGCCTGGTAGCCCCGGGAGGACGCGCATGAAACTGGACCTGCTCGTCAAGAACGCGCGCATCGTCAACGGCCTGGGCGCCCCCTGGTTCCGGGGCAGCGTGGGCGTGGCCCGGGGCCGCATCGCGGCCATGGGGGCCGCGGCCGAAGGAGCCTCCGCCGCCGTGGTCCTGGACGCGGAGGACCGCTACCTCGCGCCCGGGTTCGTGGACATGCACACCCACTCGGACTTCGACCTGCTGCGCTCGCCCGAGGCCCTGGGCAAGCTGCGCCAGGGCATCACCACCCAGGCCATCGGGCAGTGCGGCTTCAGCGCGGCCCCGGTGAGCGACGAGCACCTGTCCCTGCTGGACAACTACACCGGCTTCATCAAGGCCGGGGTGGTCCCGGACTGGACCTGGCGCAGCTTCGGCCAGTGGCTCGCCAAGCTGGAGACCCTGCCCCTGGGGGGCAACGTGGCCAGCTTCGTGGGGCACGGCACGGTGCGCATCGCGGTCATGGGCTTTGCGGACCGGCCGGCCACCCCGCAGGAGGCCGCCCGCATGCGGTCCATGGTGGAGCAGTGCATGGCCGAGGGCGCGGTGGGCATGACCAGCGGCCTGGTCTACGCCCCGGGGGTCTACACCCCGGCCGAGGAGATGGCCGCGGTGGCCCGGGGCCTGGCCCCCTGGCGCGGGCTCTACGAGAGCCACATGCGCAACGAGTCCGACGCGGTGGTCCAGAGCGTGGTGGAGCTCATCGCCGTGGGCCGCAGCGCGGGCATCCCGGTGCAGATCTCCCACCACAAGGCCTGCGGCCAGCAGAACTACGGCCTGGTGGGCGAGACCCTGGCCCTGGTGGACCAGGCCCGGGCCGAGGGCCTGGACGTGACCATGAACTTCTACCCCTACGACGCGGCCAGCACCACCCTGCGGGCCATCCTGCCGGCCTGGGCCCAGGAGGGCGGGGTGGACAAGCTCATCGAGCGCCTGGCCTCGCCCGAGGTCCGGACCCGGCTTGCGGCCGAGGTGGAGGCCGCGGCCTGCTCCTGGGACAACTACTACCGCAACTGCGGCGGGGCCGACGGGGTCATCCTCTTGTTCTTCCCCCGCACCCCGGAGTACGAGGGCCTGACCCTGGCCCAGGCTGCGGAGCGCATGGGCCGCACCCCGGTGGACGCGGCCTGCGAGCTCATCGTGGCCAACCGGGGCGAGGACAACTGCGGCTACCGCATGATCTCCGAGGCGGACATGGAGCGCATCATGCGCCATCCCGCGGCCCTGGTGGCCTCGGATTCCATCCCCTGTCCGCCGGGGGGCAAGGCCCACCCCCGCTCCTACAGCGCCTTTCCCCGGGTGCTGGACCGCTACGTGCGGCAGCGCCGGGTCATCAGCCTGGAAGAGGCGGTCCGCAAGATGAGCGCCTTCCCGGCCCAGCGCCTGGGCCTGCACGACCGCGGGGTCATCGCCCCGGGCATGGCCGCGGACCTGGTGCTCCTGGACATGGACCGCATCCGGGACCGGGCCACCTTTGCCGATCCTGCGGCAGCGCCCGAGGGCATCGACTGCGTGGTGGTCAACGGCGTGGTGTGCATGGAGCGCGGCCAGCCCACCGGAGCCTCCCCCGGCGCGGTTCTGCGCAGCAGATAGGCTGGCTGTCTGCTCCAATGCCAACGGGTTGTGCGCCTGGGCGCACAACCCGTTTTTTTGCTGGTGCGCCAGGAAGGAATCGAACCCTCGACCGGCGGCTTAGGAGAAACTGCGACTCAATTCCACCTGGACGAGCAGGGATTCAAGCCCCGGACAGGGCGGCGCTGCTCGGCCCTGGTCCGGCTGTCCTCACCCGCGCTCTTCAGCTTTCCAACGCGGTCTTCTTCTGCAACGACTCGAAGGCCCAGTGGATCTTCTTGACGACCTCCTTGATGGAGCAGGGCTTGAGCAGGTAGTCGAACGCCCCGAGGTTGATGAGCTCCATGGCGTCGTCCACCGAGGCGTGGCCGGTGACGATGACCACTTCGGCCGGGCAGCCCATCTCGCGTATCCTCCGCAGGGTGCCCTGGGCCATGAGGCCGGGCATCCTCACGTCCAGGAGCACCACGTCGCACGGGTTCAGCCGCAGATGCTCCAGGGCCTCCTCGCCGCTCGCCGCGGAACTGACCAGCAGGTCCTTTTCCAGGGCGAGCAGCTTCATCATGTTGTTGCGGAACAGGTCCTCGTCATCCACCACCAGGACTTGAATGGCTGGGCTCATGCTGGACCTCCTGGCCGGTCATGGGGTGTGGCCGCGCGCCAACGCCAGACGGCCTGAACCACGAGAGTCACGCTGCCAATGGCGGTTTTTCAGCAAGGACTGTTCCAGCTTGGATATCAGCGCAGGCGCATCAGGGAATGGCTCCGGAATGCGCGCGTGAAGCAGTCTGGCCGGTGTCGCATCCGGGGGGGGAGGTTTTCCTCCCGGAAAAAATTTTGTGACAAATTGCCACGTGCGACATCCTGTATTATGCATGAGACAGCGAACACCGTCTGCTTCGCCCCCATTCTGCTCCGATCTCCTCCTGTTTCCCGTTGGCCTGGCTCGCATTCCCTGGGTTCCTCCGCTGTTCCGCCTCGCTTTCCCGCTCGCTGACACAGTGTGTCGCTCCGTGTCCGCGCCGGAACATACCCTTCCGCGATTCCTCATCGGATGTGGCGGCAGGGTCCCGGCCGCAGGGCGCAAGGAGGGTGAACATGGCTGACGAACATCCCGGAGGCGGCCCGCCCGGGAAGACCTGGACCGAAATCGGCGAATTCCCCTGGGGGGCGCGGGAGTTCCTGCGCTTCGTCCAGGAGGCCATGCCCTGCGGCGTGGTCATGCTCGACGCCCAGGACGTCATCCGCCTGGTCAATCCGGTCATGCTCGGCATCCTGGGGCAGGACGCCGCGGAGCTCTTGCGCAAGCGATTCCCGGAAGGAGTCCACGGGTCCGGCCTGACCGTCCTTGCCGGGTATTTCGAGCGCGCCCGGCGCGACATGCGGCCGGTGAACACCGGGCGCCTGGTCCTGGCCGGGGCCAAGGGGAGAAGCACGCACCTGGCCTGCTGGCTGGTCCCCCTGCAACGGGACGGCGCCTATCAGGGCATGATCCTGACCGCCGACGACATCACCGCTGCGGTGCAGGCCGAGGAAGAGCGCATCGGTCTGGGATTGTTCCTCAAGGAGAGCCCCCAGCCCCTGCTCTGCGTTTCCGCCCAGGGCCGCATCCTCTATGCCAATCCGGCCAGCGCGCCCCTGCTCGAGCCCTTCGGCTGCGCCGAGGGAACCCCGCTGCCCGAGGCGTTGCGCGGCCCTCTGCGCGAGGCCTTTTCCAGCGGCCAACGCCAGGAGCGGGAGATCGAGTGCCGGGACCGCACGTTCCTGGTCGCCCTGGCGCCCATTTCCGGCATGGATCGGGCCCATGTCTACGGGCTGGACATCACGCTCCGCAAGCTCGACGAGGAGCGCCTGCGCGTCAACGAGAACGCCCTGATCTCGGCCCTGAGCGGAATCTACATGGCCGATCTGGAGACCCGGGTGTGCTACGCCAACCCGTCGTTCCTGGCCATGTGGGGCTACCCCGACGCCGGCGAGGTGCTGGGCAGGTCCTGCATCAATTTCTGGGAGAGCCCCAGGACCGCGGCCAACATTGTGGCCGAACTCCAGAAGCGGGGGGCCTGGTCCGGGGAGCTCATGGCCCGGCGCAACGACGGGTCCCTGTTCCGGGCCCAGGTCCAGGCGAGCCTGGTGCGGGACCAGGCGGGGCGGGCCCTGTGCATGCTGGGTTCGTTCGTGGACATCACCGCGCAGCAGAACGCCCTGGAGGAACTGCGGGAGAGCGAGGCCCGGTTCCGGGCCATTGTGGAGACCGGCAGCGACCTCATCTGGGAGATGGACGCCCGGGGGCGGTACACCTACGTCAGCCCGCGGGTCACTGCCCTCCTGGGCTTCGAGCCCGGAGACCTCCTCGGGCAGACGTCAGGCGTGCACATGCGGCCCGAGGACGCGGCGAACCTGACCCGGCTCTCCGAATACCACGCCAAGTCGGGCACGCCGTTCCACGGGATCGAGTACGCCTTCCAGTGCCGGGACGGCCGGCTGGTCACCATGGAGCGCAGCGCCCAGCCCATGCTCAACGACTACGGCCAGTTCTGCGGGTTCCGGGGCATGGACCGGGACATCACCCTGCGCAAGCAGGCCCTGGATGCGCTGCAAAGGGCGCACGACGGGCTGGAGGCCCGGGTGAGCGAGCGCACCCTCGCCCTGCAGGAGGCCAACGAGAACCTGGAGATGAGCCGGGCCCGGCTGCAGGCCGTGTTCCGCAGCATGAGCGACGCGGTCATCACGGTGGACACGTCGCTCGCCGTCCTCCAGGTCAACGAGGCCCTGGACGTGGTCTGCGCCAGGGCCGACAAGCTCCGGCCGGGCCACTCCCTGGACCGGGCCTTCGAGCCGGAGGATTCCCCGGCCTGCCTGCGCATCCTGCGCCAGGTGGTGGAGACCGGGGAGCCGGTCCGCGGGGTCCGCGCCGAGTGCCGCTGCGGCATGCAGGCCAACCAGGTGACCATGCTGAACGCCTCTCCCCTCTGGGATTCGGCCCGCGCCTTCATCGGCGCGGTGCTGGTGGTCCGCGACATCACCCGCCTGGACGAACTGGAGAGGCGGCTGGACGAACGCACCCGGTACTGCAACATCGTGGGCAAGAGCCGCCGGATGCAGGAAATCTACTCGGTCCTGGAGCTGCTCACGGACCACAAGACCACGGTGCTGGTGCTGGGCGAGTCGGGCACGGGCAAGGAGCTCATCGTGGAGGCCCTGCACTACGGGAGCTCCCAGATCACCGGCCCCCTGGTCAAGGTCAACTGCGCCTCCCTGGCCGAGAGCCTCCTGGAGAGCGAGCTGTTCGGCCACGTGCGGGGGGCCTTCACCGGGGCGGTGCGGGACAAGGTGGGCCGTGTCCAGGCCGCCGAGGGCGGCACCCTGTTCCTGGACGAGATCGGCGACCTCTCTCCCAACATCCAGCTCAAGCTCCTGCGGGTGCTGGAGCGCAAGGAATACGAGCGGGTGGGGGATTCCACCACCCTGAAGGCCGACGTGCGGGTGGTGGCGGCCAGCAACCGGGACCTCAGGGAACTGGCGGACCGGGGCGAGTTCCGCAAGGACCTCTATTACCGGCTGCGGGTCATGGTCATCGAGGTGCCCCCCTTGCGGGAGCGCACCGAGGACATCCCGCTGCTCACCGAGCACTTCATGGCCAAGTACCGGGACGCGTTCGAGCGGGACTTCTCGGGCGTGACCAGCGAGGTCATGGACGTGTTCCTGCGCTACCCCTGGCCGGGCAACGTCCGGGAGCTCAAGCATTCCATAGAGCACGCCTGCATCCTTTGCCCGGGCGGCCCCCTCAAGCTGCGCCATCTGCCTGTGGAACTCCAGCAATCCGCCGGGGCGAGGCCCGGCCTGCCCGCTCCCGCCGCCCCGGGGGGCGAGCCCCGGCGCGAGGAACTGCTGGACGTGCTGGAGCGGTGCCACTGGAACAAGACCAGGGCCTCGCGCGCCATGGGCATCAGCCGCTCCACCCTGTACCGGAAGATGGCCGAACTGGGCATCGCGGAGTAGGGACACCCGTGGGCCTGACACAACCTGTCCTGGGACGTTTTGTGTCAGGCAACGCTTTGCCCGGCCGCCGGGCTGGGCCGCCTTCCTCTGACTTTTCCCCATAACCCGCCTGAATGGGGAGCTATCTCCCAAACCCGCTGGGCTGGTATCCAAGTTGCTCTTGGGAAAGGCGACAACAGGATCGTCTGTTGGGACCCAACCCGGACCAGGGGGTATTCTATGGACATGGTGTTGCGGTGTTCGGGCCTTTTCCTCGCCCTGGCCGTGCTGCTGTCCGCGCCGGCCGCGCACGCCGACAGCGGGGAGAACCAGTGCTTCGCCTGCCACTCCACCCCTTCCCGGCTGATACCGGCCGTACGGGAGATCCTGCGGGCCACCGCCGGCATGCCAACCGGCTCGGCGCAGACCGCAGGCGAGGGGTGAGGGGGAGCGGTGGAGCCGTTGGCTCTGCACGAAAAGATCTTCGTGGCCCCGGCCTTTCTCCAGGACGAGAACCACGGCCAGATTGCCTGCCAGGATTGCCACGGAGGCGATCCCGCGGATTCCGACTTGTCCACCGCCCACGCCGGCGTGGTCAGGGATCCCACGATCCGGGGCGCCAAGGATGTGTGCGGGGATTGCCATCCGGACATCGTGATGCGCGCAACCACGAGCCTGCACGTGACCCTGGAGCCCTTCGCCCGGATGATCGGGGAGCGCGCCGCTGCCGAGCCGGAGGTCCGCGCCGAGGTCACGGCCGCCCGCAAGGCGCACTGCGGCCAGTGTCACGCCAGTTGCGGCCAGTGCCACGTGGCCCGGCCGGCCTATGTGGGCGGCGGGTTCCTGGCCGGGCACCTCTTCCTGAAGACTCCGCCCATGCGGGAGGTCTGCACCGCCTGCCACGGGAGCCGGGTGGAGAACGAATTCTTCGGCAAGAATCCCGGAGCGCCGCCCGACGTGCACTGGCGCAAGCGGTTCATGCGCTGCGTGGATTGCCACAGCGGCCAGGAGATGCACGGCAACGGCCTCTCGCCGCAGGACCGCTACGACAAGCGCGATGTCCCGGCCTGCCTGGACTGCCACCAGGACATCATCGAGGGGAGCGCCCCCAATGCGGAGCAGCACCTGGCCCACATGCACCGGGTGAGCTGCCAGGCCTGCCACTCGGTGGCGTACAAGAACTGCTACAACTGCCATTTCGCCCTGGACGGCAACGGGTTCAAGTACTTCAAGAACGAGCGCTCGGAGATGGATTTCGCCATCGGGCGCAACCACCGGCTGTCCAAGGACAGGCTGCAGGAGTATGTGGTCCTGCGCCACGTCCCGGTGGCCTGGGACAGCTTCTCTTTCTATGTGGCGAACGGGCTGCAGGCTTTCGACGCCCTGCCCACCTGGAAGCTGGCCACCCCGCACAACATCCAGCGCCGGACTCCCCAGAACGCGCAGTGCTCCAACTGCCACGGCGACAAGACGCTCTTCCTCACGCCGGACCGGGTAGCGGCCGGCGAGGCTGGGGCCAACGCGCCGGTGGTGGTGTCTTCGGAGCTGCTCCCGGCCGCCCTGGAGGAGAAGCGCCCATGACCAAGCACGAGGCACAGCCATGAAGACGCGCATCGCCCTGGCCTTGGCCCTGCTGGCCGCCCTGTGCATCGGGGCCGCGGCCCAGGACCTCACCAAGGAGGACCTGGTCAAGGAGGCCAAGAGCAGGATCACCCAGATTTCCGTGCAGCAGGCCGAGGAATTCCAGCAGGCCGGCAACCATCTCTTCCTGGACTGCCGCGAGCCCCAGGAGTTCGCCGCAGGGCACATCCCGGGCGCCATGAACATCCCCCGCGGGCTCCTGGAGTTCAAGATCGCCAAGGCCGTGCCCGACAAGTCGACCCCCATCGTGGGCTATTGCAAGACCGGGGGGCGCGGCAGCCTCAGCGTCTGCGCCCTCCGCTGCATGGGGTATGCCAACGCGGTGAACCTGGACGGCGGTTGGCAGGCCTGGGCCAAGGCCGGGTTGCCGGTGGAGAGGAGCCCGGGGGGGACTGCGGCCGGGTTGCCCGCGGCAGGCACCAAGCAGGAGTTGGTCAAGCAGGCCAAGGCCCGGATCCGGGAAGTGGACGCGGCCCAGGCCAAGGCCATGCTCGACCGTGGGTGGACCTATTTCATCGACTGCCGCGAGCCGGCCGAGTACATGCGCGGCCACATCCCGGGCGCCCTGAACATCGCCCGGGGCTGGCTGGAGTTCAGGATAGCCGAGGTCGTGCCGGACAAGGGCGCGGACATCGTGGTCTACTGCAAGAGCGGCGACCGCAGCAGCCTGGGCGTGCTGGCCTTGAACCGGATGGGCTACGACCAGGCGGTGAACCTGGAGGGCGGCTGGAAGGCCTGGCTCAAGACCGAGTACCCGGTGCAATAGGGGGAACGACCATGCGCACTATCCTTGTCGTCGCGGTGATGTCGCTGCTGGTCACGGTGCTGTGTGCCGCCCTGCCGGCCGGTCAGCCGGCGGAGGAGGCCGCGACCATGGCCACGGAATACGGCCTGCGCCGCAGCCAGATAGCCAGCTTCGACACCGCGCTGTGCCTGCGGTTCGTGAACTTCGGCAAGGTGGCCCTGCACCGCGGCCGCTACGTGGAGGCCAAGCGCTTCTTCTGGATGGCGGTGCTGGTGGACCCCACCTCCAAGCTGGCCTGGGGCCTCTACGACCAGGCCGTGCTGCATGCCGTGGCCCAGGGCGTGGAGAGCTACCCGGGGCTGCTCGGCCTGCCCGGTTTGTCCGGCCAGCCGGCCGCGGCCCCGGCGGCCAAGCCCGAGGTCGAGGAAGGCTGCTAGGGCGCAAGGAGGCATGCCATGGCCAACAGCGACAACGAATTCTACGCAGCGCTCCGGGACGGCTACCGGCGGGTGTTCGTGGAGGAATGGTCCGTCACCACGGGTGGAGTGCTCATCGGCATCATGAGCGTGGTCAGCTTCGCCTGGGCCCGCCCCTGGGGCGTGGTGGGCGGGCTGCGGGTCTGGGGCGACTGGCTGTTCTACGCCGTGGGCCTGTACGGCGAGAGGCCGCCCTCGGCCTGGCTGGATACCAACTCGGTGATCACCCTGGGCCTGCTCTGGGGATCCTTTGCCGCCTCGCTCCTGGCCCGGCAGTTCGCCATCCGGGTTCCGCCGCGGCTGGAGCTGGTCAAGGGCCTGGTGGGCGGGACCCTCCTGGGCATCGGCTCGGCCCTGGCCGGGGGGTGCAACGTGGGCGGGTTCTACTCCGCCATCAGCGCCCTGTCCCTGTCCGGGTTCGCCATGATGGCCGGGCTCTTGGCCGGGGCCTGGGTGGGGCTCAAGTACCTCTACTGGGAGATGGAGCACTTCCCCTCGGCCCAGGCCGAAACCCCGGCCCAGGGCAGGGGGGGGCTGGACTGGAATCCGGCCAAGCCCTGGCTGGGGTGGGCCCTGCTCCTGGCCGGGCTGGCGGTGAACGAACTGTACAAGGCCCGGGGCTACGTGGTGGAGGGCGGGGTTCTGCTGTGCGGCATTGCCTTCGGCATCATCCTGGTCCGCAGCCGGTTCTGCTTTGCCCGGTCCTTCCGGGAGCCGTTCATGACCGGCGAGGCCAAGGTCACCCAGACGGTGGTCCTGAGCCTGATGATCAGCGTGCTGGGGTTCGCGGTGCTCAAGTGGGGCGGGCTGCGCAGCGAGGCCTCCTACGTGTCGCCCAACTTCGGGCTGGGCGGGCTGGTGGGCGGCTTCGTGTTCGGCTTCGGCATGCTCATGACCGGCGGCTGCGGCAGCGGCACGGCCTGGCGTGCGGCCGAGGGCCAGGTGAAGCTCATGGTGGCCCTGGTCATGTTCACCCTGGTCAACTCCCTGACCAAGGCCGTGCTGGGTGTTTTCCCCGCAGTCCAGGCTCTGGTGGGGACCCGGGTCTTTCTGCCCGATTATCTGGGATACCGCGGGGCGGTGCTCCTCATCTTCCTGGTCCTGGTCCTCTGGTACCTGGCCGTGGATTGGAACGAGCGCACCGACCGCCTGGTGGTCGAAATGTGAGGGCCGCGCACGGCCTGAACCCAACCGAGGGAGGACGCCATGGAAGCCATTACCCCTGACCAGGTCTTGGATTGCCGAGGCCTGAGCTGTCCCATGCCCATGCTCAAGCTCAAGAAGGCCCTGAGCGGCCTGGAGTCCGGGCAGGTGCTGCAGATGATGGGCACCGACCCGGGAACCAGGAACGACATCGAGAAGGGCGTCAAGAAGATCGGGTCCGAACTGCTGGGGAGCAAGGACGAAGAGGGCTACACCAGCTACTACCTGCGCAAGGGCTAGTCTGCGCCCGGCTGCGCCGGCCTAGGAGGATGCGCCATGAAAAGGAAACTGGGCATCTACGTCACCTCCAACCAGCATCTGCCGCAGCTGGTCAAGCTGTGCGAGGCGGCCAAGCGCATGGACGTGGACGTGGACGTCTTCTTCACCCACCTGGGGTGCAGCATGATGAAGGAGCCGCTCTTCAGGGAGCTGGCCGACCTGACCAACCGCATGGCCCTGTGCCTGGTGTGCTTCAAGGAGCACGGGGGCGAGTTGCCCGTGCCCGGCCTGGGCGAGGAGGACTACGCCACCCAGGAGCGGCACTGCGACATCATCGACGAGTGCCACCGCTACCTGAACTTCTGAACGCGGCAGGGCAGGGAGACCGGCTGCGCCCGGCCCCCGTCCGGGAGGACGACCATGGAGAACATCAAGCACGTCGGCGTCATCGTGCACCGCCAGGAAGATCTCTGGCAGGGGACGCGCACCGCCCTCGGCCTGGCCGTGGGCAACTACTACGCCTACCTCTTCCTCCTGGACGCGCAGGTGCATGAAAACGAGGAGCTCCAGGGCAACCTGGAGTGGCTCCAGGACATGGAATGCCTGTGCTACTCCAATGTGAAACAGAACGAGGAGCACATGTTCAGCTACATGCCCATGGAGAAGATCGCCAAGAAGTTGAAGGAGATGGACCTGGTCATTCCCTTCGGGAACCGCATCGAGGCCCCGCCCGGCAGGATGCCCATCAAGTGGCTCATCGCCGCCTGAGCCGGCGGGACGAAACCCAGGAGGCCGCGCCATGACCGAACAACAGGAAACCCCGGCCCGTCCCGACCGGACCGACCGGCGCAACATGGACATCGGCATCTGCCCCCGGCGCAGCCGCAAGAAGATGCTGCACATCCTCAACTCGCCGCCGGATTCCACCCAGCGCAAGCTCATGAGCGCCCTGTCCCTGGGCTACCACACCCTGGAGTTCCCCCTCTACGAGGAGAACACCCCGGGCGATTACGAAGATCTGGTGGACCTCATCTTCGAGTACAACCAGGTCCTGTGCTGGTGGTGAGCCATGGCCCGGCAGGGGATTGCGGGGACCGCCGCCGCGATCCTTGCGGCGCTGGCCCTGGGCTTGTTCCCTGCGGCGGGCGCGGGCGGGCCGCCTCCTGATGGGCAGTGCCGGGACTGCCTGTCCTGCCACCAGGGCGTGGAGTCCCTGGGGCCGGCCCATGACCTGGGCTGCCCCGCCTGCCATCTGGAGCCCGGCGACCGGGACCGGCCCGGCATCGTTCATGGGGACGTGCTGCCCAATCCTGCGGACCCGGAGCACGCCGGCCGGGCGTGCGGCCCCTGCCATCCCGCCCAGGTCCGGGCCGTGGGGCGCTCGCGGCACGCCACCCTGGCCGGGATCATCAACCAGACCCGTTATCTCTGGGGGGCGCAGGAGCGGGTGGAGCCACCGGCATTCAGCGCCAACGCCGTGCTGCGCTCCCTGCCCCTGTCCCCGGACTCTCCGCGCAGCCCGGCCATGCTGGTGGACGCCTTTCTCCGCGACTGCTGCCTGGGCTGCCATGTGGGGGTCCGCGGCGGCGGGGCGGACGGGCTGTGGCGGNNCCGCCTGCCACAGCCCCTACGCCCCGGACGGCCGCTCCCGGGGGGGCGACCGGGCCATGCGCGGGAGCGGGCCGGGGCGGCCCCGCAGCCACGCCCTGACCCGGGATATCTGCGACGAGCAGTGCCTGGCCTGCCATCACGGCAACCACGTGGGCGGCGACTTCCACGGCCTGTACGAACGCGACGACGCAGCCATGTTCCAGCATGCGGTGAGCCGGGGCCGGCCCGTGGCCGCCAGGTTCGGCCGGGCCCAGCACATCCTGTCCAGCGACCTGCACGCCAGGCGGGGCCTGCGCTGCCTGGACTGCCATGGCGGGGCCCAGGTCATGGGCATGCCCGGGGCGGCTCCGCCTTCCTGCGCGGCCTGCCATCGGGCCGGGCAGGAGGACATCCTGCTGCGGGACGGCAGCGTGCGCCGGGCTCCGGTCCCGGACCCCGCCGCGGCCGGGCATGACCCGTCCTGGCACGGCCGGGTGCGCTGCAGCGCCTGCCATGCCCAGTGGACCTTCGGGGACTACGGGCTCTCCGTCCTGCACCGGGAGCCGGCAGCCGGCGGGGAAGGCGGGGCCGGGGCCTGGACCCTGGCCTGGCGCTTCCGGCGCTGGGAAGGGCTGGTCTTGGGCGTGGACCGGACGGGCCGGATCAGCGCCCTGCGGCCCTGGCGGCAGTACCTGGTTTCGCACGTGGACCGGCTGGGCCGGGTGGTCATGGACAGCGTTGTCCCGCAACGCGGCGACCGGACCGGGCCGGGCTGGGCCTTTTCGCCGTATGTGCCGCACACCACCGCGCCCTGGGGCCGGCCCTGCTCGGGCTGCCACCTGTCGCCCGCGGCCGCCGGCCTGGGCCCGGGGCCGGAGTCCGGGCCCGACCTGGCCCTGCTCCAGGCCGCGCCGCCCATCCCGCCTGCCCGCCTCCTGGACCAGGCCGAGCTCCGTGCGCTGCTCCATCCCGGCCCGGGCTTCCGGCGCGCCTTTGCCGAATCCCTGCTGGGCTTCGCGGAGGGCGGGCCATGAACCGGCGGGACCTCCTGCTCCTCGGCCGCCGGACCCTGGGGTGGCTGGCGGCCCTGGCCGCGGCCTGGCCGGTGCTGTCCTTTGTGGCCTGGCGGCCCCGGACCACCCGGACCGTGCGTTTCGCCGGCCCGGAACTGGCCGACCATGCGGGCAAGGAGGGGGTGTGCCTGCTGCGCTCCGGGGACGGGTACGAGGCCCTGTCCCTGGCCTGCACCCACCTGTGCTGCGCCGTGGTCTACGACGAGCGGGCCCGGGTGTTCCGCTGCCCCTGCCACCGCAGCGTGTACGACGCTGCGGGCCGCCGCCTGTCCGGCCCGGCCCCCCGGGACCTGGACCGGCTGCCCGTGCAGCAGGACGAGGACGGCGGCCTGAGCGTGGAGGTGCCGCTGTGACCGGGCGCAGGGAATTTTCGGCGGCTGCCGGGCGGGCGGTGCGGCGGCTGGCGCCGCAGGTCTTCCTGGCCTGCCTGGCCCTGTGCGCCGCCTCCGGGGCGCTCCTGGCCCTGCAGTACCGGCCGGTGGGCAACGTGTTGCGCAACGTGGAGGAGATCACCACCCTGGCCCCCTACGGCTGGTTCATCCGGCGGCTGCACTACGCCAGCGGCCAGGCCTGCGCCCTGCTGGCCCTGTGCCATGCGGCCCAGTATTTCTGGCGCCGCGCCTACCGCCGCACGCCTCTCGCGGCCTGGCTGCGGCTTGGGGGCGGGCTGGCGGTCTGCCTCCTGTTCCTGCTCACCGGCTTCATCCTCAAAGCCGACGCCGCAGCGGTGTGCGCCGGCACGGTGCTGCGCACCCTGGCCGGAGCCGTGCCCCTGGCCGGCGGCTGCCTGGCCAACCTGGCGGTGGCGCCCGGGGAGGGGTTCTTCTTCATGCCCTGGCTGCACCACTGCCTGACCCTGCCCCTGGCCCTGGGGCTCCTGCTCCGGGGCCATGTGCGGAACTGGCTCCCGGACGCGCGCATCCTGGCGGGCGCGGCCGTGGCCCTGGGAATCTGGGCCCTGGCCGCGCCCCTGCCCCTGCCGGCCATGCCGCCGGCCGGGGGGGCCGAGGGCCCCTGGTTCTTTCTCGGGTTGCAGGAGCTGTTGCGGATTACGCCTATGCAGGTGGGCGGGCTGGCCCTGCCCGGCCTGTACCTGGCCCTGTTCTGCGCCCTGCCCGCAGTGCCCCGCGCGCTGCAGCGCACCGCGCACCACCTGCTCCTGGCGGGCGCCGCGGCCTACGTGGCGCTCGGCCTGAAGGCCGTCCTGGCCTGATCCGCGCGGGCGTATCTCGGTTCGGCACCACGGCAGTTGGAGGAGGCCATGTCCCGGATATTGGCCTATCTCGCCATTCTGATCCTGGCGCTGGTCCTGGCCGGCGAGGAGCACTTCCGTAGGGCCGCGCGCCGGCCGGTCCGGGAGGGCTGCCTGTCCTGCCACAGCGCAGTGGAGGACCCGGACCCCTCGCACCGCCTGGCGGCCTTCGGCTGCACCCCCTGTCATCTGGGCAACGGCTACGCCTTTGATGCGGCGCGGGCGCACCAGGGCATGGTTCGCAACCCCGGTGACCTGGAGTACGCGGCCCTCACCTGCGGCCGCCAGGACTGCCACCCCGAGGCGGCGGTCCGGGTCAAGGGTTCGGTCATGGCCAGCAACCGGGGCATCCTGCGCCGCCTCTACGCCCTCTGGGGGGCCGCCGGCCCGGACGACGCGCCCGGGCTCCTGGCCCGGGCCGGCCCCCGGGGCCTGGCCGAGGACTACTTCGCCAAGCTTTGCGCCGGCTGCCACCTCTGGAAGCGCCGGGAGGCGGGGGAGCAGGAGTATTCCCGGCGGGGGGGCGGGTGCAGCGCCTGCCATGTGGTGAGCGACACGCAGCGTCGGGACGCCGAGTTGCGCAGCTTCGCGCATGCCCGGCTGTCCACCCGCATCCCCCTGGAGAACTGCGTGCGCTGCCACAACCGTTCGGCGCGCGTCGGCCTGACCTACCAGGGGCGATGCGAGGACGACGGGTACGGGACCCCGCACGAATCGGGCGGGTCCAGCCGCCGCCGGCTGTCCGGCGGCCGGTTCTTCCAGCGGATCCCGGCCGACGTGCACTTCGCGGCGGGCATGGTGTGCATCGACTGCCACACCGCCGGGGAGGTCATGGGCCACGGGGACGCGCCCGAGTCCCTGGAAGGCCAGTTGGACGTGGCCTGCCGCGACTGCCACCAGCCGAGGTTTTCCCGGCCCGACGATTCGGCCGGGGAGGCTCGCCGGCTGGCGGAGCTGAACCGCGTGACGCCTCGTCTGGGCAGGGCTCCGGCCGCCCGGACCGGGAGGCGCGGGGACTGGCTCTATGCCCTGCGCCCTGCGCCGCAGCCCCAGGCCGACCCGGACAAGGGGCTGGCCGTGCTGTACCGCAAGCTGGACGGCGAACCCCTGGTCCTGCCCTTCGACCGCCGGCCCCAACCGCACCACGCCTTGCCCGGCCATGAGCGGCTGTCCTGCACGGCCTGCCACAGCCCGCTCATGCCCCAGTGCTACGGCTGCCACGTGGTCCTGCGCCGGGGCGGGAGGCAGATGGACCTGCTGGCCGGGCGCGAGACCCCGGGCCGGTGGGAAGAGGGCCGCTCCTTTGTCCGCCTGGAGCAACCGGCCCTGGCCGTGACCCGGGAGGGCAGGGTGGCGCCGTTCTCGCCCTGCCAGGTGTTCGTCTCGGTGTTCGGGAAGGGCGGGGAGTACCTGGCCGGGGAGTCCGCGGCCAGCGCCGGGATGACTCCCTTCGATCCGCACGGCACGCGGAAGGCGGCGCGGACCTGTCTGGACTGCCACCTGGAGCCCAAGACCCTGGGCCTGGGGCAGGGCCGCCTGCGGCCGGGCCCGGAGCGGTATTTCCTGTCCACCTACGACTCGGCCTCGTCCAATCTCGGCATGCTCCCGCCGCCCGGGGGCCTGGTCGCGCCGGACGGCGAGCCGCTCCAGGGCTTTGCCGGCCGCGGGGGCCGGCCCTTCGCCCGCCGGGAACTGGACGCCATCCTGGCGGTGGCGCCCTGCCTTCCCTGCCATACGGACTACGCCGACCCGGTCTATGCGGATTTCTCCGCCAGCCGCCGCCGGCTGCGGGACGGGGCCACACCGGGCTGCCCCCTAGCCGCGCCGGAGCGGGGACGTGCATCTGCTGTCCAGCGGGACAAAGTGTCATGGGACACTGTGTCGCATGGGGCTCCCCCTGGCGGGCCCAATTCAGGGCCTTCTTTGGGGCGAGATGGCAACATTATGGAATAACTGGTTGTTATTGAGACGCGGGCAGGCCCGGAGCTTGGCACCATATGTGCTCTAGAGGAAACCAGGAGAAGCGGCGGCACGGCAACCGGGAAAGAAGGAAACACACCGGGGCGAGCCATGCATTGGGAACAGTGGATAGCCTTCGAGCAGGACCTCAATGAGCATACCGGACTCAACAGTTGCGTCGTCGACCACGGCGGGGTCCGGATTTCGGCCTACCGCAAGTGGGCCAATCCCCTGTGCCCGCTCATCCGGCACGACCGGAAGGGCAGGGACGCCATCTGCGGCCGGATCCAGGGGCTCCTGCAGCAGCAAGCCCCGGAGGGCAAACTGGTGGTCGCCCGGTGCCCGGCCGGCATGGTGGTGCTCTGCCTCCCGGTCTGCCACGAGGGAGAGCAACTCGGGCTCATCGGCGGATGCGGCCTGCTCCCCGAGGACGGGCAGGTGGACAAGGGGGTGGTGGGTCGGGCCACCGGCCTGAGCGCCGGGCGGATCGACGAGGTGAGCAAGGGGGTCGGCCGGCTGTTGGCCGAGGATATCGTGGCCCTGGGTCACTATCTCAAGCGGCAGCTCCAAGAGGTCATCGTGACAAACGTCCCGGAAGGAGGCTGAGCATGAACGCGGAACGCATTGACAACACCCTGTCTCCGCACGGCGGAGCCCTGGTGAACCGGCTGGTGAGCGACAAGGGGCAGGCCGCCAAGCTGATGGACAAGTGCGAGGGCGTCCTGCGCATCCGGGGCCAGATCGCCCGGGAGATCGTGAGCATCGCCTACGGGTTTTTCTCACCTCTCCAGGGCTTCCTGAATTCGGTCGACCTGGACAGCGTGTGCCGGCACATGACCCTGGCCAACGGCACGGTCTGGACCATGCCCATCCTGTTCGACATCGGGGAGGTCGCGCTCAAGCAGCTCGGAGCCAAGAAGGGGAGCAAGGTGCTCCTGGAGTACCACAACATCCCCTTCGCCGTGCTCGAGGTCGAGGACGTCTACAGCTTCGACAAGAGCTACATGGCCAAGTGCCTGTATGACGCGGACAACATTGACCACCCCGGGATCAAGCAGGTGCACGCCCTGGAGGACAAGTTCCTGGGCGGCAAGGTCTGGCTCATCAACCCGCCGGTGTTCCAGGATCCCTACGACCAGTTCTTCATCCCGCCCGCGGAGATGCGCGCCAAGTTCACGCGCCGGCACTGGAAGCGGGTGCTGGCCTTCCACACCACCAGCGTGCCGCACATGGGGCACGAGTACCTGATGAAGGCGGGGTGGTTCCGGCACGACCCGCGGGGCATCCTGGTGAGCTGTGCGGTGGGGGCCAAGTCCATCGGCGACTGCATCGACGAGGCCGTGCTCCTGGGCCACCGCGCCCTGCAGGAGGCGGGCTACTTCCGGGAGAGCATGCACCTGACCTCCATGGTGCTCTGGGACC
>DKEU01000108.1:637-24195 GCA_002452635.1 Desulfovibrionaceae bacterium UBA6814 | reverse complement strand
GGGCGGGGCCATATACGCCCCTACGAAAGAGGGTCCAGCCAAACTCGCCGGCGCGGCTCTCTTGTGTAGGGGCGGTTCGCGAACCGCCCTGCTTCGTTTTCCGCCCTTGCTAGATTCTCTTCTGCAGCAGCAGGAAGTCCGCCAGCGTCAGCGCCACCATGGCCTTGAGCACCGGCACGATGCGGGGGATGACGCTCACGTCGTGGCGGCCGGGGGTGACGATGGTGGCGGGTTGGCCGTTGGTGGTGACGGTCTGTTGCTCGATGGCGATGGAGGGGATGGGCTTCACCGCGGCGCGGGCGATGATGGGCGCGCCGCAGGAGATGCCGCCCAGGATGCCGCCCGCGTTGTTGCTCGCGAATCCGCCCGGGGTGATGGGGTCGTTGTTGGTGCTGCCCGTGGCCCGGGCCGCGGCCAGGCCGGCCCCGATCTCCACCGCCTTGACCGCGCCCACGCCCATGAGGGCGTAGGCCAGGCGCGCGTCCAGCTTGTCGAACACCGGCTCGCCCAGGCCCGCGGGCACGCCCCGGGCCTCCACCTGCACGATGCCGCCCAGGGAGTCGCCCGCGGACTTCACTTCACGGATGCGCTTCTCCCACTTGGCGGGCGCGTCCGGGTCCGGGCTGAAGAAGGGCCGGTCCTGCGCGCCCTCGGGGTCCGCGGCCGCGGCCGGGATGCCGCCCAGCTCCAGGGTGTAGGCCAGCACCGTGATGCCGCGCCGGGCCAGCAGGGCCTGGGCGATGGCCCCCCCGGCCACCCGGGACACGGTCTCCCGGCCCGAGGACCGGCCGCCGCCCCGGTAGTCCCGCACCCCGAACTTGGCGTCGAAGGTCAGGTCCGCGTGGCCGGGCCGGTACAGGTCCTTGATGGCCGCGTAGTCCGTGGAGCGGTGGTCCTGGTTCTCGATGTGGAAGGCGATGGGCGTGCCCGTGGTCCTGCCCTCGAACACCCCGGAGAGCAGGCGCACCGTGTCCGGCTCCTTGCGGCTGGTGGAGGCGCTGGAGCCGCCGGGCTTGCGGCGGTCCAGCTCCTGCTGGATGTCCGCCTCGGCCAGGGGGATGCCGGGCGGGCAGCCGTCCACCACCCCGCCCAGGCCCGGTCCGTGGGACTCGCCGTAGGTGGTGAGCCGGAAGAGGGCGCCGAAGGTGTTGCCGGACATCGTCTATTCCTCGGGCTTGCGGGCTTTGCTGGCCTCTTTCATGGTGCGCACCGCGCAGAGCTTGCCGCACATGGTGCAGGTGTCCTCCTGGGCGGGCTTGGAGGACTCGCGGTAGGCGCGGGGCTTTTCCGGGTCCAGGGCCAGGGCGAAGGTGCCCTCCCAGTCCATGGCCGCGCGGGCGCGGGCCAGGTCGTCGTCGCGCTTGCGCGCGCCGGGCAGGCCCTTGGCGATGTCCGCGGCGTGGGCCGCGATCTTGGAGGCCACGATGCCCTCGCGCACGTCGTCCAGGGTGGGCAGGCGCAGGTGCTCGGCCGGGGTCACGTAGCACAGGAAGTCCGCGCCCGCGGTGGCGGCGATGGCCCCGCCGATGGCCGAGGTGATGTGGTCGTAGCCCGGGGCCGCGTCGGTGACCAGGGGCCCGAGCACGTAGAAGGGCGCGCCCGAGCACAGCCGCTTCTGGAAGGTCACGTTGGGCGCGATCTCGTCGATGGCCATGTGGCCGGGGCCCTCGATCATGACCTGCACCCCGCGCTCCCAGGCCTGGCGGGTGAGCTCGCCCAGGGTGATGAGCTCGTCCACCTGGGGGCCGTCGGTGGCGTCGTGCAGGCAGCCGGGCCGGCAGCCGTCGCCCAGGCTGAGGGTCAGGTCGTACTCCAGGCACAGGTCCAGCAGCCGGTCGTAGTGCTCGTAGAAGGGGTTCTCCTTCCCGTTGTGGCGCATCCAGGCGAAGAGCAGGGAGCCGCCGCGGGACACGATGGACATGATGCGGTCGCTCTTGTCCAGGCGCTGGGCCGCGGCCGTGGTGAGGCCGGCGTGGATGGTGAGGAAGTCCACCCCGTCCTCGGCGTGGGCGCGCACCGTGTCGAACAGGTCGTCCACGGACAGCTTGGTCACGTCCGAGTCGGCCTTGGCCACCGCGTCGTACACCGGCACGGTGCCCACGGGCGCGGGGCACTCGGCCAGCAGGCGGCGGCGGAAGGCGCGGGTGTCGCCGGCGCAGGACAGGTCCATGACGGCCTCGACGCCCATGCCGATGGCCAGGCGCACCTTGGCCAGCTCGGTCTCGAAGTCGGCGCAGTCCGAGGACACGCCGAGGTTCACGTTGATCTTGGTGCGCAGTCCCGCGCCGATGCCCTGGGGATCGAGGGTGGCGTGGTTCCGGTTGCAGGGGATGACTGCGGTTCCGGCGGCGAGCAGGGCCATGAGGTCCTCGGGCTTGATGGCCTCCTTTGTGGCCACGGCCTGCATCTGGGGGGTGAGGACGCCTTTGCGGGCGGCCTGCATCTGGGTCATGAAAGGCATGCGAACTCCTTGAAGGCGGCGTCCGGCGCGGCGAGTGCGCCGCCGCGCCGGGTACACCCTCGGTAGCAGGTTCGGCCGGGAAAGGGAATCAACCCTTGGCGGCCTTGTTCGCAGCCTGCTTCTCGGCCCTCTGGGCCTCCTTGCGCGCCTTGCGCCTGGCCAGGCGCTCCTTGGCGCCCATGAGCAGCTCCCACTGCACCGGCACCACGCAGATGTTGAGCACCGTGGCCGTGACCAGGCCGGTGACGAAGGTGGAGGCCATGGTGCCCCAGACCAGGGAGTAGCGGGGGAAGCCCACGGCCATGGGAAGCAGGCCCAGCACCGTGGTCACGGTGGTGAGCAGGATGGGGCGCAGCCGCACGCGCACCGCGTCCAGGATGGCCTCGCGCCGGGGCATGCCCGCCCGGTAGCGGGCGTTGATGAAGTCCACCAGCACGATGGCGTCGTTGACCACCACCCCGGCCACGCCCACGGTGGCGATGAAGCTGTTGATGGTGAACAGGGTCTGGGTGAGCATCTTGCCGTACACGATGCCGATCACCGAGAACACGATGGAGGACAGGATGATGGCCGGCTGGGTGTAGGACTGGAACTGGGTGGCCAGGATGGCGTAGATGAGCAGCACCGCGATGGCGAAGGCGTAGGTGAGGGAGGTGTAGGAGCGGCGGGTGTCCTCGAACTCGCCGCCGAAGGCGATGCCCGCGCCCGGGAATTTGGCGCGCACGGCCTGGTAGTGGTCGCGGATGGCCTTGACCGCGCCCGGGCTGGACAGGGGCGCGCCGGACTTGATGTTGGCGGTGATGGTGACCGAGCGCTGGCCCTCGTAGCGGTTGAGCTGGCCGGGCTCGGTGAAGAGCCGGGGCCGCACCACGTCGTCCAGGCGCACCGGCCCCTCGGGGTGCTCCAGCACCGGGGTGCGCAGGGCGTCCTGGGGCGCGGCCAGGGAGGCCTTGTCCACCAGGAGCTTGAGGTCCACCTCCTCGTCCTCCACCCGGTACTTGCCCAGGTAGCGGCCGTCCAGCACCGCGCCGGCCAGGGCCGCGGCCTGGCCCGCGGTGATGCCCAGCTCCGCGGCGCGGCGCTCACGCACCTCCATGCGGAAGATGCGGTTGGGCCGGCCGCGGTCGTCCTCCACCTGCTCCAGGTTGGGGCCCAGGTCCTCGCTTGCGCGGATGAACTCCATGATGTCCGCGGCCAGGGCCGAGACGCGTTCGGTGTCCGCGCCCACCACCCGCACGTTCACGTCCTTGCCCGCGGGCGGGCCGTCCTTCTCGGGCCGCAGCTTGACGGTGAACCCGTCGGTGGCGAAGCGCTCCGCGATGCGCTGGCGCATGCGCTCCAGGTGGGCGGCCGGGTCGTTCACCGGGTAGTCCGCGAAGCGCTGGTCCTCGGCCACGGGCAGGGTGACGATGACCGTGCCCACGTTGTGGCCGAAGATGTTCTCGTAGTCCTCGTTCACGTAGAACCCGGCGTAGGCCTGGGCGGAGCGGGCCATGCCCGGGCCGTCCTCCATGACCAGGCGGGAGACGGCCTTGAGCCGCCGGGAGACCTCCCCGATGGGGGTGGGGGCCGGCCCCTCCAGGGTCACGTAATAGAGGTGGTAGTCGTCCGGGTAGAACTTCACCGGCACCAGCCGGGCCCGGCCGCTGACCGACAGGCCCATGATGACGATGGCGGCCGCGAAGAGCAGCATCACCGCCACGCTGCTGGCGATGCGGTGGCGGGTGGTGAAGCGCACCAGGCGGTCGGCCACCGCGCGGGTGGCGCGCATGCCGGCGTTCTCCTGGAGCTCGTCGCGGCGCGCGGCCTCGCCGTTCCGCGGCCCCCAGTCCAGGAAGTGGATGGGCACCAGGAACATGCACTCGAAGAGCGAGGCGGCCAGGGCGAAGGACACGGCCTTGGGGATCAGGGCGAAGAACTCGCCCGTGGAGCCGGTCATGATGAGCATGGGCAGGAACGCGGCCACGGTGGTGGCGGTGGCGGAGATGACCGGCACCACCACCTCGGCGGCGCCGTCGATGACCGCCTCGCGCAGCTTCTTGCCCTCCTGCACGTGGCGGAAGATGTTCTCCACCACCACGATGGCGTCGTCCACGATGATGCCCGAGACCAGCACGAAGGAGAACAGGGTGATCTCGTTCAGGGAGTTGCCCGTGGCGTGCATGAACACCATGGTGGTGAGGAAGGAGAAGGGGATGCCCGCCACGGTGAGGCCCGCGTTGCGCCAGCCCATGAAGTACCAGATGACCAGGGCCACCAGGGTCACGCCCACCACCAGGTTCCAGCCCAGGGTGTGCATGGCGTCCCGGATGTAGGTGGTGGAGTCCTGGGTGAGCACGGGCTCCACGCCCTCCCGGGCCAGGACCGGGGTGAACTCCTCCACCACCCGGTCCACCTCCTGGGCGATGTCCAGGGCGTTGGACTCCGCGGTCTTCACGATCTGCAGGGTCACGCAGTCGCGGCCGTTCACCGAGGAGATGACGTGGGGGTCGCGGTAGGACAGGCGCGCGTCGGCGGCGACGTCGCCCACGGTGACGAAGGAGCCGTCCGCGTCGCGGCGGATAATGGCCTTGACCACCTGCTCCCGGGAGCGGAAGCGCTCGTCCACCTGGACCACGTACTCGCCCGAGGGGTCGGTGAAGTCGCCCGCGGGCAGGATGCGGTTGGCGTCGGCCAGCGCCGCGGCGGCCTGGTCGAAGGTCACGCCGCGGGCGGCCATGCGGGCCGGGTCCAGGGTGACGTGGAACTCGCGGGTGTGCTCGCCCTGGAGCTTGACCTCCTTGACCCCGGGGATCTGGGACAGGGGGACCTTCATCTCCTCGGCCATGAGGGTGAGGGCGCGGTTGCCGCGGTCGCCGGCCAGGTTCACGCTGACCACGGGCAGCCAGTCGTCCACGGTGATCATGTTGAACTGGGGCGGGTCCACGTCCTCGGGCAGTTCGCCCAGCACGGACAGGACCTTGAAGCGCAGCTCGTCGTAGAGCGCGTCGTAGTCCGCGTCGTCCACGAACTTGACCACCACCCGGGAGCGCTCGCGGTGGGAGGAGGCGCGCACGAACTCCACGTCCTCCACGTCCTCGATGGCGTCCTCGATCTTGCGGGTGACCAGGGCCTCCACGTCCTGGGGCGAGGCCCCGGGGTAGTAAGTGGTGATGAAGACCTTGCCGAAGTTCACCACCGGGTAGCGCTCCACCGGGGAGGTGAGGAGGGCGTAGGCCCCGGCCACGATGAGCCCGGTGAAGACCAGGTTCAGCAGCACGTGCTGGGCCAGGGTGAAGCGGACCAGGGCGCGCATGGCCTAGTTCTCCGCGCCGAGCCGGAAGCGGTCGCCGGGCGCAAGGCCGTGGTTGACCACCCGGACCATGCCGTCCTTGGTGCGCTCCTGGAGCACCACGGGCACGCGGGAGCCGTCCTCGCGCAGCAGGTAGTACTCGTCGTAGCGCTTGTGCAGGGCGGCCTCGGGCAGCAGCACCGCGCCGGCCGGGTCGGGGATGGAGAGGGCCAGGCGCACGCGCAGGCCGCCGCGGCGCTCCGGGATGTCGCCGCCGAGGACCAGGTCCAGGTCGGTCTTGCGGGTTTCCGGATCGAAGGCCGGGGACATGCGGTAGACGCGGGCGGGCACGGTGAGGCCCAGGTCGGGAAGTTCGGCCTGCAGGGCGTCGCCGGCCTGGCGCAGGGCGGTCAGCTCCTCGGGGGCCAGGGCCAGGGGGGCCAGGAGCACGGCGTAGTCGCCGGCGCGGCCCAGGACCTGGCCCGCGGCCACCCACTGGCCGGGCTCCACGTCGCGGCGCATGATGCGCCAGCCGGCCGGGGCGCGCACCGTGGAGCGGGCCATGACCTCGGCCAGGCGCTTCTCCTCCACCTGGAGGGCGGCCAGCTGGTGGCGGGCGCTGTCCAGGTCCTGCTCCAGCCTGTCCAGGGTGGCCTGGTCGGCCACGCTCCCGGCCACCAGGGTGCGGTAGCGGCCGGCCTCCTTGTCCAGGTAGGCCACGGAGGAGGCCAGGCGGGCCTGGTCGGTGCGGTTCTTGTCCAGCTCCAGGCCGGTGAGGGTGGCGTCCAGGCGGGCGAAGACCCCGTCCTTGCCGATGGCCTGGCCCACCTCGCCGGCCACGAAGGCGACCTTGCCGGGGTTCTCGGCGGTGAGGTCCATGGCCGCGCGGGCGCGGGTGAAGGCGGTGAGCACCACCGAGCGGCCGGCGGGCCGGGCCTCCGCGAGAGCGGGGGCGGTCTCCGCGGCGCGGACCGGGAGGCCGGCGGCCAGCAGGAGCAGCAGGGCGAGGGGGAGAAGGGTCTTGGCGTTCATGACTCTTTCCGGGTTGGGGTGGCGGGGGCGGCGGCCAGGGCGGCGCGGGTGGCGGCGATGCCGCCCAGGGAGAAGCGCAGGATGTGGGCGGTGAAGCGGTCCCAGAAGGCCTCCATGTCCAGGTCCGGGGGCGCGGGGCGCAGGATCAGCGCGATGGGGCCGATGGTGCAGTAGTGGAGGATCTGGGACACGATGCTGTTGCCGCAGGCCCAGACCAGGTTTTCGGGGGCCTCGGGGCCGAGCAGCTCCCGGAGGATGCCGCCCAGAACCTCGGCGTCGGGCCGGATGTATTGCTCCACGATGTGGACCAGGCTGGGGGAGGGGTTGGCCATCTCGTGCAGGAACACCGCGCCCAGCTCGCAGTCGTCGAACCCGGTGCAGGACAGGTAGATGTTCGAGGTGAAGGCCCGGATGAAGGCGGCCAGGCGCTCCTCGGCAGGGCCGCGGGCCGGGGTGGCCAGGGCCGCGCGGGGGCGTTCGGGGGAGCCGGCGAACACGAAGTCCAGGACCACGGCGTAGAGCTTCTCCTTGGACCCGTAGTGGTAGTTCACCGCGGCGATGTTGACCCCGGCCCGGGCGCAGATCTCGCGCACCGTGGCGGTGGCGAACCCCTTGGCCGCGAACACGCTCACCGCGGCGCGGAAAATTTTTTCCTTGGTATTCAAGTCGTTGGCGTCAGCCATGCGTTTCCTCCGGCCGAAACATAGGTTTCAATCAATTGTTTTAATCGAGCGTTTGGCACGGAACGCAGCAGGCGTCAAGTGGAGTTTTCGTGACGATTTTTCACGGAGGGTCGGGGGAGAAACAAGGAAAGGCAGGGCGGATCGCGATCCGCCCCTACCGAAGAGGGCCGTGCCCTGCGCGTGGGCTGGCGGTTTTGTGCAGGGGCGGTTCGTGAACCGCCCTCTTTTTGGCTTTCGGCCTGCCTACGGCAGGCCGGCCGGCCCGGTGGGCCAGGTGGCCCAGCGCAGGAGCCAGACGCCGGCGGCGGCGAGGAGGCCGGCCAGGGCGTCGTCGGCCATGACCCCGAGGCCGGCGGGCAGGGCCTTTTCCAGGCGGCGGATGGGCCAGGGCTTGGCGATGTCCAGGAGGCGGAAGAGCGCCAGGGCGGCCAGGATCTGCCACCAGCGCAGGAAGTTGAAGGGGGCCAGGGCGATCCACATGCCCAGCAGTTCGTCGATGACCACGCAACCGGGGTCGGTCTGGCCCAGGGCGCGTTCGGCGCGGGTGGCGGCCCAGGTTCCCAGGAGGAAGACGCCGGCGAGCACGGCGATGCGGTAGGGGGGCTCCAGGGGCAGGAAGCAGAAGGGCGCGGCCAGGACCGCGGCGGCCGAGGCCCAGGTGCCGGGGGCCTGGGGCAGGTTGCCCACGGGGCCGAGGGTGGCCAGGAACAGGGCCAGGCGGTCGAGGGGGGCGGGCTTGGGCATGGGCGGCACGGTAGGGCCGGGCGGCTGCCGCGTCAAGGGACTTGGGTCCGACGCGAAACCGTCACACCCGGCGGGGTAGGACATGGCGAACCACTGACTTCCAAGGAGGACAACCCCATGGGTTCCAAGAACGTGATCTACGAGATGGAAGGGGCCAAGACCGCGGCCGAGGCGGCGGCCATGCTGCGCGAGCTGGCGGACAAGATCGAGACCGGCACCGTGTCCTACGGCCAGGCGGCCATGATCCTGGCCGGGGAGCTGTTCGTGAGCCTGGAGATCGAGGAGAAGGCCAAGAAGAACAAGGTGAAGCGCAGCATCGAGCTGGAGATGGAGTGGGTGGAGCACCCGGCGCCGGCCCCGGAGGCTGCTGAGGCCGATGCCGAGGCTGCCGAGCCTGCGGCTGAATAGCAAGGCTTGATCGGGCCCGGAGGCGCCGTCCCGCAAGGGGCGGCGCTTTTTTTGGGGGGGCTCCGCCCGGATTCGGGATGCTCGGGAGAGGAGTCCTGTTCCCGGAATGCAAAGGCTTGCCTTTGCCTATTCCTGCCGTGGCGGGAACCATGCGCTTGCATGGTCCATGACACGGCCCGGTCGGGGGCCTGTTCAGCCCGCCATCGCGTTCAGGCTGCGCANNTGGGGCGGCGCGCCGCCTTATTGTTGGGCCAGGGCGTTCAGGCTGCGCACCCGCTCCAGGGCCGGGGGGTGGGAGTGGTGCAGGGCCACGTGCAGGGGGTGGGGGGTGAGGTTGGACAGGTTGTGGGCCGAGAGGGAGGCCAGGGCCCGGGCCAGGGCCGCAGGGTCGGTGAGGCGCGCGGCGTAGGCGTCGGCCTGGCGCTCGTGGCGGCGGGACAGGGCGTTGCCCGCCAGGGACAGGGCCAGGGACAGGGGGGTGTAGAGCAGGGCGAAGAAGACCAGGCCGCCGTGCACCGTGACCTGGGGCATGCCGAAGGCCGCGTGCAGGCCGGGCAGCCTGAGCGCCAGGGACAGCAGGAAGAAGGCCAGGCCCAGGCGCGCGAAGGACAGGAGCAGCCGGGTGCGGATGTGGCCGTGCGTGAAGTGGCCGATCTCGTGGGCGAGCACGGCCAGCAGCTCATCCTGGGGATGGGCCGCGATGAGGGTGTCGTAGAGCGCGATGCGCTTGCGTTTGCCCAGGCCGGTGAAGAAGGCGTTGGCCTTGGCCGAGCGGCGGGACCCGTCCATGACGAAGACCCCGGCCAGGGCGAAGCCGGCCTTGTCCGCCAGGTCCGCGATGGCCGCGCGCAGGGGGCCGTGCTCCAGGGGGGTGAAGCGGTTGAAGAGCGGCAGGATGAGGGTGGGGGCCAGGACCTGGATGGCGGCCATGACCGCCATGGTGGCCAGCCAGGCCCAGAGCCAGGCCCACGGGCCGGCGGCGTGGAAGAACCAGAGCACCGCGGCCAGCAGCGGCCCGCCCAGGACCACGGCCAGGAGCAGGGACTTGAGCTTGTCCAGCACGAAGGTGGCCGGGGTGGTGCGGTTGAACCCGAAGCGCTCCTCCAGCACGAAGGTGTCGTAGACCGCGAAGGGCAGGCCCAGCAGCTCCGAGGCCAGCAGCAGGAGGGCGAAGAAGGCCAGGCCCGTGGCCAGCTCGCCCCAGCCCAGGGAGCGCGCCGCGGCGTCGGCCAGGGGGAAGCCGGGCCAGAGGATGAAGCCGATGAGCAGGGCCGCGCCCAGGGTATCGCGCAGCAGCGACAGGCGGGCGGTGGCCCTGGCGTACTCCTGGGATTTCCGGTAGCGCTCGGGATCATAGGCCCCGCGGAACTCCGGGGGCAGGTTCGGGTCCAGGGCGCGCAGGTTGAGGAGCGCGGCCAGGGTATCCAGGGCCCAGGCCCCCAGGAGGGCCGCGAGCACGACGACGAGGTAGGGATTCATATGGCGGTAGGTGTGGCGCTGTTCCGGTTCCACCCGGGAGTACGGGAAATCGTGCGGCCCGGCAAGTCGGCGCGGCTGGCGGACGGCCGGCTGGGCTGGGCCGTGGACCGCCGCGCCGCGGTCAAGGACGTGGTGGAGTCCCTGGGCGTGCCGCACACCGAGGTGGGGCGGATTCTCGTGGCCGGGGCGGGGGGCCCGGGTGGCCCAGGTGGCCCAAGTGGCACGGACGGGACGGACGTGGATTTCTCGCACATCGTGGCCGAGGGGCAGGAGCTGGACGTGTACGCGGTGGTCCCGCCCCTGGACGTGACCCGGCCGAGCCTCTTGCGGCCCGAGCCGCTTTGCGGGGAGGGGGAGGTGCGCTTCCTGGTGGACGCCACCTGCGGCAAGCTGGCGCGGCTTCTGCGCCTGGTGGGCCAGGACGCGGCCTACGACCGGGCCTGGGACGACGAGGCGGTGGCGGAGCTGGCGGCCGGAGAGGGCCGCATCGTGCTCAGCATGGACCGGGCCCTGCTCAAGCGCAGCCAGGTGGCCTTCGGCCGGCTGGTGCGGGCGCACGATCCCCAGGAGCAGCTGGCCGAGGTCCTGCGCCACTTCGGCGTGCGCGGCCCGTTCGCCGCGTTCTCCCGCTGCCTGGAGTGCAACGAGCCGCTCGCGCCGGTGGAGAAAGCCGCGGTGCTGCACCGCCTGCAGCCGCTGACCAAGAAGTACTTCGACACGTTCTACCGCTGCCCGTCCTGCGACCGCATCTACTGGCCCGGCTCCCACCACGACCGCATGCGGGAGTGGCTGGCGCAGGCCGGGTTGGAATAAGGACCCGGCGCGCGCTGCCAATCCGCGTTCTTCGAACGCAACGTGGCATCAGAACTCGGTCTTCAGGATGTGGGCGATCTTCTTGAACATGGTGTCCGGGGAGAAGGGCTTCACGATGTAGTCCGATATGCCCAGCTGCACCGCGGACAGCACCTTGTCCGACGCGGCCTCGGCGGTGACCATGAGCACCGGGAGGCTCTGGTGGATCTTGTCCACCCGGATGTGCCGCAGGAACTCCAGCCCGTTCATGTCCGGCATCATCCAGTCCAGCACCACCAAGTGGATGTCCTGCTCCTTGAGCACCTTCAGGGCCGCCCTGCCGTTCTCGGCATAGGCGAAGCTCTTGAACCCCACCGAGCGGAGCAGGTCGGAGATGGTGCGCCGCATGTTCTGGTGGTCGTCCACGATGAGGATGGTGAAGTTGCCGGGCAGGGTGGGCATGGGTGGCTCCTTGGGTTAGCCCGTTACGGCCTCATAGGGCCAGGGCCTGGCGCTCCTCGTCCGAGTCGGCGTACTGGATGGAGATGGCCCGGATGTCCTCCTGGCGCTGCAGGAAGATGTCCGCCAGGTCGGGGTCGAAGTGGATTCCCCGGCCCTGGGCGACGATGGACGCGGCCTCGGTATGGGTCATGGGCTCCTTGTAGACCCGCTTGCTGATGAGCGCGTCGTATACGTCGGCCACGGCCATGATGCGGCCCACCGTGGGGATGTCCTCGCCGGCCAGGCCGCGCGGGTAGCCGCTGCCGTCCCATTTCTCGTGGTGGGTGTAGGCGATGTCGCGGGCCATGCCCAGGAAGGACTCCTCCTGAAGGTACTTCTCGGCGTGGGCCATGGCGTCGCGGCCGTAGACCGTGTGTCGCTTCATGGCCTCGAACTCCTCGGGGGTGAGCCGGCCGGGCTTGAGCAGGATGCTGTCGGGCACGCCCACCTTGCCCACGTCGTGCAGCGGCGCGGACTTGTACAGGAGTTGCACGAAGTCCTGGCTTATCTCCTTGCGGTGCCGGGGTAGCCGGGCCAGGTCCCGGGCCAGGAGCGCGGCCACGTTCTGGGTGCGCAGGAAATGCCCGCCCAACTCGTTGTCGCGCAGTTCCGCCAGGCTGGCCAGGCTGAGGATGGTCACGTCCTGGGTCTTGCTCAGGGCCGCGGTGCGCGCGGCCACCATGTCCTCCAGGTGGTCCTGGTGCCGCTTGAGCGCCAGGTGGTTGCGCACCCGGGCCAGGACGATGGCCGGCCGCACCGGCTTGGTGATGTAGTCCGCCGCGCCCAGCCGCAGCCCGGCGGTCTCGTCCTCGTCCTGGCCCATGGTGGTCACGAAGAGCACCGGGATATGGCGGGTGGCCTCGTCCTGCTTGAGTTCCCGGCAGACCTGGTACCCGTTCATGCCGGGCATGAGGATGTCCAGGAGCACGATGTCCGGCGGCTCGCCGGAGCGCACGATGTCCAGGGCCTCGGGGCCGTTGGTGGCGGCCAGCACATTGAAGTCCTGGTCCAGGGCCGCCTTGGCCACCAGGATGTTGTCCGGGGCGTCGTCCACAACCAGCACGGTGCCTTGCTTGCGCATAACGTACTCCTCAATCCGGGGCGGCGTCAGTCTCTCCGTCGCCACCTGCGGCGGGAAGGGTGACCGTGACCACGGTTCCTTCGGCCTCGGACGAGGTGAAGGTGATGCCGCCCCCCATGACCCGGGCCGCGAGCCAGGCGGAATAGGTGCCCAGTCCCGTGCCCTGTTCCTTGCCGAACGTGGCGTACTTCTCGAAAAACCGTTCGCGCATCTCGGCCGGCACCGCGCCCGAGTTGGCCACCTCCACCCGGGCCGGGTCGCCGCCGCGCAGCTCCACCCGCACCGTTTCGCCCGGGGGCGAGGCCTCCAGGGCGTTGCGCACCAGGTTGGCCAGCATGGAGTAGCAGAGCATGTCGTCGCCGATGACCGGAAACGACGCGCCCCGCGCCGCGGGCTCGCCGTCGATGAAGAGCCGGGGCGGCGCCTGCCGGGTCTCGGCCAACTCCGCCAGCTCGTAGAAGATGCGGTCCAGCACCTGGGCCAGGTCCACCCGGGCCGGTTCGAACCGGTAGGCCCCGCGCTCCATCTTGAAGAGGTCCAGGGAGAAGTTGATGAGGCGCAGCATGGCGAAGGCCGAGTCCTCGATGCGCTTGAGCATGTCCCGGTGGTCCTCGTCCAGGCAGGGCAGGCCGAGCAGGACCCGGGGCAGGGTCATGACGCTGGTGAGCGGGGTCTTGAGGTCGTGCCGGATGATGCGCTCCACGTCCTCCTTGAGCCGGGCGGCCTCGCGCAGGGCGAACTGGTTGCGCACCCGGGCCCGGACCAGGCCGGGGTTCACGGGCTTGGCGATGTAGTCGATGGCCCCCAACTCCAGGCCCTTGGCCTCGTCCGAATCGTCGCCCATGGCGGTGACGAAGAGCACCGGTATCTCGTCGGTGCGGGCGTCGGCCTTGAGCCGGCGGCAGACCTCGTAGCCGTCCATCCCCGGCATGACCACGTCCAGGAGCACGATGTCCGGGGGGGTGGCGCCGAAGGCGATGTCCAGGGCCTGCTCGCCGGAGGTGGCGGCCAGCACCGTGAAGTCCCCGGCCAGGGCCTGCTTGAGCAGCAGGATGTTGTCCGGTGCGTCGTCCACCACCAGGACCGTTCCGTGCTTGCGCAGGCCGGGCATGTCAGGCTCCCCCCGCCAGCCGGATGCGTTCCGCGTGTTCGTGGGCGGTCTTGAAGTCGAAACGGCGCAGGGCCTTCTCCAGGGGGTAGGCCTGGTCCGGGGCCAGGCGGCGCAGGTCCGGGGCCACCGCCTCGAAGGCCTCCTGGGCGTCGGTGTCGTGCCGGGCCAGCATGTTGCGCAGGGCCGCGAACTTCTCCGCCAGTTCCGCGGGGGGCAGCCCCCCGCCCCCGGCCGCCGCTCCGCCGGAGAGCGCCGCGGCGGGCAGGTTCTCCCGAAGTTGCCGCGCGGTTTCGTGCAACATGGCCGAGAACCGCTCCATGAGCTCCCCGCAGTCGTCCCGGGACTCGGCCAGGGCCAGCTCCAGCTTGCCGGCCAATTCGTGCAGTCCCTGGGCCCCGATGTTGCCGGCCATCCCCTTGAAGGTGTGCAGCAGCGCCTGGGCCTCGTGGGTGCGGTCCGCGGCGAAGTGGCCGCGGAGCTGCTCGGGCAGCCCGGCCTGGTCGTTGGCGAAGTTCGCCAGGAGCTGCACGTAGAGGCCGGTGTTGCCCAGCACCCGGGCCAGGCCCTTGTCCAGGTTGATGCCGGGCACGGACCCGGCCGGGGGCAGGGACTCTGGGGCCACCTCGGCCGGGACGCTCGCCGGGGGGCGGAGCGGAACGGCCGCGGGCTCCCAGCCCTCGGCCGGGATGTATTGCCCGAGCACCGCATAGATCTCGTCGGGGTCCACGGGCTTGTTCACGTGGGCGTCCATGCCCGCCTGCAGGCTGCGCTCCCGGTCCGAAGGCAGGGCCTGGGCGGTCATGGCGATGATGGGCAGCCCCGCGTGGCGGGGGTCCTGGCGGATGCGCCGGGCGGCCTCCAGGCCGTCCATGCCCGGCATCTGGATGTCCATGAGCACCGCCTGGTATTCGGCCTCGGCCACCTTGCGCAGGGCGTCCCGGCCGTCCCCGGCGATGTCCACCGCCAGGCCGGCCCCCTCCAGTATCTCCCGGGCCACCTGCTGGTTCACCGCGTTGTCCTCCACCAGGAGCACCCGCGCCCCCCGGATGTGGCCCGACACCCGCGCCCCCCGCACCGGCGCGTGGCTGCTCTGCAACCTGCCGGCCCCCTGGTGCAGGGCCTCGATCATGGCGTTGAAGAGCTGCGAGGCGGTGACCGGCTTGAAGAGCAGGCCATGGGCGCCCATGGCCTCGGACTTGCGCCGGGCCTCCTCCCGGTCGGAGGAGGACATGACGATGACCCGGGGCCGCTCCGGCAGGTCCATGCTCCGCATGTGCTCGGCGCAGGCGTGGGCGTCGCGGTCGCACATGCGGGTGTCCAGGAGGAGCATCCGGAAGGGCGGGGAGGCGTTTTTCAGCAGGGTCGGCACCTCGTCGGGCCGGGTGGTGGCGGTGGCCGTGAAGCCGAAGGACGTGAGGATCTTCTCCAGGATGATGCAGGAGCGCTCGCTGTGGTCCGCCACCAGCACGGGCAGGCCGGTCAGCTCCTCGTAGATGAAGCGGACCGGGGCCGGCTGGCCGGCCTGGTGCGGAAGCCAGAGGTCCATGCTGAAGGTGGTCCCCTGGCCCGGGGTGCTGGACACCGTGAGCTCGCCTCCCATGAGCTCCGCCAGCCGGCGGCTGATGCTCAGGCCCAGGCCGGTGCCCCCGTGCTTGCGCGTGGTGGACTCCTCGGCCTGGGTGAAGGGGGCGAAGAGCCGGGCCACCTGCTCCCCGGTCATGCCCGGGCCGGTGTCGGACACGTTGAACCGCAGGTGCGCCCGGTCTCCCTCCTCCTCCAGCAGGGCTACCTCCAGGAGCACCTCGCCCTGGTCCGTGAACTTGATGGCGTTGTTCACCAGGTTGACCAGCACCTGTCCCAGGCGCAGCGGGTCGCCGGTGAGGCTGTCGGGGATGGCGGGGTCCACGGAGAGCAGGAAGTCCAGCTTCTTTTGCTCCGCGGCCAGGGAGTTGATGTCCACCACGCTGGCCAGCACCGCCTCCAGGGCGAAGGGGATGTTCTCGACGGTGAGCTTGCCGGCCTCGATCTTGGAAAAGTCCAGGATGTCGTTGACGATGCCCAGGAGCGTGTTGCCCGCTCCGCGGATCTTGGCCACGTAGTCGGCCTGGCGGGAGGTGAGCGGGGTCTTGTCCAGCAGGTAGGACATGCCGATGACCGCGTTCAGGGGGGTGCGTATCTCGTGGCTCATGCGGGCCAGGAAATCGCTCTTGGCCAGGTTGGCCTCCTCGGCCTCGCGGCGGGAGGCGTCGAGTATGGCCTGGGCGGTCTTGCGCTCGGTGATGTCCCGGGAGATGCCCCGGTAGCCCACGTGCCGTCCCTTCTGGTCCAGGATGAGCGCGCTGTTGGTCTCCAGCATCACCACCCGGTCCGCCGCGTCGCGGCAGACCGTCTCCCAGGCCAGCAGGCGGCGTCCGCCCCGCACCGCCTCCGCCATCTTCCGACGCGCCGCCTCCGCCGTCTCCTGGGCGATGAAGTCGAACAGGGTCCGGCCCACCATCTCCTCGGGGCTGCGGCCCAGGATTCTCTCGACCCGGGGGCTCACGTAGGTGATGCGGCCCTCCAGGTCCCACTCGCAGATGATGTCCAGGGAGGTCTCCACGATGCCGCGGAAGCGCGCCTCGCTCTGCTCCAGGCTGTCCACCCAGCCCTGCCGCTCCCGCACCTGGCTGGTTCGCGTTGCGGCCCAGGCTGCGGCGAGCAGGGTGATCACGGCCAGGCCGAGCAGGTAGGGCAGGCGATCCCGCCGTTGGGCCGCGGCCAACTCCCCGGCGGGCTTGACCGAGATCAGCAGCCATTGCCGATGGTAGGCCTCGGGCACCTCCACCCCGTACATCCGGCCGGCCCGGGTGATGGCGGGGTCCAGGGGGAGCGTGGTGTAGGTGAACAGGCCCTCGCCGCTGCGGACCTTGCCGTCCCGGCCGGAGCGGATGGCGGCCCAGGCCTCGGGATACAGGTCCCCGAAGGCGGGGACCTTGCGCCCCGGGAACATGAAACTCCAGTCCCAGTCCGGAGTCCTGCTGTGCAGCCAGTTCCCGTCCTTGTCCAATAGGACGAGCTTCGTCACCTCCCGGGCCTCGCTGGCGTGGATGGTGTCCAGCATATCCTGGGCCAGGTAGTTGAGCACCAGGCTGCCCGTTCGGACGCCCGCCGCGTCGAACAGGGGGGCGACCAGGCGCAGCATGGGCTTGTGCGGGATCTCGATCTTCCCGTTCTCCACGTTGAGGTCCATGCGAGAGACATAGATCTGGTTCGGCGCCAGTTCCGCGGATTCGCGCACATAGTCGCGATTCGACTTGTCCTGGAGATCCTCCCCGGGCACCAGGACCGGCGCGGGCCGGCTGTTGTTGATGCGCAGCACCTCCATGCCCCGGCTGTCGAGCAGGCGAATCTGGTCGTAGAACGGGTTTTCCTGGGCAAAGGCGAGGTATTCCTGGCCCAGGTCGTAGTGCCGGTCGGGAGTGGGCCGGAGCAGGTAGCGGCGCAGCTCCAGGCGGTGCTTGAGGCTGAAGAGGTCGCGGAACACCCGGCGCAGCTCCATGTCCAGGGTGGTGGCCACCGCCCGCAGGTACGTGGCCTCCCGGTGCTCCAAGAGCTCCTCGGCGAGGGCTTTCTCCCGATGCACGAGGAAGATGGCCCCGGCCAGGGCCAGGCCGAAGACCGGCAGGAAGAGTTTGAGGAAGGTCCTGGTGAAGGACGCGGTGGTGTTGCGCATGATGGCGGCCTTGTCGGAGCAGCAGGGCTGCCGGCACAGGCCAAACGCTCATGCGTCAAACCCGGCAGGGGTGAGCCTGGCGACAGACCGTCGGGAGCCGATGCCGTCCAAGGGAGCATCCGTGACACGGGCCACGCGCATCCGGCTCAAGCGTGCTTCTCTGTTTCTTCTTCCGGGTTGCTTGGTTTCGACAGTGTTGTAATTTGCCTGTATATTCAGGCCAAAATACCAGCCTACTTGTATAGTAGCACAAAAGCACCGCGGCGTGTCAAGGCTCACGACATATTTTGCGATAAATATAAATGCAGTCCAAGGAATCTGCAGGGTTATTGCGTGGTGTGACCTTGCCCGCCGGGCGAAACCGCGTTTTCGCCTGGCCGAGGCGAGCACAACCCAGGAGGGGTTTTGCTCGCAACTTGGTATGATGCGCGCGCCGCGCCGCCGCGGCGAGGCCGCGGGCGCTACACGCCCATCATCTTGAAGAAGACGCTGACGCAGTCCGGGCAGAGGTGGGTGAAGCGGGCGTCCTCGATGATCTGGAGGACCTTCTCCTCGGCCATGGGCTCGCGGTAGGGGCGGTTGCTGGTCAGCGCGTGGAACACGTCGCCCACCGCGATCATGCGCGCCCACAGGGGGATCTGGTCGCCCTTGAGGCCGTCGGGGTAGCCGGTGCCGTCCATCTTCTCGTGGTGGAACTTCACCGCGGGGATGAGGTCCGCCATGCTGGGGATGGGGGCCAGGATCTCGGCGCCGATGGTGGGGTGGGTCTTGATGATGGTGTACTCGTCGTCCGTGAGCCGGCCCGGTTTGAGCAGCACGTTGTCCGGGATGCCGATCTTGCCCAGGTCGTGCAGCCGGGCCGCGATCTCCAGTTTCTCCAACTCCACCGGGTCCAGGCCCATGGCCGCGCCCATGCCCACCGCGATCTCGGCCACGGCCTCGGAGTGGCCGCGGGTGTAGAGGTCGCGCGCCTCCAGCGCCTGGATCAGGCTGGTGATGCTGGAGAGCATCAGGGAGCGCTCGGTCTTGAGGCGCTCCTTCTCGGCCAGGAGGATGGTGAACTGGTCCGAGAGCAGCTTCTCGGCGGTGATGACCAACTGCTCCACGTTGAAGGGCTTGACCATGAAAGCCGCGGCCCCGTGCTGCAACAGCCGGCGCATGGCCGCGCGGGAGTCCTCGGAGCTCATGGCCACGTAGGGGATGTGCCGCAGGTCCGGGTTCATCTGCATGGCCTGGAGCACGGCCAGGCCGTCCACCCCGGGCATGTTCATGTCGCAGACCACCAGGTCGGGCTTGCGGTCCTCGGCCAGGGCGTCCAGGGCCTCGCGGCCGTCCCTGGCCTCGATCACCTGGAAGCCCACGTCCCCCAGGCCCTGGGCCAGGTGCTCGCGGATGTAGTCCGAGTCGTCGGCCACCAGCACCAGCCGCTCCCGGATGAAGTCCACCTGGCGCAGGAACTGCTGCACCCGCTCCCGGAACTCGTCCTTGCCCACGCTCTTGGACAGGTAGGAGTCCGCGCCCACCTTGAAGCCGCGCTCGATGTCCTCCTCGGAGTCGCGGGAGGACAGGATGATGATGGGGACCGAGCGGGTGGCGGGGTCGGTCTTGAGCCGCTCGCACATGTCCAGCCCGATCATGCGGGGCATGTCCACGTCGGAGATGATGAGATCGAACCGCGTCCCGCGCGCGGTCTCCAGTCCCTCGGCGCCGTCCTTGGCCTGGGTGACCTGGGCGCCGATGGCCTCGAGCTGCTTGGTAAGGGCCTTGCGGATGACGATGCTGTCGTCCACGACCAGTATGCGCGGGGCAGACATGGAGAACGGCATATGATGTTTTTCCGGCCAAGGCAATGCCGGTCTGCCGAATTAAAGAAAGTTTCCTTTGACTTCTAGGATGTTGCCTGGCGGTCAGGGGCGGGGTCAGGCGGATTCCGCCAGGCGGGGCAGGCGGACCGACACCTCGGTGCCCTCCTCGTCCGAGGTGCGCATGGCGATGGAGCCGCCGTGCGCCTCGGCGATGAGCTTGGCGTTGTAGGTGCCGATGCCGGTGCCGGACTTCTTGCCCGCGGACACGTATTTCTCGAAGAACCGGGAGCGGATCTCCCGGGGCACGACCCCGGCGTTGCGCACCGCCAGGCTGACCCCCCCGGCCTCGGTCTCCAGGCGCAGCTCCACGGCCGTGCCCTCGGGCGCGGCCTCCAGGGCGTTGCCCACCAGGTTGCCGAGCATGGTGTAGAGCAGGGGCTCCCGGCCGGGCACCCGCACCGTGTCGTGGGCCTCGGCCGCCCGGCCGTTCAGGGCCAGGCGCACGTCCAGGCGGCGGCGCTCGGCCAGCCAGGACCCGTCGGCCAGCGCCCGCCGGGCCACGGCCAGGAGGTCCACGGCATGGGGGTCCAGGCGGAAGGTGCCGGTCTCCATGCGGTAGAGGTCCTGGGACAGGCCGATGATCTCCAGCATGCGCCGGCCGGCCTCCTCGATGGCGGCGAGCATCTCCCGCTGCCGTTCGGTGATGTTGGCCTCGTCCTTCATCACCGCGGGCAGGCCGGCGATGGCCATGAGCGGGCTCTTCAGGTCGTGCCGGATCATGCGCTCCACCTCCTCGCGCATGGCCGCGGCCCGCTTGATCTCGCTGATGTCGGTGTAGATGCCGCACAGGGCGTAGGGATCGCCCCGGACGGTGTAGAGCGGGAACTTGGTGGCGATGTAGGTGCGGCTGCCCCCGGCCAGGGCGTAGGTGCGCTCGTGCTGCAGCGCGGCCCCGGTCTCCAGGACCTGGCGGTCGTGCTCCGTGGTTTCCGTGGCCTGCTCCACGGGGAACACGTCGGCGGTGGTGCGGCCCAGGATCTCGTCCTTGGCCTTGCCGCACATGTGCTCGAACACCCGGTTCACCATGATGAAGCGCTGGTCCACGTCCTTGACGAAGATGGCGGAGAAGGAGTTGTCGATGATGCCCTGCAGCAGGTCCGTGCGGGAGCGCAACTGCTCCTCGGCCCGGCGGCGGCGCTCGATGTCCTCGGTGAGCTTGGCGGTCATGTGGTTGAAGCCCCGGGCCAGGTCGCCCAGCTCGTCCTCGCCCAACTCTATGGCGCGCTGGGTGAAGTCCCCGCCCGAGACCCGGCGGGCCACCTCGGCCAGGTCCAGGATGGGCCGGGTCAGGGTGCGGCCCACCGGGATGGACAGGGTGAAGACCAGCATGGCGGACAGGCCGGTGACCAGCATGAGGGTGTGGCGCAGCTCCACCATGGGCGCAAAGGCCTCGTCCCGGTCCAGCTTGACCACCAGGCCCAGGTCGTAGGCGGGCAGGTAGCGGGTGGCGGCCAGCACCCGGCGGCCGCGGTAGTCCAGCCCGTCCGGGATGAGCATCTCGCGGCCGGCCAGGGCCTGGGCCATGGACAGGTCATTGGACTCCAGCCCCACCGGGCGGCGCAGGGCCGCCTCGGGGTCGAAGCGCAGGGGCGCGATGTAGGACACCTCCCGGGCCGGCCCGCGGCGGGCGATGAGGGTCTCGCCGGTGCGGCCCAGGCCGGAGTAGTCGGTGGCCAGGGCGGTGACGTTCTCGGCCGCGGTGTCGATGAGCACCACCCCGATCATGCGGCTGTTCCAGAAGAGCGGCCCGGAGAGCCGGCAGCGCAATCGGCCCGACTCGTCCAGGAAGAAGAGGTCCACGCAGGGGCCCTGCCGGCCGCGCTCGAAGTGCGGGGCCCCGGCGTGCTCCCGGTCCAGGTGGGTGGGCTTGGTGCCGGCCACGGCCCGGCCGTCGGGGTCCAGCACCGTGATCTCCTTGAACCCGGCCACCGCGGTGAGGCTGTCCGCCAGGATGGTGTTCATGCTGTCGCGCAGGGCCGGGCTGCGGAACTCCAGGAAGGCGGCCAGGCTGCGCCGCAGCTGGGTGCGGGTGGAGATGAGCCGCAGCCGCTCGTGGTTCTGCTGGAAGATGGCCTCCAGCCGGCTCTTCTGGATGGTGGCCACGGATTCGAGCTGGAGCAGCACCTGCTCGGTCAGGGCGCGCTCGGCCATGGTGGAGGACACGAAGCCGGACACCGCCAGGGGTGCCAGGCAGAGGAGCAAGAAGGAGAGGGCGAGTTTGGGCTTGATCTTCACGCGGGCCTCGGCGGCCCGGGGCATGCCGCGGACGGCGCGGCAGGCCGGGTTCCGCGGCCACACCCTACGCCAGTTTCCGATGAACCGGCAAGTGTTCTATCTATACATGGCGTCGGAAATGCGTCCTGCATTTCCGACTGAGGCGCAGAGGAAAACGCGTGGTTTTTCCTCTGCTTACGGATGCTTCGCATCCGGCGCGTCCTCCTGGCGCGCATGCGCGACTGGGGACGTTGCGCAGAACGACTCAGGGGGCCGGGGGGCCTTGGGCCTCCAGCAGGGCCAGCCAGGCGGCGGTCACCTCGGGGTCCCACTGGCTCCCCGCGCCGCGGGCCAGGATGCGGCGGGCGTCGGCGTCGCTGCGCGCGGGCTGGTAGGCCCGCTCCGAGGTGATGGCCTCGTAGGCGTCCACCACGCTCACGATGCGCGCCAGATAGGGGATGTCCTCCTGGGCCAGGCCGGCGGGGTAGCCCCGGCCGTCCCAGCGCTCGTGGTGGTGCTCGATGGCGGGCAGGGCCGGGGCCAGGGTGGTGACCCGGCCCAGGATCTCCCGGCCCAGGGCCGGGTGGCGGCGCATGATGCCCATCTCCACCTCGGTGAGCCGGCCGGGCTTGGCCAGCACCTTGTCCGGCACCCCGATCTTGCCCACGTCGTGCAGGTAGCCGGCCGCGCGCAGGGTCTCCTGGTCGGCCTCGGCCAGGCCCAGGCGCCGGCCCAGGCGCACGGCGTACTGGGCCACCCGCTCGGAATGGCCGCAGGTGTAGGTGTCCTTGGCCTCCACCGCGCGCACGTGGGAGAGCACCACCTCCATGTTCAGGTCGCGGAGCCGGCGGCAGGCGCGCAGGCCCTCCAGGGACTGGGCCGCGTGCCCGGCCAGGGCGGCGAGCATGCGCAGGTCCTGGCCGGTCCAGGCCGGGCCGGAGGGGGCGCGGACCAGGGCGGTCAGGGCTCCGCCCGGGCCGCCGCCCGCGTCGTTGCCGACCGGGGCGGCCATGATCCAGGTCCCGCGCAGGGACTCGGGCACGCCCCGGGCCGCGGCGGTGAGGCGCGGCTCCAGGAGCTTGGGCCGGCCTTCGGCGGCCAGGCGCGCGCCCAGGGCGGCCAGCCAGTCCTGGGCCGCGGGGTCGGCGGCCAGGGCCTTGCCGTGCACCGTGCGCCGCCCGGCGCCGTTGCCGGCGCCGTTGTGCGCGCCGTTGTAAATGAAGAGCGCCATGCCCTGGGGCGTGAACAGCTCCCGCACCTGGACCAGGAAGGAGCGCAGCAGCACCTGCGGGTCCTCGGCCGGGCCGGCCGGCCGAGGTGCGGGACCGGACGCGGGCATGACGGCGCGGCGGCGCTCCAGGCGCACCTCCCGCTCGCCCAGCACCTTGTCCACGGCCCGGGCCAGGGCGTCCAGCTTGAAGGGCTTGAGCAGGTAGTCGGCCGCGCCCAGGCGCATGCACTCCACCGCGTTCTCCACGGTGCCGTACCCGGTGAGGAAGATGAAGTCCGCGTCCAGGCCGCGGCCGGAGGCCGCCTCCAGAAGCTCCATGCCGCCCATGCGGGGCATGCGCAGGTCGGAGATGACCACCTGGGCCGGCTCCTGGGCCAGGATGCGCAGGGCCTCGGCCCCGTCGCCCGCCCGGCGCACCGCGTGCCCCAGGCCGGCCAGGGTCTCGCAGAGCACCGCGGCCAGCTCGGGCTCGTCGTCCACCACCAGCAGCCGTCCGCCCTGGCGGTCCGGCTGGGTCGCGGCCTGGTCCATGGGGAACCCCTCGCGCAGATAAAGTTTAGAAAACCTCTAGATTCTCGCCCCGGGTACACCAGCCTGGCAAGGATGTCCAGCAGCCTGGTGGGGATTGGGGCGCTTGCCGCCCCAGGAATACCCCTGCGCAGGCGGGTGGCTCCCACTGCGTTTTTCGCTTGACGTGGGGCGCGGAGTAGTGGATAGTCTAAAATAGGAATCCATTCCTATTAAGGAATCAATTTCAGGAAGGGTCATGGAATTGCAGAAAAAAGAGGTCGAGCGGCGGATGCAGGCCTTCACCCGGGCCTGCCAGGAGGCCGGGGCCAGGCTGACCCCGCAGCGCATGGAGATATTCCGGGAGATCGCCCAGAGCCAGGAGCACCCGGATGCGGAGGCCGTCTACAAGGGTGTGCATGAGCGGCTCTCGGCCATTTCCCTGGATACGGTCTACCGCACCCTG
>DKEU01000108.1:0-628 GCA_002452635.1 Desulfovibrionaceae bacterium UBA6814 | reverse complement strand
CGCTGGACCGGACGCGCTTCGACGCCAACCTGGACCGGCACCACCATTTCGTCTGCATCCGGTGCGGCCTGACCCGGGATTTCACCAGCGACGCCCTGGACAACCTGGAGTTGCCCGCCGAGGTGGCCGCCATCGGCTCCACCGAGCGGACCCGGGTGGAGGTGAAGGGAATCTGCCACGCCTGCGCGGCCAAGGAAAAGAAGGCCGCCAAGGCGGCGAAGGAAAACTGACGTTCACGCCCCCGCCCCGGGGCCGGACCGTTCCGGCCCCCGGGCGGGAGGCGCAGGCCTCGTAACCAGACCAAAGCAGGAAACAATCATAACCACGGAGGAATCGTCATGAGCAGCGATATGAAATGCCCGGTGACCGGCAGGTCGCGCCANNGTGGCGGGCGGCGGCACGTCCAACCTCGACTGGTGGCCGAACCAGTTGCGGCTGGACATCCTGCACCAGCATTCCAACAAGTCCAACCCCATGGGCGAGGGCTACAACTACGCCGAGGAGTTCAAGAAACTCGACCTCAAGGCCGTGAAGAAGGACCTCATGGCCCTGATGAAAGACTCGCAGGAGTGGTGGCCCGCGGACTGGGGCCATTACGGCCCGCTGTTCATCCGCATGGCCTGGCACA
>DKEU01000197.1 GCA_002452635.1 Desulfovibrionaceae bacterium UBA6814 | reverse complement strand
GTGCGGATGCAGCCCCTGGATTCCCGGACCTCGTCCAGGATGGCCAGGCGGGTGGCGAGCACTTCCTCGGGCAGGCAGTCGCGCAGGTTCATGCCCACCAGCTGGTCCGGGGTCCGGCCCAGTTGCTGGGCGCCCACCTGGTTGANNTCCAGGAGGATGGAGACGTCGATGGAGGCGTCCAGCAGGGCGTGCACCACGGCCTCGCTCTCCCGGAGCAGGGATTCGGAGGCCTTGCGCTCGCGGATCTCGCCTTCCAGTTGGTCGTTGGTCTCGGCCAGGGCCGCGGTGCGGTCGCGCACCTGCTCCTCCAGGGTCTCCTGGGAGCGCTTGAGCTGCGCCTCGGATACCTTGAGCCGGGCCAGGTTCTGCTCCAGCTCCCGGGTGATGTCCCGGTTGCGGCGGTAGAGCTCGAAGCTCTCCAGGGCATGGGCGCTGGCCAGGAGGATCACCGTGAGCAGCATGAGGGCGGTGTCCAGTATCTCGCGCTTGTCCTGGTCCAGCACCGCCAGGAAGATGCCCCGGGTGCGGGAGCTGGTGGTCATGGCGTGCAGCATGAGCTGCTCCCCGGCCTGGGAGGTGACCATCACCGGCTTGTTGCGGCCCAGGGCCCAGGCGAAGGTCTTGTCCTCGATGAGGGCGTCCACCTCCCGCTCGAAGGCCTCGCTCCGGGACGAGGGGTCGCAGTAGGCCTGGTAGAAGCGCGAGTCGTCCTCGTCCACCAGGAAGAAGGACACCGCCTTGAGGCGGGCCAGGGTGCGCACCCGGGTGGCGGTCTCGTGCAGGATCACCGTGGGGTCGTCCAGTTGGTTCAGGCTGGTCTCGAAGTTGCCCAGGGTGGCGGCCAGCTCCAGGGCGGAGAGGGCGGCGCGCTTCTCCTCCAGCAGGTAGAGGACCTGCTCCTCGAGGTGGCGGATGCGCCCTGCGTCGTCCATCAGTCGCTCCCCAGAAAGGCGCGCAGTATCTCGCAGATCTGGCGGTCGGCCTGGGCCATGGCCTGGGCCAGGATGGCCGGCCCCTTGCCCAGGGTTTCCCAGGCCTGTTCCTGCAGGGGCGGGACGTAGACCGAGCCGCTGCTGCCGTACTGCATGGCGATGGACAGCACGTCGGCCACGTGGATGATGGCCGGCTCCAGGGGGTTCATGGCCTTGGCCGGCGCGTGGTGATGGCGCACGGGCAGCTCCAGGGTGGCCGGGAACTTCCAGGTCTTGAGCAGGGCCCCGCTCACCGCGGAGTGGTCGAAGCCCAGGATCTCCTGCTCGGCCTCGCGCAGGGGGGTCCGGGTGGAGCGGGACAGGAGCATGGCCTGGGTGGAGGCGAAGGGCAGGCGCTTGAACATCACCAGCCGGCCCACGTCATGGATGAGTCCGGCCACGAAGAAGCGCTCCTCGGACAGGCCCACCTTGGTGCTGGCCAGGATGCGGGCCAGCACCCCGCAGGCGATGGAATGCACCCAGAAGCCCTTCATGTCCACCAGGCTGTCCGGGATGTCGTTGAAGTACTCCAGCACCGAGATGCCCAGGGCCAGTGTGGTCAGCTCGTTGGTGCCCAGGATGGCGATGGCGCGGGAGATGGTGTCGATCTTGGAGGGAAAGCCGTAGAACGCGCTGTTGACCAGCTTGAGCAGCTTGGCCGTGAGGCTGGTGTCCTTGCTCACCACGTCGGCGATGTGCGAGGCCGAGCTGCGCGGGGACTGGAGCACCTCGTTGATCTGGAAATAGATGTCCGGAAAGGAGGAGAGCTCCACTTCGTTCCTGACCAGGGAGGTGGGGGAGCCCTTGCCCTTGGCGAACATGTCCCGGGAGGGGGTGATGTCCTCCAGGGCATGGCCGCTGGGGCCCAGGGCGCACAGGTTGCATTCGGTCGGCGCGCCGCGGGCCCAGCGCAGGGCGGCGAGCCGGAAGATCTCGCGCATGGCCGGATGCTCCAGGTCGGCTCGCTCGAAGTAGGGCCTGAGTTCCGCCTTGGCCTGGTTCAGGACGTTGGCCGAGAGGTCGTCCGGGACCATGGCCTGGGCCTCTTCCCGGCTGACGCCGCTCACGTCCGCCTCGGCCACGCCCCAGGCCTTGAGCATCCTGATGTGCGCCGCGTCCAGGATCGCGCTCTTGGGCAGCAGGAACCGGTTGTTGGGGCCGATGAGATCGCTCTCCAGGACCATACCGGCATGCAGGTCGTCGATGTTCACCAGTCCCAAGCAGGGGTCTCCTCGTTGCCGGTTTCGCGGTCCGCATTGCACGGGCCTTCAGACAAAATACCAGCGAATAGTCGTTGCTGTCAAAACATGACTCCACTGGGCGGGCTAGTGCGCCGTTTTTCCGAACCGGATGGGAACGGCCCGGACGGTGGCCAGGACGATGGCCAGCAGGGCGGCGTACAGGACGGTGTAGGCCCAGTCCGGCAGGTCGGCGTAGAGCAGCCGCCCGGCCCACTCCGCGGTCCAGGAGCGCCGGGGCTGCCCGTCGGCCAGGGCCTCCTGGCGCAGGGCCCACTCCCATTCGGTGAGCGGGCACAGCCGCCCGGCCAGGTCCTCGGCCAGGACCAGGGCCGTGATCCCCAGGTGGGGCAGCCGCAGCCAGGGGGAGCGCACCCATCTCCAGCCCCGCGCCTTGCCCAGCCAGGCCAGGGGCGGCACCAGGACGATGAAGCCGGCCACGGCCAAGTGCAGCAGGAGCACCGCGTCCGCGGCCAGGAGCAGGCGGGGCCAGTCCATGCCCCAGCATACCCCCCGGCCCCGGGAATGGGAACCACCCGCCGCGGCTTGACGGCCGTGCAGCAGGCCGGGTACCCATTTACCCTTTCCGTTGCCCCGCTATCTCAACCCCGCCCGGAAGTGAACCACATGGACGAGAAGAACACCCCATCGGCAGCCGGCTCCTCCACGACTCCGGAGGTCATGACCGAAATCATCCGCCAGTTGGCCGCCCATTACGGGCTCTGGCTGGCGGAGAGCGTCCAGCGCCTGGGCCTTGCCGCGGCTCTGGACGCCGAACGGGAGGCCGGGGACCGCTTTTTCTCCATCCTCTCCGGGAAATTGGGACGCGCTCTGGGGCTTTCTCCGCAGGAGCTGCTTTCCGGTGCGGATCGCGAGATGCTGGACAGGTTGGGCATGGCCCTGCGCTCGGCCTGGCTGGCTGCCGACGGGGTCTGGTTCCAGGCCATCGAGGGCGCGGCGGGCATGGCGGCGGCCAAGCAGGTGAACGATGCGTGCTGGTCCTGTTTCGCCCCGCTGGAGGCCCGTCGGGCCAAGGCTATCCTGGGCCTCCCGGACCGGGGCGGGATCGCCGCGCTCAAGGCCGCCCTGGGCGTGCGCATGTACGCCCACCTCAACCGCTGGGAGTTCGTGGAGGAGACGGAAACCTCGGTGGTCTTCCGCATGACCGACTGCCGGGTGCAGACCGCGCGCACGCGCAAGGGGCTGGACGACTATCCCTGCAAGTCCGGCGGGATTGTGGAGTACACCGGGTTCTCCCGGGAGATCGATCCGCGGCTGCGCTGCCAGTGCGTGGGCTGCCCGCCCGACCCGCATCCCGCGGAGTGGGTCTGCGCCTGGCGGTTCACCCTGGAGGAGGGGTGATTCTGGGCAACAATTTTGTCGTTGGATACATTTGTGGAGAGGTATGGCGGTAGACGCAAGATGCTGCAATACTGTTCCAGTATTGCAGCATCTTGCATAAGTGCGGCTAAGCGGCTGCGCCGCTAAGCCGCACTAAATACCCAGTCGCGCGTTGATGAGGATCACGCTGATGCGGCCGGGCGGCGCGCATTTGGCGGTGATGGCCCAGGTGTTGCAGATTCGGTCGGGGCTGGAGCAGTCCGCGCAGCGGCCGGTCTTGACGCAGGGCGTGCGGGCGTTGTGCCGCATGGCGTTGGCCGGGGCGGCCTGGGACTTGATGCGCTGCACCGCCTGGGCCAGGTTGTCCACCACCTTGTTGCGGCCGGCCAGCACCAGGACGTGGCGCGGGCCGAAGGCCAGGGCCGCGGTGCGGTTGCCCACCATGTCCAGGTTGACCAGCATCCCGTCCCGGGTCACGGCGTTGGACCCGGTGAGGAAGAGGTCCACGGTGAGGGCGCGCCGCCGGCGCTCGATGATTTCCGCCCGGGGCACCGCCGGGTCGAAGGTGACGATGATGTCCAGGTCCGGGTCCTGGCGCAGTTCGTCCAGCAGGCCGGTGGCGGCCAGGGTCATGGAGTCGCCCCAGGAGGCCGAGGTCGGCTTGACCCCCGGCAGGATGTAGTCCATCACGATCTGCCGGGCGTGGGACGGGTCGTCGGCCACGTAGGCCGCGAACCCGTTGGCCTCCAGGTGCTTGCGCACGTCGGCCAGCACCGTGGGCCAGTA
>DKEU01000140.1 GCA_002452635.1 Desulfovibrionaceae bacterium UBA6814 | reverse complement strand
GGCCAGGCCCAGGCCCGTGCCCTTGCCCGGGTCCTTGGTGGTGAAGAAGGGCTCGAAGATGTGGGGCAACTGCTCGGCCGGGATGCCCTTGCCCGTGTCCCGCACCTCCAGGCACACGGCCTCCCCGGCGTCGAACCCGCCCACCGTCACCTGGCCGCCCGGGGGCGTGGCCTGCACCGCGTTCAGGATGAGGTTCAAAAATACCTGTTGCAGGTGGCGCAGGTTGCCCGCCACCCGGGCCAGGCCCACGGGCAGGTCCGCCACCACCGTCATGCCCGCGATCATGACCTGGTTCTTGAGCAGGGCCAGGGTGCTCCGGATCACGGCCGCCGGGTCCAGGGGGCTCACCTCGGCCCGCTCGGTGCGGGAGAAGTCCAGCAGGTTGCGCACGATCTCCCCGGCCCGCTCGGACTGCTCCAGGATGTCCGAGGCCAGCTCCCGGCCGTCCTCGCCCAGCGCGTCGGCGTGGGTCTCGAGCAGGGTCTCGGCCGAGAGCATGATGTTGTTCACCGGGTTGTTGATCTCGTGGGCGATGCCCGCGGTCAGCGTGCCCAGGGCCGCGATCTTGCGGGCCTGGAGCAGGTTCTCCTGGTTGGCCTCCAGCTCCCGGGCCATGCGGTCCAGGGCTTCCAGCAGCCCGGCTATCTCGGCGATGTGCTGACCCGGCGCGTCCACCGGGCTGAAATCGCCCTTGGCCACCCGGCCGGTGATCTGGCGCACCAGGTTCAGGGGCGTGAGCAGGCTGCCCGCCACCACCCTGATGAGGAAGAGCATGAACAGGAGGAACACCCCCAGGGTGCCGAAGGGCAGGAGCGACACCCGGGAGATGGTGCGGTGGATGCGCTCGCGCTTGGTGCGGGACACGCCCCCGGCCAGGTCCACCAGGCGCTTGCCCAGGCCGCGGATGCGCTCGCCGTCCGCGGCCCGCCCCTGGCCCAGGTCCAGGAGCGCGGCGCGGTAGCCGGCCAGGGCCGCCAGCAGGGCGTCGCGCCGCTCCTCCCCGGCCACCCGGGCCATGTCCGCGGAGATGGCCTGCACCTCGGCCTCGGCCTGGTCCAGGTAGCCCACGCCCTCGGCCAGGCTCTGGGCGTCGCCGTAGATGAGCATGTTCTTTTCGTAGCGCCGCGCCTCCAGGATGTTGTTCAGCAGGTCGTCGTAGCGCTCGGACAGCACCAGCCGCTCGCGCACCGCGGCCAGGGTCCAGACGTTCAGGGCCGTGAGCCCGCCGGCCACCAGGAAGGTGACCAGGAACAGGGCGAAGATCTTGCCCTTGATGGAGTTGAAGAAGTCCCGCCAGCGCGCTGCCCGGCCCATGGCCACCTCCTGGCCGGGGGCTTGGCCTCCGGTCGTCCCGACCCTAGCCCATGTTCCGTTTTGAGACAAGTCCCCGGGCCGGGAGCCTGTTCCATTCCGGAACAACCCAGGCTGCCCGCGCCTGCCGTGTTTCAGAAAAATATATAAATTCAATATATTACTTTATGTCCTCCGATTGGCCCCGGTCTTGCTCATGGGGGACACACTCGGGAGACCCATGGAACGCATTCTCGTCGGCATAGACGCCACCCGCCCGGCCTGGGAGGCCCTGACCCGGGCCGTGCTCCTGGCCGGGCGCATCGCGGCTCGCCTCACCGTCCTCCTGGTGCTCCACCCGGCAGCGCCCCCGCCCCCCGGGGTGCGCCGCCGGGTGGACCTGGAGATCGAGGCGGCCAAGGCCGCGGGCGTGGGCGTGGAGTTCTACGTGGCCGAGGGGGCCTATGCCGACCAGGTCATCCACGCCGCGGGCCAGTTCAAGACCACCCTGCTGGTGGCCCCGGCCCCGGGGCCGTCCGGGGAGGAGCGGAGCGGCGAGGCCGAGGCCACGAGCCGCATCCTCAACGGGGTGGACTGCCGGGTTGAGCTGGTGTCGCCCAGGAAGAACCTCTAACCGACAAAGGACGGGGCATGAGCATTCCCATGCATCTCTACCTGCCCATTGCGGGCAACAGCATCAACATCGTCGCGGTCTTCGGCCTGGGCGGGGTGGTCGGGCTGCTCTCCGGCATCTTCGGGGTGGGCGGGGGCTTCCTCATGACCCCCCTGCTCATCATGATGGGCATCCCGCCCACCGTGGCCGCGGCCTCGGACTCCAACCAGATCGTGGGCGCGTCCACCTCGGGCACCCTGGCCCACCTGCGCCTGGGCAACGTGGACATCAAGATGGGGCTGTTGCTCCTCGTCGGCGGCGTGGTCGGCGGCACCGCGGGCGTGGGCGTGATCAAGGTCCTGCGCGCCATGGGCAACGCGGACTTCCTCATCACCGTGACCTACGTGCTCATGCTCGGATTCGTGGGCGGCTACATGTTCCTGGAGAGTCTGTCCTCCATGCGCAAGGCCAAGCACTCCGCGGGCAGCGGGCCCGCGGCCCCGGGCAGGCCCTCCTTGTTCGGCCGGCTCACCACGGCCCTGCCCTGGAGCATGGACTTCGCCCGCTCCGGGGTGCGCATGTCCCCGCTCATGCCCCTGTTCCTGGGCATCCTGGTGGGCGTGCTCTCGGCCATCATGGGCGTGGGCGGCGG
>DKEU01000123.1 GCA_002452635.1 Desulfovibrionaceae bacterium UBA6814 | reverse complement strand
GTTTCGGACAAAACCAGAAACCCATGCGCGAAACCGGGGGGAATCCAGGCCTGGCGGTGGCTATCGGCGGAAAGGTGGACTCCGATCCAGCGACCAAAGGTCGGTGAGGACCTGCGCAGGTCAACGGCAACGTCGAACACCTCCCCAGCCACACAACGCACCAACTTACCCTGGGCCGCGGGCGGAAGCTGATAGTGGAGCCCGCGCAACACCCCTCGGCTCGAGCGGGAATGGTTGTCCTGTACNNCCCGTTCGTTGTAACTCTCGAAAAAAAATCCCCGCGCGTCGCCGAAGACTTTGGGTTCGAGGATGAGCACGTCGGGCAACCCGCTTTCCAGAACCTTCATCAGCAGGCTTCCTTGAGAATTCGCTCCAGATAGGACCGGTAACCCGATTTGGGAGTTTGCTGGATAACCTCTTCAAACAGTTGCCGGTCTATGAACCCCTTATGAAAAGCGATTTCTTCGAGGCAGGCAATTTTCAAGCCTTGGCGCGCTTCGAGAGTGCCGATGAAATGGCTGGCTTCCAGCAAGCTTTCATGGGTACCGGTGTCGAGCCAGGCGATGCCGCGGCCAAGTTTTTCCACCAGCAACTGTCCCCGGCGCAGATATTCGAGGTTGACGTCGGTGATTTCCAGTTCTCCGCGCGGGGATGGCCGCAGGGCTTTGGCTATTTCAATGACGTCGTTGTCATAAAAATAAATGCCGGGGATCGCGAATTTTGATTTTGGTTTGTCTGGTTTCTCTTCGATGCTGATCACGCGGCCCGAGGCGTCGAACTCCACCACGCCGTAGCGCTGCGGGTCGCGCACCTTGTAGCCGAAGATGATGCCGCCGGTGGTGAGGCGCGCGCAGGTCTGCAGCAGCACGGACAGCCCCTGGCCGTAGAAGATGTTGTCCCCCAGCACCAGGCACACCGAGTCGTTGCCGATGAATTCCCGGCCGATGATGAAGGCCTGGGCCAGGCCCTCGGGCTTGTCCTGCACCTTGTAGGAGAAGTTGAGGCCCAGGTGCGAGCCGTCCCCGAAGATGGCCTGGTAGCGCGGGGTGTCCTGGGGCGTGGAGATGATGAGGATGTCCCGGATCCCGGCCAGCATGAGCACCGACAGGGAATAGTAGATCATGGGCTTGTCGTAGACCGGCAGGAGCTGCTTGCTCACCGCCAGGGTCAGGGGGTAGAGCCGGGTCCCCGACCCGCCGGCCAGGATGATGCCCTTCATTGCACGCCTCGTTGACAGGGTTCGGGTTTGTTGGAATCCTGGCGCGGCCGCCCCGATGTGGGCCCGATCTGGGCCAGATATGGGCCAAATGCGGGCCAGACGCGAGACGGATGCGAGCCAGACGCGAAAAGCTACGCCATTTCCTCGGGGAATGAAAGACCCGGCCCCCGGGCCAAAAGTGAGGCGACCATGACCCAGCCCGCCCTGTTGCTCAAGAATCCCGCGCCCCTGACCGTGCCCTCCGGCGCCACCGCCCTGGCGGTCCCGGACTGGGCCGACCCCGGCTTCGCCGGCCTCGGCCTGCCCGCGGCCGGCCCCCTGCCCCGGCTGCACGCCGGGACCCGGCTGGGCCTGGAGCCCGAGAAGCCCCTGCTCCAGGTGGTGGGCAGCGCCCTGGTACCGGCGGCGGGAGGCGCGGGGCTCACGGTGCGCGGCCTGGCCTTGCGGGCCGGGGCCGCAGTGGAGCTGCCCGCCAACGCGGGCCTGCACGCCTGGCGCACCGGCCTGTCCCTGGCGGTCATCGTGCTCTCGGACAAGGGCGCGGCCGGCCTGCGCGAGGACAAGTGCGCGCCGCTGATCCGGGAGCGGGCGGCCGCGGCCCTGGACCTCTCCCTGGCCGCGGACTTCCTCATCCCGGACGAGCCGGCCCAGCTTCGGCACCTGTTGGCGCACCTGGCCCTGGACCAGGGCTTCGACCTGATCCTGACCAGCGGCGGCACCGGCCTGGGGCCGCGGGACACCGCGCCCGAGACCACGCTGTCCCTCATCGAGAAGCGGCTGCCCGGGTTCGAGCGGGCCATGACCAACCTGAGCCTGACCAAGACCCCGCACGGGGCCATATCCCGGGCCGCGGCCGGCACCATCGGCCTGTCCCTGGTCATCAACCTGCCCGGCTCGCCCAAGGCCGTGGCAGAGAACCTGGACGCGGTGCTCCCGGCCGCGACCCACGCCATCGCCAAGCTCCAGGGCGACATGAGCGACTGCGCGCGGTAGCGGGGCAGGGGCACGTGTAAAGGCCGCCGGCCACCATTGTCTTTTTTGCAGGCAATGTATACATTGCCCACAAGGAGCACATGATGCCCAGCAGCGCCAGCATAACCGCCCGGATTGACGAGGAGACCCGAGACCGTTTGGAGCGTCTGGCCGAGGCCACCCAGCGCAGCAAGTCCTGGCTGGTGGCCGAGGCGGTACGGGCCTACGTGGACGAGCAGGCCTGGCAGGTGGAGGCCATCCGCCAGGGCCTGGCCGAAGCCGAGGCCGGCAACTTCGCCGACCCGGCCGAGGTGGAGGCCCTGTTCCGCAAGTACAGCCGCCATGGCGGCTAGGCTGGCCTGGACCCCTTCCGCGGTTCGGGATTTGGGCGATTTTCTGGATTTCGTGGCGGAAGATGATCCCACGGCCGCGGACGCCCAGGCCACCCGTGTTCGGTCCGCTGCGGAACGTCTCTTGGCCTTCCCGGGCATGGGCCGCCCAGGTCGCGTGGCCGGGACCCGGGAGCTGGTGGTGCCGGGCACGCCGGTGATCCTGGCCTACCGGGCCCATGCCGGCCGGGTGGAGGTCCTCAGGATCCTGCACGCCAAACAGCAGTGGCCTTGGTTCATGTAGCGCGGGCTACGACGCAATTGAAAAGGCCCGGAGGCTTGTGCCTCCGGGCCTTGTTCTTTGGTTTCGCGCCGGCCGGGCCTTATTTGGGCATGAGCTGCTGGAAGCCCTCGATGAGGTCCGGGATCACGCCGGGGTCGGCCAGGGTGGAGGTGTCGCCGAAGGCGTCCACCTGGCCCGCGGCGATCTTGCGCAGCACGCGGCGCATGATCTTGCCCGAGCGGGTCTTGGGCAGGCCCATGGCGAACTGGATGGCCTCGGGCGTGGCGATGGGGCCGATCTCCTTGCGCACGTGGACCTTGAGCTCCTTGCGCAACTCCTCGGACTCCTCCACGTCGGCCTTGAGGGTCACGTAGGCGAAGATGCCCTCGCCCTTGATGGCGTGGGGCATGCCCACCACCGCGGCCTCGGCCACGGACGGGTGGGACACCAGGGCGCTCTCCACCTCGGCTGTGCCCATGCGGTGGCCGGACACGTTGATCACGTCGTCCAGCCGGCCCATGACCCAGAAGTAGCCGTCCGCGTCCACCCGCGCGCCGTCGCCGGACTCGTACATGTTCTTGAACCGGTCGAAGTAGGTGGACTTGAACCGGGCCGGGTCGCCGAACACCCCGCGCAGCATGCCGGGCCAGGGCTTGGTGATGACCAGGTGGCCGCCCTCGTTGGCCTTGCAGTCCTCGCACTCGGCGGTGATGACCTTGGGCGCCACCCCGGGCAGGGGCAGGGTGGCCGAGCCGGGCTTGAGCGTGGTGGCGAAGGGCATGGCCGAGATGAGGATGCCGCCGGTCTCGGTC
>DKEU01000056.1 GCA_002452635.1 Desulfovibrionaceae bacterium UBA6814 | reverse complement strand
CCTCCATGGTGCTCTGGGACCGCCGCTACGCAGGACCCAAGGAGGCCGTGCACCACGCACTCATGCGCAAGAACCTGGGTTGCACCGGTCACATCTTCGGCAAGAACCACGCCCAGCCCGCGGGCTTCGGGGACACCTGGGCCGCGCACTTCATCTTCAAGCACCTGCCCGACCTGGGCATCGAGTCGGTGCTGACTCGGGAGTGGTTCTACTGCAAGCAGTGCGACGGGGTGACCTACTCCGGTTTCTGCGGCCACCACGGGGCCACCGAGGAGTTCAAGTCAGCCAGCGTGTGCAGCCTGCTGTCCACCGGCATCCGGCCCGCGGAGCATTTCCTGCGGCCGGAGGTCTTCGACACCATCATCGGCGCCGCGGACAAGTACGGGTTCGGCGACGGGTACGTCACCGAGGAGTACCTGCAGCGCCGCAACCCCATATTCATCCTCAACAGGATGTAGGCAGGAGGCAGGGCCCGGATGCGGGTGGATGCGGGCCCTGCCGCTCGTCTTTTCCGGAGGGACGGGCCATGGAACTCACGGACATCATGGCGCAGGAGAAGTGGGAGGAGTTCGGCGCGGAATGCGCCGAACGCACCGGGTTGAACGCCTTTGCCTACGACAGCAAGGGGGAGCACGTCACCCAGCGCAAGACCTGGGCCAACCAGCTCTGCCCGGTGATCCGGGGCAACCCCAAGCGGTCCTGGATCGTGTGCGACACCGCGCACAAGCACCAGGCGGAGATAGCCCGCAACGAGCGCAAGATCGTGGTCGGCCGGTGCGAGGCCGGGCTCATCAACATCTCGGTGCCGGTCTTCGTGGACGACGAGTACGTGGGCCTGATCGGCGGCTGCGGCCTGCTCCCCAGCGAGGGGGTGGTGGACGTGAAGGCCGTGGCCGTGTCCACGGGCATGTGGAAGGATCTTCTCGAGAAGCTGAGCGCCGGGGTGCGCGCCCTGTCCCGGGAGGAGATAGAGACCCTGGCCCGCCAGTTCGAGGACAAGGTGCACGAGATACTCGCCCGGCGCAACGAGGTCCCTGCCGCGGTGGAGATCAAGACCTTCGACCACCTCATCGCCGAGGTGCACCGCAAGGGCCTGTGCCACCAGTGCGGCGGCTGCGTGACCTTCTGTACGGCCATGGGCTACGACGCCCTGGAGTTCTCGGAAACCGGCCGGCCGCGCTACCGCGACCGGGACAAGTGCATCAAGTGCGGCATCTGCTACCTCATCTGCCCGGCCCTGGGCTCCCTGAAGCAGGAGGTCCGGGACAAGCTCAAGTGGGAGGAGCCCATGGGCAGGGTGCGCCGGGTGGCCGTGGTCCGGGCCCGGGACGAGGAGATCCGCAAGGTGGCCACCGACGGCGGCGCGGTCACCGCCATCCTGGCCCACCTCTTCGACAGCGGGGAGATCGACGGGGCCGCGGTGACCCGCCAGGTGGGGCCCTTCAAGCGGCAGCCCTGGCTGGCCACCAGCCGGGAGGATGTGCTCCAGTCCGCGGGCTCCAACTTCGACCGCTCCCATGCCGGGTCCATCAGCCTCTACACCCAGGACTACACCACCTATTCGCCCACCCTGAAGACCATCGGCCCCATGGTGGAGCGGGGCCTGGAGCGGGTGGCCCTGGTGGGCACGCCCTGCCAGGTCAGTTCGGTGCGCCGGATGGAGGTCCTGGGCGCGGTCCCCTCGGACCCCATCTACTGCATGCTCGGCCTGTTCTGCTCCGGGAACTACATCTTCGGCGACGCCCGGCGCAGGAAGATCGAGGCCTTCGGCAACTTCAAGTGGAGCGACGTGGTCAAGGTCAACATCAAGGACCACCTGATCCTCACCCTGGCGAGCGGCGACGTGCGCACCATCCCCCTGGCCGAGCTGGACTTCATCAAGCGCTTCGCCTGCCGGTTCTGCATCGACTACGCAGCCTGGTACGCGGACCTCTCCTTCGGGGGCATCGGCGCGGAGGACGGCTGGACCACGGTCGTGGTGCGCACCTCCCTGGGCGAGAAGATTCTGAAGGAGGCCCTGGACACCGTGCTGGAGGAGCATCCTGCCTCGGCCAGCGGCGAACTTCGGGACGAGGTCAAGGAGGTGGTGGAGCGGCACGCCATCGCCAAGGCCGAGGACGGCACGGCCTTCCGCGCCAAGAAGGGCGCCGAGCCGATGTAGGGCGTACCTATCGGATTGACGCCAATACGTGATGGCGACAAGGGAACAATCGGGCTGTTCTGCTTTGCAGAACAGCCCGATTTTCTGAATTCTTGGTGCGCCAGGAAGGAATCGAACCCTCGACCGGCGGCTTAGAAGGCCGCTGCTCTATCCGACTGAGCTACTGGCGCAGGAAGGAAGGGCGCTTTCTGTACTCCAGGCCGCGGGCTGCGGTCAAGGCGGACGCGGGAACGCCAACGGCCGGGGGAGGACTGCGGTCCTCCCCCGGCCGAGGGGGGTGGGGCGGCGCGGGAGGTGATCGCGCCGCCCATGGGAGGCGTAGCTAGAGGCGCGATCCTATCTGGTACACCAGGACGGATGCGGCAAAGGCCAGGATGGTGTTGAAGGCCATGGAGAAGCCCGCCCACTTCCAGGAGGCCTCCTTGGCCATGGTCACCACGGTCACGAAGCACGGCGCGTAGAGGATGGTGAACACGATGAGGCTGATGGCGGTCCACATGGAGAAGGCCGGGTCGGACACCAGCCGCTCGGACAGGCTCTCGGACTCCTCGGGGTCCACCTCGCCCAGGGAGTAGGCCGTGCCCAGGGTGGAGACGATGACCTCCTTGGCCGCGAACCCGCCCACCAGGGCGATGTTGGTGCGCCAGTCGAACCCGGCCAGGGAGGATATCCCCTCCAGGGCCACGCCCAGCCGGCCGGCCAGGGAGTTGCGCAGGGTGGCCTCGGCCTCCTGGTTGTCCACCTCGGCCAGCTTCTCTTCAAGAGCAGCCAGGGCCGGGTTCTCCACCGCCTCGCCTTCCGCAGGCTCTGCGCCCACGGCCGCCTCGGGCTGCACGTCCTCGGGCATGGCCGGGGCGGGCAGGGCGTCGATCTCCGCCTGGATGGATGCGCGCTGGGCCTCGAACACCGCGGCCTGGTCGTCGGGCAGGCCGGGGTAGGTCATGGCCGCCCACAGCAGGATGGAGATGGCCAGGATCACGGTGCCCGCCTTCTTGATGTACTGCCAGCCGCGCTCCCAGGTGTGGATGAGCATGCCGCGCAGGGTGGGGATGCGGTAGGGCGGCAGCTCCATGAGGAAGGGCGTGGAGGGGCCCTTGATGGCGGTGAGCCGCAACAGCTTGGCCACCAGCAGGGTCATGGCCCAGGCCCCCAGGGTGATGAGGAACAGGGCGTCGCCCCCGCTCTCCGGGAAGAAGGCCGCGATGAGCAGGATGAACACCGGCACCTTGGCCCCGCAGGACATGAAGGGCGCGGTGAGGATGGTGGCCAGCTTCTCGCGCGGGCTGCGCAGGGTGCGCGCGGCCATGACGCCCGGCACGGCGCAGCCGCCCGGGATGCCGCCGGAGATGATGAAGGGCATCACCGAGCTGCCGTGCAGGCCGAAGGCCCGGAACACCCGGTCCAGCATGTAGGCCAGCCGGGCCATGTAGCCCAGGTCCTCCAGGAAGGACAGGCAGAAGAACATCACCAGGATGAGGGGCACGAAGCCCAGCACCCCGCCCACCCCGTCGATGACGCCCGACACCACCAGGGACTGCAGCGGGCCCTCGGGGATGGCGGCCGCGGCGGTTCCGGACAGCCAGCCGAAGAACTCCTCCAGCCAGCCCATGGGTATCTCGCCCACCACGAAGGTGATCTGGAACATGCCGTAGAGCACGGCCAGCATGATGACCGGGCCGAGCAGGGGATGGGTGACCACCCGGTCCACCTGGTCCGAGCGCCGGATGCGCTCCACGGTGGTGTCCTTCTGCTGCACGCCCTGGCGCATGAGCGAGGCGATGTACCCGTAGCGGTAGTTGGCGATCACCGCCTCGGGCGCGGCGTTCTCGGTGCGTTGCAGGTGCTCGGCCACCCGCAGGGCGATGGGCTCCAGCAGCTCGGCCAGGCCGTTCACCTCGCGCGCCCGCTGGCGCAGGTCCGGGTCGCCCTCCACGTACTTGAGCGCCACCCAGCGGGCCGGGGCCCGGTCGGTGAGGAAATGGGTCCGCTCGATGTGCGGGGCCATCTCGTCCAGGGCCGCGTCCACGTCCGGGCCGTAGGAGATGCGCAGGGGCTCCGCGCTGCCGCGGCGGGACTCGGCAAAGGCCACGGCCTCGCGGATGAGCACGTCCTTGCCCGAGCCGTCCCGGGCCACGGTCTCCACCACGGGCACGCCGAGCAGCTCGGAGAGCAGCCCGGAATCGATGTGCACCTTGCGGCGGCGCACCTCGTCCATCATGTTCAGGGCCAGCACCAGGGGCGCGCCCAGCTCCAGGAGCTGCACCGCCAGGTACAGGCTGCGCTCCAGGGTGTTGGCGTCCAGGACGTCCACCACCGCGTGGGGCCGCTCGTTGAGCAGGAAATTGCGGGCCGCCAACTCCTCGTCGGAGTAGGGGGTCAGGGAGTAGGTGCCGGGCAGGTCCACCACCAGGAGGTCGCGGCCCTGCGCGTGCAGGCGGCCCTCCTTCTTGGCCACGGTCACGCCCGGGTAGTTGCCCACGTGCTGGCGGGCGCCGGTGAGGGCGTTGAACATGGTGGTTTTCCCGGAATTGGGATTGCCGGCCAGGGCCAGGGTGATGGTGCTTGGCATCTCAGTTCTCCAGCAGGTCGACGGTGATGAAATCGGCCTCGTTGTTGCGCAGGGTCAGGGTGAAGTCGCGCAGGCGCACGGCCACCGGGTCCCGCAGCGGGGCCTTGCCCACCACCTGGATCTCGGTGTCCGGCACCAGGCCCATGTCCCGGATGCGCCGGCCGAGTTCGCCGCCGGCATCGATGGATTTGATCCGGGCGCGCCGGTTCACCTGCAACTGCCGCATTCCCATGCTCTGGGCCATGACTGCCTCCTGTTGTCCCGCCCCGGGCGGGGCAGGGGGATGTCGGGGTGGGGGGAGGAAGGTCCCGTGCTGCCGGATGGCGGCGGGGCGAGGGGTTCGCCGCTGTCCGGAGCACGGGTCCTGTCCGTTCCCAGGGCCGTTGGCCCGTTGGCGAGGCCAGTGATAGTGAAAATGATTTTCAATGTCAACATAGTTTGGAAATATTTCTCGCAAAGAGGAAAGGCGAGCAATGCATGCGGGTTGGCGAAGAGTTGTGAAGAGGAGAGCCGGGCTGCACTGATGTTCGGTGGCGGAAGGGGCGCAGGAGGCGGGCGCTTGTCTTCGGCCCGGGCCGCGGGTAGTGTCCCGGAACCGTTGCGGACAGCCTGTTTCGGCCGGGCCGCGCCACACTCATCCCAGGGACTGCCATGATCCTCGACCATCTGGACAACTGGAGCGCCTATTTCAGCCTGCCCGCCTGGCGCGAGGCCCTGGAGTTCGCCCGGGGCCTGGGGCCGGACGCGGCCGAGGGCGACTACGAGATCCGGGGCCGGGACATCTGGGCCCGGGTGTTCAGCTACGCCACGCGCCCCCTGCCGCAGGGGGTGCTGGAGGCCCACCGCGCGTACGTGGACGTCCAGGCCGTGCTGGCCGGGGAGGAGGTCCAGGCCTGCTGCCTGGCGCCGGAGCTCACGGTGCAGGAGGCCTACGACCCGGCCCGGGACGTGGAGTTCTTCGTGCACCCGGCCGCGTACCCGGCCACCTGGCTGGCCCGGCCCGGCCTGTTCGCGGCCTTCTTCCCCCAGGACGCGCACCTGACCCAGGGCCAGGTCACGGCCATGGCCCGGGTGAAGAAGGTGGTGGTCAAGGTCAACCGCGCTCTCCTTATCCCGTAACCCGTCTATGCCCGCGCCCGCCTTCCCGACCTTCGCCAGCCTCTCGGCCCACCTGGACCGGCTGGGCATGTTCGCCATGGACCTGGGCCTGGACCGCACCCGCCGCGCCTTGGCGGCCCTGGGGCTCTCCCGGCCGGCCTTCCGGGTGGCGCACCTGGTGGGCACCAACGGCAAGGGCTCCACGGGCCTGTACCTGGCCGAGCTGGCCCGGGCCCATGGCCTGCGCGTCGGGCTCTACTCCTCCCCGCACTTCGTGTCCGTCCGGGAGCGCATCCTGGTGGACGG
>DKEU01000209.1 GCA_002452635.1 Desulfovibrionaceae bacterium UBA6814 | reverse complement strand
AACCCCCTTTTTTCCGCCAGAAAAAGGGGGGTTCCCCTTCCCCCGGCTCACTCCTTCCTGCACGCCTCCACGAACGCCGAAGCGGCGTCGGGGTTGGAGGCGAGGTGGAGGTGGATGTAGGAGCCCAGGGTGTTGCCCTTCTGGAAGCCTTCGGCCTGGTTGGTCCAGCCGTGGCGGTCACGGACCTTGTACAGGGGCTCGACGTCGGGGTCGGCGCTGGTGGGCGAGGAGTAGTGGAACTCGTGGCCGCGGGCCATGGTCCAGGCGGGTCCGAGGAAGCTGTCCCGGGTGGTGACGGCCTCGCGGTAGCCCAGGGCGGCGAAGCGTTCGAGCATGGTCGCGGCCATGGCGAAAACCCCGCACATGGGGTGGGGGCGGCCGTCGGGGCCGGTGATGCTGTCCATGAGATACATGAACCCGCCGCACTCGGCGTACACCGGGCGGCCCGCGGCGGAGAAGCTCTTTATTTCGGCGCGCAGGCCCGCGTTGGCCGCGAGTCGGGCGGCGTGTAGCTCGGGGTAGCCGCCGGGCAGGTACAGGCCGCGCAGGCCGGGGGGAAGCGTCGTGTCGGCGAGGGGCGAGAAGGGCACGAGTTCGGCTCCCGCGGCTTCGAGCAGGCGCAGATTCTCGGCGTAGGTGAAGCAGAAGGCCGCGTCCTGGGCGATCCCTATGCGCACGGGACGCACGCGGGCGGCCGGGGCGGGGGCCTTTTCCGGCTCGGGGAATTCCAGGGCCGGACAGGCGTTGAGCAAGCGGGTGAGGTCCAGGTTGTCCCCGGCCCAGCGGGCCAGGCGGGCGACCAGGTCCGGGTCCAGGGGGTTGTCCTGGGCCGTGACCAGGCCCAGGTGGCGCGAGGGCAGGGCCAGGGCCTCGTCGCGGGGGAGCAGGCCCAGGATGCGGGCCGAGGACGGCAGGTCCGGGCTGGTTTCGATGGCCTCGCGCAGGAGCGCGGCGTGGTTGGCGCTGCCCACCCGGTTGAGGATGAGGCCCGCGATGGAGAGCTCGGGATCGTAGCTGGTGTAGCCCAGGGCCAGGGCGGCCACGGAGCGGGCCATGGAGCGGGCGTCCAGCACCAGGGCCACGGGCAGGCCCAGGAGCTTGGCCAGGGCGGCGGTGGAGCCCTCCTCGCTCGAGCCCGAGATACCGTCGAACACGCCCATGACGCCCTCGACCACGGCCACGTCTGCGCCGCGGGCGTGGCGCAGGAGGATGGCGCGGGCGGCCTCGGGCCCGCACATCCAGGGGTCCAGGTTGTGGGAGGCCCGGCCGCAGACCGCGGCGTGCAGGGTGGGGTCGATGAAGTCCGGCCCGGCCTTGAAGGGCGCGACCGTGAGGCCCCGGGCGCGCAGGGCGGCCATGACGGCGAGGGAGACCAGGGTCTTGCCGCACCCGGAGTTGGTTCCGGCGATGACGAATGCCTTGCAGCGCGGCGCGTCCATGGCCGGGTTCATACCCGCGGGGCGGGGGAAAGGCAAAGGGCCGTAGGGCAGTTGACTCTTGCCCTGGCCATCTGGCAGTCATGTGCGGCAGGTTAATATTTACGCGAAGACATCTCTCGTAAAAAAATTGCCCGCATAAAGAGGCATTCATGATTGTCAGATGGGATTCTTACACATATAACTTGTCGAAAAATGAATTATTTTATTTATTCATGTTCTCTGTTCTACTCCTCGAATTGCCAATAATTATTCGGCATGTGTATTGTAATATACACAATGGTGTATTATATAAAAATATAATGATAAAAAATTTACGGGACTACGTCAATTCAGATGAAGAAATCATCGTAGAAACATATACAAAGTCGTCAATCATTGTACCAATAATACTTTTATACTTTGCAGTATTCATGCTATATACTCAAGTGCAACTTTCAACGCTCATAGCGACAATAGATACTCTTAATGTTATTAGCTTCTTGCTTTTTAGTTTTATTCTGGTATATGCTATAAAAATGCATTGGGAAATCAACAGCCAGTTTCTGATAATTACCGATAAAAATGTCTATGTCGGGAAACGATTCTTGTTTAGCACGGTAACAAAGATCAGGCTAAATGACGTTTCAGCATTCTATTATAATACAGAGAAATTCCGGTGGGTAAACTTACTGAATCTCTATCATCCTAACGGTAAACGCACGAGAATCTATGGAACACTACACGATGAGAAAAAGGTTCGCCAGGCGTTTGCCAGTGTTATCCCTGACTCGCCAGCCTGAAAAACCTACGCGTCTCCGCACGATTTCCCTTTGCTGCTAGCTGCCTAGCCCCTCGCCGAGGGCAGGCGGAACACGAAGGTCGCGCCCTTGCCGCCCGAGGATTCGGCCCAGATGCGGCCGCCGTAGTGCTCGATGACCTGGCGGCAGATGGTGAGGCCCAGGCCGGTGCCCTTGGGCTTGTCGCGCAGGGTGTCGCCGTCGCGCACCTGGAAGAACTTGCGGAACACGTTCTCCAGGTCGGACTCCGGGATGCCCGGGCCGGTGTCGCTCACCCGCACCTCGACCCCGTTGTCCACGGCCCGGGCCTGCACGCGGATGTCGCCCTCGGCCGTGAACTTGGCGGCGTTGCCCAGGAGATTGGAGAGCACCTGCACGATGCGGTCGCGGTCCGCGCACACCGTGGGCAGGTTGTCGGGAATCTCGGCGGCCAGCCGCACCCCGGGACTGTTGCCCACCTGGCCGCGCAGGGTCTCCACGGCCTTGCGCAACAGGTGGGGCATGTCCAGGTCCGCGTCGCGCCACTCGATGGCGCCGGACTCGATCTTGGTGAGGTCCAGCAGGTCGTTGACCAGGCGGGTGAGGCGTTCGCCCTCGCCCACGATGATGTCCAGGTTGTCCAGGATGCGCTGCGCCCGTCCGGCGATGATCTCGTTGCCCGCCGCGCCGGGCAGGAAATAGACCGAGAAGGTCTTGCGGATGAGCTTGGCGAAGCCCAGCACCGAGGTGAGGGGGGTGCGCAGCTCGTGGGAGGCCAGGGACAGGAAGGAGCTCTTCACCTGGTCCAGTTCGCGCAACCGCTCGTTGGCCGCCTCCAACTCCAGGGTGCGCTCCGCCACCCGGCGCTCCAGGGTCTCGTGGGAGCTGGCCAGGAGCTCCTGGGCCTGTTTGGCCGCGGTCACGTCCTGCATGAAGCCCTCGATGTAGGGCGCGCCGCGACGGTCCAGGGCGGCGCGGGCGCTGACCTGCACCCAGATGAGGAACCCGTCGGCCCGGCGCAGCCGCACCTGGCCGCGCCGCACCTCGCCCATGCGCCACACCCGGCGCAGGAAATCGCCCTCCGGGTCCAGGGGGTCGGCGGCCAGGCGGCGGAAGTCCACCAGGCTGTCCACCATGTGCTGGCCCGAGGAGTAGCCCAGGATGCGGGCCAGGGCCGGGTTGGCCCCGATGATGAGCCCGTCCGGCGTGGCCTGGAAGATGCCCTCCGAGGCGTTCTCCACGATGCCGCGGTACTTGATTTCGCTCTCGGCCAGGGCCTGTTCCGCCTCCTTGCGGGCGGTGATGTCGCGCACGCACTCGATGGCCCCGGCCAGGTTGCCCGCGGCGTCGTAGAGCGGACCGGCGGTGGCCCACACGTGGCCGCCGCGCCCGCCGTGGAGCTGGGACGCGAAGGCCTCGGCCACCAGGGTGTTGCCCAGGAGCTCCACCCCCTGGTAGCGGGCGCGCAGCTGCGGGTCGTCCACCCAGAACAGCTCCAGGAGCCCGGGCCGGGACTCCCCGTAGAAGGGCGCGGCGTACTCCCCGTTGCCCCGGCCCAGCATCTGCTCCTTGGGCACTCCGGTCATGCGCTCGATGGCCCGGTTCCAGGCGATGACCCGGCGCTGCGCATCCACCACGAAGGTGGCGTCGGGCA
>DKEU01000281.1 GCA_002452635.1 Desulfovibrionaceae bacterium UBA6814 | reverse complement strand
CCTCGGTCTCGGCGGCCAGGAGGGCCTTGAGGTTGGGGTAGGCCTCGGCCGTGGACTTGGGGTTGTGGGTGCTGCCGAAGGCCGCCACCCTGGCGGTTTTCAGGTCGTAGTTGCGAATCTCCTTGAAAAAAAGCCTGTCCGTGGGGTTCGATCCGGGCCAGCCGCCTTCGATGTAGGCCACGCCCAGTTCGTCGAGTTTCACCGCCACCCGGATCTTGTCCTCGGTGGTCAGGTTGATGTCCTCGGCCTGGGTGCCGTCACGAAGCGTGGTGTCGTAGATGTCCATCCTGTCCATGGCCCCTCGTCGTGTTTTTCAAACATGGTAGCGGGTGCGGCTTGCGCCTGCAAGCCTTGATCAGCAGACCCGGTCGCCTCCCGGGCTGTCGAGGCCGAAGGCGTCGTGCAGGGCGCGTACGGCCAGTTCCAGGTATTTTTCCTCGATGAGACAGGTGATCTTGATCTCCGAGGTGGAGATCATGAGGATGTTGATGTTCTCGTTGCGCAGACAGGTGAACATCATGGAGGCCACGCCCAGGTGGTTGCGCATGCCCACGCCGATGACCGACACCTTGCACACGTTCAAATCGTGCTGCACCTCCACCGCGCCGATGTCCTTATTGTCGCGGGCGAGGATCTCCAGGGTCTTCTCCAGGTTGGTCCGGGAGATGGTGAAGGTCATGTCCGTGCGGCCGTCGCGGCTGGTGTTCTGCACGATCATGTCCACCAGGATGCCCGCATCGGCGATGGGGCTGAAGATGGCGGCGGCCACGCCGGGGCAATCCATGACGTTGAACACGGTGATGCGGCACTGATCCTTGTCGTAGGCGATGCCCGAAACCAGCACGTCTTCCATCAGCTCATCCTCCTGGGTGACCAGTGTGCCGGGATCGTCGCAGAACGTCGAACGCACCCGGACGGGAACATTGTATTTCTTGGCGAACTCCACGGACCTGATCTGCAGGACTTTGGCCCCCATGCTGGAGAACTCCAGCATTTCGTCGTAGCTTATGCGGTCGAGTTTGCGGGCCGTGGAGCACATGTTGGGATCGGTGGTGTAGACGCCCTTGACGTCGGTGTAGATCTCGCACACGTCGGCATCGAGGGCCGCAGCCAGGGCCACGCCCGTGGTGTCCGAGCCGCCCCGCCCAAGCGTGGTCAGCCGGCCGTGACAGCTCACCCCCTGGAATCCGGCCACCACCAGCACGTCGTACTCCAGCAGCATGTTGCGCAGCTTCTTGGTGTTGATGGACATGATCCGGGCCTTGCCGAACATGCAGTCGGTGGTGATCTCGGCCTGGTGGCCCAGCACCGAGCGGGCCTTGACCCCGGCGTCATGGAGCAGCATGGCGAACAGGGCCACCGAGGCCTGCTCGCCGGTGGTCATGAGCACGTCCATTTCCGCGGCTGCGGGAGTCTTGGAAAACTGCCGGCCGAGCTCGATGAGCCGGTTGGTCTCTCCGGCCATGGCCGAGAGCACCACCATGGCCTTGTATCCCTTCTCCAGGGCCGCGAGCACCTTGCGGCGGATGGTCAGCATCCGGTCCAGGCCGGCCACCGAGGTGCCGCCGAACTTCTGCACGATGATCTTCATGCCCGTGTCCAACCTCTTCAGGGGCTTCCCTCCCGGGGAGGGCCCGGGATGCGTCCCGGCGCGGTCAGGGGGTAGGGCATCTTAACCTTTGGAAAAGTTGAGATGCTCGTATGCGGTTTGCTGAAATAACAGTATTTCAGCTTCGCGCCTTGCTGCACGGTGAAACCGCGCTACGTGGTAAACCGAGAGCGCAGCAGTTGCAAGCATTCTTCGGCCCGGGGGCCCCGGGCGGCGATGCGCGCCTCGCGTCCCGCTCCCTCCGGGCGGAAGGAAATCTCCAGGGTTTCCGCCGGGCGGCAGTCCGGGGCCAGGCGCTCGGCCCATTCCACCACCTTGAGCCCGGGCTCCTCCAGCAGGCAGTCCAGGAGCCCGTCGTCCAACCCCCCGTTCTCCAGCCGGTACAGGTCGAAGTGGGCCACCGGGGGCCGGGTGGGGTAGAGGTTCACCAGGTTGAAGCTGGGGCTGCTCACCCGGGCGTCGCCGCCTCCGGGCAGGGCCGCGGCCAGGCCGCGCACCAGGGTGGTCTTGCCGCTGCCCAGCTCGCCCGTGAGGAGCAGGGCCGGGGGCGTGGGGAAGCGGCCCAGGACCTCGGCCAGGATCCGGCCCAGGCCCAGGGTGGCGTCCGCATCGGCCAGCACCAGGACCAGCTCGCTCAAGCCTTGGCCGCTCCGGGGATCAAGGTGCGGATCACGTCCTCCTTGCCCACCACGCCCACCAGCCGGCCGTGGTCCACCACCGGCAGGGTGTGGTACTGGCGGTCCACCATGAGGGCGGCGATATGGTCCAGGGGGGTGTCCGGGGCCACGGTGGCCGGGTCCCTGGTCATGGCCTCGGCCACGGTCATGGCGGTGATCTTCTTGAACTCGGCCTCCAGGCTGTCCAGGGACGCCAGGGGCACGTACCCGTCCAGCAGGGTGAACACCGAGGGCAGGCGCAAGGTCTTCTGCTGGGCCACCAGGTCGCTCTGGGTGATGATGCCCACCAGCTTCCCGTCCTCGTCCACCACGGGCAGGCCGTTGATGCGCTTGGTCACCATGATCCGGGCCGCGGCGGCGATATCGTCCTCCGGGCGCAGGGTCAGGGGGTCCTTGGTCATGATGTCCTGGGCTTTCAGCATGGACGCATCTCCTCCAGGCCCGCAGGCAGGGCGTCGGCGATTTCCCGGGCCAGGTTGCCGCGGCCGGGAAACCCGCGGCCGAGCAGGATTCCCGCCGATCCGTGCCAGTACGTCGCCAGCCCGGCGGCGTCAAGAGGCTCCAGGCCCCGCGCCAGCAGGGATGCGGCCAGGCCCGCCAGCACGTCCCCCGAGCCGGCCACGGCCAGGCAGGGGGCGGCCAGGGGACAGAGCAGCAGGGTCCCCCCGGGGGCGGCCACCAGCGACCCCGCGCCCTTGAGCACCGTGACCCGGCCCAGGCCCGCGGCCAGCTGCCGGGCGTGGCCCGGCCGGTCGGCCGAGATGTCCGCCGTGGCGCAGCCGGCCAGGCGGCCCGCCTCGCCGGGGTGCGGGGTCAGGATGCACGAGGCGGGCAACAGCTTGCGCAGGGCCGGCTTCTCGGCCAACCAAAACAAGGCGTCGGCGTCCACCACCGTGGGTCGGGGCAGGGGAGCGGGGAGCCCGGCCAGGAAATACGCGGTCCCGATGGCGCGGCCCAGGCCCGGGCCCAGGACCAGGGCGTCGAAGCGCTCCAGGTGCGGGGCCAGCTCCCGCGCCATGGCCGAGGTCCACTCCCGGCCGCTGCCCAGGGGCAGGGCCATGACTTCGGGGAATCCGGCCCGGACCTCGGCGCACAGGCCCGCCGGGCAGGCCACGGTGGTCAGGCCCGCGCCGCCGCGCAGGGCGCCCAGGGCGGCCAGGAGCGGCGCGCCGGTGAGGCCGTCCGACCCGCCGATGACCAGCACGTGGCCGGCCTTGCCCTTGTGCATGTCCGGCTCCGGGGCCGGGACCAGGGCGCGCACCGCCGGGCCGAGCTGGAGGCAGGAGGCCGGGGCCGCGTCCTGGGACCGGGCCGGGATGCCGATGTCGCGCACCGCCAGTCGTCCCACCCAGGGGGCGGCGGCAGGCAGGGCCGAGCCCAGCTTGGCCGCGTGGAAGGCCACGGTCAGGTCCGCGGCCACGGCCACGGGCTGGGCCTCGCCGGTGAGCCCGGACAGGCCCGAGGGGATGTCCAGGGCCAGCACGAAGGCCCGCTCGCCCAGCCGGTTGGCCGTGGCGATGACCCGGTGCGCCGTGTCGCGCAGGGGGCCGGAAAAGCCGGTGCCGAACAGCCCGTCCACCAGGATGTCCGGGGCGGACTCCCGGTCCAGGGACTCGGGGGTGAGCAGGGCCAGGTCCAGGCCCAGGCGGGCGGCCAGGCGCAGGTTGGCCGCGGCCGCGCCGCGGTACTTCTTGCGCGGGGCCAGGTGCAGGGTGCGGGGCATGGCCCCGGCCTCGGCCAGCAGGCGGGCCACCACGAAGGCGTCGCCCCCGTTGTTGCCCGGCCCGGCCAGCACCAGGGCGCGGCGGCCGGCCACCGGGCCGAAGGCCTCGCGCAGGGCGGCCATGGCCTCGCGGCCAGCGTTCTCCATGAGCACGGTCTGGCCCAGGCCCAGGTCCATGGCCGCCCGGTCCCAGGCCGCCATCTCCCCGGGGGTGGGCAGGGGAGCGCACAGGGAGCGGATCATGGCTTCGCCTCGATGACCACCACGGCCGCGGCCACGTCCCGGCCGTGGGTCAGGCTCACGTGGCAGGAGGCGCCCCCCAGTTCGGCCAGCACGTCCAGCGCCGCGCCGTGCAGGTGCAGTTCGGGCTTGCCCGAGGCCAGGTCGCGCACCTCGATGGTCTGGAAGCATACCCCGCGCCGAAAGCCCGTGCCCAGGGCCTTGGACGCCGCCTCCTTGGCCGCGAACCTGGCGGCCACAAAGGGGACGGGCAGGCGGGGCAGGCGGGAGCGCTCGTAGTCGGTGAGCACCCGCTTGAGAAAGCGGTCGCCGTACCGCGCCAGGGACAGGGAGATGCGGTCCAGCTCCACCACGTCAATGCCCAGGCCGACGATCATGGGTTTCCGTCCGTGTCGAGTTGGGCGGCAGCGGCGGCCGCTGCCGCGGGAAAGCGCTGCGCGGGGTCAGGGGACAAAGGACCGCACCAGGTCGGCCATCTCGCGCACGGCCTGGGTGAGGCCCACGTACACGGCCCGGGAGATGATGCTGTGCCCGATGGAATATTCGTTGACGCCTTCGACCCGGGCAAAGGCCAGGACGTTCACGTAGTTGAGCCCGTGCCCCAGGTTCACGGCCAGGCCCAGGTCCCGGCCCAGGCGGATGCCGGCCAGGATGCGCTCCAGCTCCTGCTTGCGCTCCGCCGGGGTGGCGGCGTCGGCAAAGTGGCCGGTGTGGATCTCGATGAACTCGCTGCCCACCTTGGCCGCGGCCTCGATCTGGCGGGGCTCGGCGTCGATGAACAGGCTGGAGCGGATGCCGGCGTCGTGCAGCGGGGCCAGGTAGGCCGCGAGCTTCTTCTCCCGGCCGGCCACGGCCAGGCCGCCCTCGGTGGTGAGTTCCTGGCGCTTTTCGGGCACCAGGCAGACCATGTCCGGCCGCACGGCCAGGGCGATGGACTGCATCTCCTCGGTGGCGGCCATCTCCAGGTTCAGGGAGGTCTGCACGGTCCGGCGCAGGATCTCCACGTCGCGGTCCTGGATGTGCCGGCGGTCCTCCCGGAGGTGGACGATGATGCCCTCGGCCCCGGCCAGTTCGGCCTGGTGCGCGGCGGCCACCGGGTCGGGCTCCGCCCCGCGGCGGGCCTGGCGGATGGTGGCCACGTGGTCCACGTTCACGGCAAGGCTGGGCATGAATCTCTCCTTGGGCTGGGGTATCCCGGGATTGTCCGCAACCCTGTTCGAAAGTCAAGGGAAAAGCTGGCAAAGTCCGGCCCGGCCGGTTCCCGGCTTGCGGTTGACGCCTCCCCCGGGCCTTGGCTAGATAGACCCCTCCCCGCGTCCCGCGGGCGGACAACGCGAAAGTACCTCACCGGAGATATGTCATGAACCTATGCATCGTCGGCACCGGCTACGTTGGCCTGGTCAGCGCGGCCTGCTTTGCGGAGATGGGCAACACCGTGCGCTGCGTGGACGTGAATCCCGCAGTGGTGGAGGGCCTGCGCCAGGGCCGGATCCACATCTACGAGCCCGGGCTGGAGGAGTTGGTCAAGCGCAACACGGCCGAGGGCCGGCTGACCTTCACCACGGACATCGCCGAAGGCCTGGCCGACGCGCTGTTCGCCTTCATCTGCGTGGGCACGCCCTCGGGTGCGGACGGGTGCTGCGACCTGTCCTACGTGCACCAGGTGGCCCGGGACATCGGCCAGGCCATGGCCGGCTACCTCGTCGTGGTGGACAAGTCCACCGTGCCGGTGGGCACGGCCGACGCGGTGCGCAGCCTCATCGCCGAGGAGCTGGGGACCCGCGGCTCGGACCTGGAGTTCGACGTGGTGTCCAACCCCGAGTTCCTCAAGGAGGGCGACGCGGTCAACGACTTCATGAAGCCCGACCGGGTGGTGGTGGGCACGGACAACGTGCGGGTGGCCGAGCTCATGAAGGCCCTGTACGCGCCCTTTGCCCGCAGCCGGGAGAAGCTGGTGGTCATGGGCGTGAAGAGCGCGGAGATGACCAAGTACGCTGCCAACTGCCTGCTGGCCACCAAGATATCCTTCATCAACGAGATCGCCGGATTGTGCGAGCGGGTGGGCGCGGACGTGCGCGAGGTGCGCATCGGCATCGGCTCGGACCACCGCATCGGCTACCACTTCATCTACCCCGGGGTGGGCTACGGCGGGTCCTGCTTTCCCAAGGACGTGAAGGCCCTCATCAACACCGCCCGGGAGAACGGGGTGGAGCCCTCCCTGCTGGCCGCGGTGGACAGCGTGAACGCGGCCCAGAAGGGCTCGCTCTCGGCCAAGATCGAGGCCCACTTCGCCCCCCGGGGCGGGGTCAAGGGCAAGACCCTGGCCCTGTGGGGC
>DKEU01000031.1 GCA_002452635.1 Desulfovibrionaceae bacterium UBA6814 | reverse complement strand
TCGGAGGGGCGGGGCCATCCCATCAATTCACGAATCGCCCGCTCTTCCTGCCTTCAATTCCTTACTGCTACTTCTCCGCGGTGCTCACGCCCGCCGACGCGAATGACGCCATCTCGTTGTAGATGGCGCAGGCGCTGCGCAGGATGGTGAGGGCCAGGGCCGAGCCGGTGCCCTCGCCCAGGCGCATGCCCAGGTGCAGGAGCGGCTGGCTGCCCATGGCGGCCATGACCGTGGCGTACCCGGGCTCGGCCGAGGCGTGGCTGAAGAAGGCGTAGTCCGCCACGGCCGGGGCCAGTTTCCAGGCGGACACGTAGGCCGCGGTGGAGATGAACCCGTCCACGGCCACGGCCATGCGGTTCCTGGCCGCGCCCAGGATGAGGCCGGCCAGGGCGGCGATCTCCAATCCTCCCAGTGCGGATAAGACGCGCAGGGCGTCGCCCGAGGCCACGGCCTCGGCGTTGACGGCCAGGCCCTTGCGGATGACCTCGGCCTTGGACTTCACCGCGGCCGGCGCCAGGCCGGTGCCCGGGCCGGTGATGTCCAGGGGGTCCAGGCCCAGGAAGGCGCAGAACAGGGCGGTGGAGGGGGTGGTGTTGGCGATGCCCATGTCGCCGGTGCCCACGCTGCGGAAGCCCTCGGCCGCAGCCTGGTCGGCCAGGCTCGCGCCCAGCAGCAGGGCGGCCAGACACTGGTCCTCGGTCATGGCCGGGCCCTGGGCCAGGTTGGCGGTGCCCTGGGCCACCTTGCGCTGGATCAGGTTGGGGTGGGATTCGAACTCCCCGCCCAGGCAGCCGGCGTCCACGACCTTCAGATCGATGCCGTTGGTGCGGGCCAGGACGTTGATGCCCGCGCCGCCGGTGGCGAAGTTCAGGACCATCTGGCGGGTGACTTCCTGGGGGAACAGGGACACGCCCTCGGCGGCCACGCCGTGGTCGCCGGCGATGGTGTAGATGCGGGCCGGGTCCGAGGCCGGGGCCGCGCCGCTGCGGATGAGCACCAGGCGCAGGGCCAGCTCCTCCAGGCGGCCGAGGCTGCCCCGGGGCTTGGTGAGGTTGTCCAGGTGGGCCTGGGCCGCGGGGGCCAGGGCCTGGTCCACGGGAACGATGGCGGCGATAAGCTTGTCGAACGTCGTGCGCATGGAATCTCCTTGCTGGTGGAGGCGTTGGGTGTATCCTCCGGCCCCGGGTCCTGGCAAGGCCGGGACCGGGCAAAAGCGCGATTGACATGCAGGCCCGAATGGTTAGGTACTGGTCGCCGGGAGCCCGGAGCCATCACCATGTCCGACGATTCCATCCACCAGCTCGACGTGCTGCGCAGCCACGGCCTGCCGGACCCGCATGACGGCCCGGCCGGGCCCGAGGCGCTGGCGGGCCGCGAGGGCCTGTGGCAGCCCCTGGCCGACGTGGCCGAGGGCCGCGACGCCTGGGTCATCGAGGTGGAGTTGCCGGGCCTGCGGCGGGCGGAGATCGTGATCGAGATCCGGCCCGGCGAACTGTGGGTGTACGGCGAGGGCCGCATGGACGGGGACGGCCCGGCCGGTCGCGGCCTGGTGCGGGAGCGGCGGCGCGGCCCCTTTGCGCGGCGCTTCGAACTGCCGCCGGGCGTGGACGGGCAGCGGGTGTTCGCGGCCTACGGCAACGGACTGCTCACCGTGACCCTGCCCAAGCCGGACACGCGGCTGGACGGCCGCATCAGAGTCCCCATCGAATAGACCGTGTGCGGGCCCCGCGCCCGCAAGGAGAGATAGCGATGTCGAGCCAGATCAAGACCGGACTGCTCATGGGCCTGCTCACGGCCCTGATCCTGCTCCTGGGGCAGGCGGCCGGCGGCCCGGGCGGGCTGGCCGTGGCCTTCGTGCTGGCCCTGGTGATGAACGGGGTGAGCTACTGGTTCTCGGACAAGATCGTGCTGGCCATGTACCGCGGCCGCGAGGTGTCGCCCGCGGACGCGCCCGCCCTGCACCGTTTGGTGGAGGAGCTGGCCCACAACGCGGGCCTGCCCAAGCCCCGGGTGTACGTGCTGCCCAGCCAGACGCCCAACGCCTTCGCCACCGGCCGCAACCCCCGGCACGCCGCGGTGGCGGTGACCGAGGGCATCCTGCGCCTGCTCTCCCCGGAGGAGCTGCGCGGGGTGCTGGCCCACGAACTGGGGCACGTGCGCAACCGGGACATCCTGACCCAGAGCGTGGCCGCGGTCATGGCCGGGGTCATCATGATGATCGCCAACATGCTCAAGTGGACCGCCATCTTCGGCGGCGGCCGCAGCAACGACGAGGGCGGGGGCGGTCCCTTCGGGGCCCTGGCCCTGGCCATCGTGGCCCCGCTGGCGGCCATGCTGGTGCAGATGGCCATCTCCCGCACCCGGGAGTTCGAGGCGGACAAGGCCGGGGCGCAGATTTCCGGCACCCCCCTGTCCCTGGCCTCGGCCTTGGGCAAGCTCTCCAGCGCGAGCCAGCGCCTGCCCATGCAGGAGGGCAACCCGGCCACGGCGCACATGTTCATCGTGAATCCCCTGGCCGGCGGCCTGGCCGGGCTGTTCAGCACCCACCCGCCGGTGGAGGAGCGCATCCGCAGGCTCCAGTCCATGGCCGCCATGGGTGGCCAGGCGGGAGGTCGCTAGGCATGCGGCGCATTCTGTTCTTCGCCTTCCTGCTGGTCCTGCTCTTCCCCCTGTCCGCCCGGGCCGAGGACAGCCCGCGCCTGACCCCGGTGGTGCGGGCGGTGCAGTCCGTGGCCCCGGCGGTGGTGAACATCACCACCTCCCAGGTGGTGGAGGAGAACGTGAATCCCTTTGCCGACCTGTTCGCGCAGCAGTTCGGCAACCCCATGCTCCGCGACTTCTTCGGCCGGGGCGGCAAGCGCAAGGTGACCCGGCAGAGCCTGGGCTCCGGGGTCATCATCGACGGCAGGAAGGCCCTGGTGCTGACCAACGCCCACGTCATCGCCGGCGCGTCGAGCATCACCGTGCGCCTGTTGGACGGCCGGGAGTTCGAGGCCGAGCTGCTGGGCTCGGACCCGGACTTCGACCTGGCGGTGCTGCGCCTGAACAAGGCGGGCAGCCTGCCCCAGGCGGCCATGGGCGCGTCCGGGGACCTGCTCATGGGCGAGACGGTGATCGCCATCGGCAACCCCTACGGGTTCTCGCACACCGTGACCACCGGGGTCATCTCGGCCTCGGGGCGGACCATCCGCTCGGACCAGGGCACCTTCACCGACCTCATCCAGACCGACGCGGCCATCAACCCGGGCAACTCGGGCGGCCCGCTGCTCAACATCCTGGGCCAGCTCATCGGCATCAACACCGCCATCCAGGCCAATGCCGAGGGCATCGGCTTCGCCATCCCCATCGACAAGGCGCGGCGGGTGGTGGATGAGCTCTTGAGCAAGGGCGCGGTGGCCCACGTATGGCTCGGCCTGCTGGCCCAGAACCTGGACCAGTCCCTGGCCGGGTACTTCAACCTGTCCAGCACCCGGGGCATGCTCGTCACCGAGGTGTACGACGGCTCCCCAGGGGCGCGGGCCGGGATCAAGCCCGGGGACGTGCTGCTGTCCGTGGAAGGCGTGCCCGTGGAGGACCGGGAGCACTACCTCCAGCTCCTGCGCAACTACGTGACCGGGCAGCGGCTGGCCCTGAACCTGTTCCGGGAGGGCAAGTCCCTGAACCTGACCGCCGAGGCCGGGGCCTTCCCGGTGGAGCGGGTGCCGGAACTGGCCTTCGGGCGCTGGGGCCTGACCCTGGCCGCCTCGCCCCAGGGCGCCCTGGCGGTGTCCCAGGTGCGGTCGGGCAGCCCGGCCCAGAAGCTGGGCCTGCAGCCCGGGGACCTGGTGCTCAAGCTGGGCGGCATCGTGCTGGAGCGGCCCGAGGATTTCGCCGAGGCCTTTGCGCGTTACCGCATGCGCAACAGCCTGCTGCTCCTGGTGGTGCGCGAAAACCGGCGGTACTATGTAAAGCTCTTGATTTAATTGAAAAATTTCTGGCAAATCCCAAGGAGACGGCAGGCCCTTGACACCGCGGGACGAAGGGGGCTATCCGGGATTGCCGTATGCTAGCGCAACGACTTGGTCCGCTCCAGGGACCGCGTCCCGGGCCCTCCCAATGGGTGCAACCACTCCACGGGCCCGGCAGGCCCCGGCAGCGTCAAGGAATTTAGAAACCATCATGGAGGTTGTATCATGGGCTACCAAGTGAGTGTTGACCACGACAAGTGTGTCGGTGACGGCGAATGCGTCGACGTGTGCCCGGTGGAGGTCTATGAGCTCCAGGACGGCAAGGCCGTGCCGGTGAACATGGAAGAGTGCCTGGGCTGCGAGTCCTGCGTGGAAGTCTGCGAGCAGGACGCCATCACCGTCACCGAGGAATAGCGGACCCTTCCGCTGCATGAGTTTCAAAGGGAGCGGCGGGCAACCGCCGCTCCCTTTGGCGTATTCAGGGCCACGCGCCCAACCCGGACCGCCGCGCCGTTTTCCCGTCCGGCCCTCGACTTCCCGAACCGAGGCCTTACTTTCCCATTTCCGGATCGGCCGGCGCGCACCCTTCTTGCGGAGGCAGGCATGGATTTCGACCTTTCCCCGTTCCTGGCCAAATACGAGCA
>DKEU01000068.1:2212-2522 GCA_002452635.1 Desulfovibrionaceae bacterium UBA6814 | reverse complement strand
TGACTCCTCCGAGGCGCTGGTTGCGCTGCTATGATGCTTTGCAACTAGAATGCCGCCAGTCTCTTGTCAATTCCGCAAGCTGCAACACTCAGTCCTTGAAAAAGGCCTCCAGTTTCCCGTCCGCCAGGCGCAACAGCATCTTGGCCGTGCCGGTGCGGGTCTTGACCCGGACCCGGGTGAAGGTGCGGCCCTTGGCCAAGAGGTCCCGGGCTTGGTCCTCGCTCACGGCCCCGCCCCGGAAGGTGCGGGGGATGGCGAAGCCGCAGCCTCCGTGCTCGGGCAGGAAATTGGCGCAGGACCAGGCATTGCT
>DKEU01000068.1:441-2195 GCA_002452635.1 Desulfovibrionaceae bacterium UBA6814 | reverse complement strand
GGGAGCGGCAGGGGCGGCGGGCTCGACTGGTTGTCCGCTGGCGTGGTTATTGGGTTCCCGGGTTTCGGGGGCAGGCGCGGGACGGGGCGGCGCAGGGCGCGGGGGCCGCTGGGGCCGGGCCACGCTGCGCACGCCGTTCAAGACCTGCTGCCGGATGTCGCGCATGAACTCGGGATAGGTGTCCTTGCCGGCCTCGATGTCCTTGAGCCGCTTCTCCCACTCGCCGGTCATCTCGGGCGAGGCCACCTCGGGCAGGCGGCCGGCCACGGTGTCCACCACGTGCAGGCCGCGGTCCGAGGCGATGAGGCGCTTGCCCGACTTGTCCACGTACTTGCGGGNNCGGGTGGCCGGGGTGCCCAGGCCGCGGTCCTTCATGGCCGCGGCCAGCTCCTCGTCCTCCACCAGCTTGCCCGCGGTCTCCATGGCGGCCAGGAGCGAAGCGTCGGTGAAGTGCTGGGGCGGCTTGGTCTGGTGGGGGACCGCCGTCACCTCGGAGGCCAGGACCTTGGAGCCCTTGCGCAGCTTGGGCAGCGGGTTGTCCTCGGCCGCGCGCCAGGGCTCGGCTGCCAGCCAGCCGCGGTCCGCGAACACCTTGCCCGTGGCCTTGAAGCGCTCGCCCTGCACGTTGATCCACAGGGTGGTGGCGGCGAAGGTGGCGTCCGGCAGGAACGCGGCCAGGGTGCGGCGGCAGACCATCTCGTAGATGGCCCACTCCCGGTCGTTGAGGGCCGCGCGCTCCACCTTGCGGGCCGTGGGGATGATGGCGTGGTGGNNCCCGCCTTGATGCGCTCGGCGGCCAGGGGGGTCACGTCCGGGAAGTGATGGTAGATGGCGCGCAAATGGTCCAGGAGCTCCTTGAAGATCTCCTTGGTCAGGTGCCGGGAGTCGGTACGCGGGTAGGTGAGCACCTTCTTGGACTCGTACAGGCCCTGGGCGATGGTCAGGGTGTCCTGGGCCGAGAACCCGTGCCGGGAGTTGGCCTCGCGCTGCAGGGTGGTGAGGTCGAAGGGCAGGGGCGGCTTCTGGGAGCCCTTGCGGCTTTTCACCTCGTCGGCCGCGCCCTCCTGGCCCAGGCACTTGGCCGCCACGGCCTCGGCCTGCTCCCGGTCGTCCATCCGGGTCTCGCTGAAGTCCGGGGGGTTGTGGCGCTGGGCCGCGAACCGTTCGGCCCCCTCCTCTCCCGTCTTCTCGAAGGTCGCGTCCACGGTCCAGTAGTCCCGGGGCGTGAAGTTCTCTATCTCCCGGCGGCGGTCCACCAACAGCTTGAGCACCGGGGTCTGCACCCGGCCCACGGTGACTAGGTCCCGGTCCAGGACCGTGAACAGGCGGGAGAAGTTCATGCCGATGAGCCAGTCNNGCGGCCAGGCCCAGGTTGCGCTTCTGCTCGTCCGGGAAGGCGGCGTCCAGGGCCTTTTTCAGGCCGGCCTCGGTCATGTCCGAGGCCCAGAGCCGGCGCACGGGCTTGGCGCACCCGGCCAGCAGATAGATGCGGCGGAAGATGAGCTCGCCCTCGCGGCCCGCGTCCGTGGCGTTCACGATGTCGCCGATGCGCGCGTCGAGCATGAGGGACTTGATGGTCTCGAACTGGTCCGCGGTCTTGTCCAGGATGCGCAGCTTGAACTTGCGGGGCAGGATGGGGAGCTGGGCCAGGGACCAGCGGCCGGCCCAGGCCTGGTCCTGCTCATCGGGCTCGGCGATGCCCACCAGATGGCCCACGGCCCAGGTGACGACGTGGCGCGGCCCTTCCATCATGC
>DKEU01000068.1:0-427 GCA_002452635.1 Desulfovibrionaceae bacterium UBA6814 | reverse complement strand
CCACCGAGGGCTTCTCGGCCACGATGAGGGTCTTGGGTGCGGGGGCGGTTTCAGGCATGGCGGGTTTTCCTGGGAGCGTTCTACGGCGCGGCGGCCGTGGCCCCTGTAGCACGGGACGCCATGGCGGGAAAGGGCTTCACCCCGGCAACAAAACCGGGTAGTTCCATGCCATCGAAACATGTTCTGCCGGAGGCTTGCATGGCCATCGTCGAGTGGAACGAATCCCTTTCCGTGGGAGTGCGGGAGATAGACGCCCAGCACCAGGGGCTGCTCGGCCTCATCAACGAACTGCACGAGGCCATGAAGGAGGGCAAGTCCCGGGACATCCTGGCTTCCCTGGTGTCGCGGCTCAAGGACTACGCCCGCGCCCACTTCTCCACCGAGGAGAAGTACCTGCGCCAGACCGCGTTCCCCGGGTTCGAGGAAC
>DKEU01000053.1:6121-8595 GCA_002452635.1 Desulfovibrionaceae bacterium UBA6814 | reverse complement strand
CTCGCCGGTGATGACCCAGACCCGCCGGGACGACGACATCAAGCGCCGCACCGAGACCGTGGGCCGGTCCATGCCCGGCATCGAGGTCAAGGTGGCCGACCCCGAGACCGGGGAGGAGCTGCCCCGGGGCCGGCAGGGCGAGGTGTGCTGCCGCGGCTACAACATCATGAAGGGCTACTACAACATGCCCGAGGCCACGGCCAAGGCCGTCACCCCGGACGGCTGGCTCAAGTCCGGCGACCTGGGGGTCATGGACGAGCACGGCTACCTGGCCATCACCGGCCGGCTCAAGGACATGATCATCCGCGGCGGGGAGAACATCTACCCCCGCGAGATCGAGGAGTTCCTCTACCACATGGAGGGGGTCAAGGACGTGCAGGTGGCGGGCGTGCCCAGCCGCAAGTACGGCGAGGAGGTGGGAGCCTTCATCGTGCTCCGGGAGGGCGTGGCCCTCACCCCCGAGGACGTGCAGGACTACTGCCGCGGCAAGATCGCCTGGCACAAGATCCCCCGCTACGTCCACTTCCTGGACGCCTACCCCATGACCGCCAGCGGCAAGGTGCAGAAGTACAAGCTGCGGGAACTGGCCGCCGAGCTGTTCCCCGACGCCTAGCAATTAAAAAAACGAAGTTTTTTACAAAAACAGACTCCTCTATCGCAACCGAGAGGGAGAACATCATGGAACAGGCCTACAAGGAGATCGGGCCCCGGCTGCGCGGGCTGCGCGAGGCCATCGGGCTGGGCCCTTCGGCCATGGCCGAGCGCCTGGGCGTGAGCCTGGAGACCCTGGAGCGCTACGAGTCGGGCACGGTGGAGATTCCGGTGAGCTACGTGGCCGCCGCGGCCAAGGTCGGAGGCGTGGACCTCACGGTGCTGCTCTCCGGCGGCGAGGCCCGGCTGCACGACTACTGCCTGGTGCGCAAGGGCCAGGGCCTGTCCGTGGAGCGGCGCAAGGACTACGACTACCGCAACCTGGCCTACACCTTCACCGGCCGCAAGATGGAGCCCTTCCTCATCCGGGTTCCGGCCAAGGAGGAGGCCGCCCTGACCTTCACCCAGCACCCGGGCCAGGAGTTCGTGTACATGCTGGCCGGCCGGCTGGAGGTCTCCCTGGGCAGCAAGAAGCTGGTGCTCGAGCCCGGGGACTCCCTGTACTTCGACGCCTCCAACCCCCACGCCCTGCGCGGCCTGGACGGGCAGGACGCCCAGTTCCTGGACGTGATCCTCTAGCAGGCCGTTGAAAATCCCGCGATGGCTGCGTTGCTTCGAAAACGTCAAACCCTCACGTATGTCGAATACAGCGTTGCTCTCTTGCGCTGTAGCGCTCGAAGACTCGCTGACGGCTCAAGGGCTTCGGCCTTGACGTTTTCTCGCGCCTTGCCCTCGCGGTTTTTGAACGGCCTGCAGGAACGGATTCTTCCAACAGACTCCTAGGAGCCGACATGCAGAAGCTCAAACCCGCCACCTACGAAGAGTTCCAGGCCACCTACACGGTGGACATGCCCGAGGGCTACAACTTCGCCTTCGACAGCTTCGATCCCATCGCCTCCGCCCATCCCCAGCGCGCGGCCCTGGTCCACGTGGGCCCGGACAACGTCCGCCGCGACGTGAGCTTCGCCTATCTGCAGCGCGAGTCCTGCCGCCTGGCGGGCGCCCTCCAGGAGATGGGCGTCAAGAAGGGCGACCGGCTCATGCTCATCCTGTTCAGGCGCATCGAGTTCTGGACCGCCATGCTGGCCCTGCACCGCCTGGGCGCGGTGGCGGTGCCCTCGCCCAACCTGCTGACCACCAAGGACATCGTGTACCGGGCCAACTTCGGCAAGATCGCCGGGGTCATCTGCGAGGACTCCCAGGCGGCCAAGGTCCAGGCCGCCTGCGCCGAAGCCCCCACCCTGCGCCACCTGGTGCAGGCCGGCCCGGGCGAGGCCCTGCCCGGCTGGGCGCGGCTGGAGGACATCCGGACCGGCGCGGCGGACGAGTTCCCCCGGCCGGCGGACGCGGCGGGCGGCAGCGACCCCCTGCTCATCTTCTTCACCTCGGGCACCACGGGCATGCCCAAGATGGTGGAGCACCCCCACACCTACCCCCTGGGCCACTACCTGACCGGCGCCTACTGGCACGACCTGGGCCAGGGCGACGTGCACCTCACCGTGGCCGACACCGGCTGGGGCAAGGCGGTGTGGGGCAAGCTTTACGGCCAGTGGATGGCCGGGGCCTCGGTGTTCGTCTACGACTTCCGCGGCAAGTTCGACCCCGCGGACCTGCTCAAGGTCATGGCCGACAACCAGGTCACCTCCTTCTGCGCCCCGCCCACGGTGTACCGCTTCCTGGTGCGCCAGGACCTGTCCAGGTTCGACCTCTCCCACCTGCGCCACTGCACCACCGCGGGCGAGCTCCTGAACGACTCGGTGTTCTACGCCTGGAAGACCGCCACCGGCCTGCCCATCTACGAGGGCTACGGCCAGACCGAGACC
>DKEU01000053.1:0-6095 GCA_002452635.1 Desulfovibrionaceae bacterium UBA6814 | reverse complement strand
GCCCTGCCCGGGCTGGGACCTGGTGCTCCTGGACGCCGGCAACAAGCCGGTGGCCCCGGGCGAGGAGGGGGAGATCTGCATCAAGGTGCCCTCCCCGCGCACCCTGGGCCTGTTCACCCACTACCTGGACGACCCGGAGCGCACCGCCGCGGCCGAGTACGACGGCATCTACCACACCGGCGACAAGGCCTGGATGGACGAGGACGGGTACTACTGGTTCCTGGGCCGCATGGACGACCTGATCAAGAGCTCGGGCTACCGCATCGGCCCCTTCGAGGTGGAGAGCGCGCTCATCTCCCACCCGGCGGTCATCGAGGCCGCGGTCACCGGCGTGCCCGACAAGGTGCGCGGCCAGGCGGTCAAGGCCACGGTGGTGCTGGCCGCAGGCTTCGAGGCCTCCGAGGAGCTGGCCAAGGAGCTGCAGGAGCACGTGAAGACCGTGACCGCGCCCTACAAGTACCCCCGGGTCATCGACTTCGTGGCCGAGCTGCCCAAGACCATCTCGGGCAAGATCAAGCGCGCCGAGATCCGGGCCAGGGACGAGGCGGGCAACTAGCATCCCTCCCGGGCCCGGCCCTTGCCGGGCCCGGATTTTGGCGATAGCTCGCGGGCAGGAGGCGGGCATGCGCGGTCTGGTGTATGCGGTCCTGTCGGCGTGCTGCTTCGGCACCCTGGCCATCTTCGGCAAGCTGGGCTACGGCCTGGGCCTGACCACCTGGGAGATCGTGCAATACCGGTTCCTGGCCGGGGCCCTCATCATGGCCGGCTTCACCGCGGCCACCCGGCCGGAGCTCCTCCGGGTGGGGCCGCGCACCCTGGCCAAGGCCGCCCTGCTCGGGGTCTGCATCTACCCGGTGCAGAGCCTGTGCTTCATGGGCTCCCTGGCCTACGTGCCCGCGGCCACCACCTCCCTCATCCTCTACATCTACCCCCTCACCGTGACTCTGGCCGCCGCGGCCCTGGGCCGCACCCGCATCAACCGGGTGGTGGGGGTGTCCCTGTTCCTGGTCCTGGCGGGCAGCGGCCTGGTGTTCTACGACGCCTTCGCCCGGGACATGCCGCCCCGCGGCGTGCTCCTGGCCCTGGGGGCCATGCTTGCCTACTCCTGCTACCTGACCCTGGTGCAGGCCTTCCTCAAGGGCGAGCGGGCGCGCAGCCTGACCCTGTACGTGATCCTGTTCGCGGCCCTGTTCTTCAACCTGGTGGGCGGGCCCGGGCCCATCCTGGCCCTGGACGGCCCGCGCCTGGCCCTGGCCGCGGGCATGGGGCTCATCACCTCGGCCCTGGCCGTGTCCCTGCTCTTCGCCGCGGTGGAGCTGGTGGGCAGCGCCCTGGCCTCCATCTTCTCCTCCTTCGAGCCGGTGGCCACCCTGGTGCTGGCCGCCCTGGTGCTGGGCGAGCCCGTGGCCCTGCCCCAGCTGGGGGGCGTGGCCTGCATCGTGGCCGGCATCGCCCTGCCCAACCTGCACCTGGCGCGGCGGCGCGCCGCCGTGCAGGGGTGAGGCAACGGCCTTGACTGACGAGGCCGGCCGGGTACAATTCACCATCCCCGCCAATTCATTCGCAACCTAAGGGAGAGCATGGCCCAGCCCCTGTCCGGAATCCTCGCCGCACTGGCCCCGCGCAGCCGCGGGGCCGCGGCTTGGCTGGGCGCAGCCCTGGGCTATGCCCTGCTGGGCTGGCTGGGCGCCTTCTCCCTCCTGCCCGGCCCCGGAGCCCTCGCCCTGTGGCCCTCCACCGGCCTGGCCCTGGGCCTGGCCCTGGCCGCGGGGCTGCGCATCCTGCCCGGCCTGATCCTGGGCGCGGTGCTGGCCACCTATCCCGCGGCCCGGGACCTGGCCGGCCTGGGGCCGGCCTCGGCCCTGGCCCTGGCCGTGGCCCTGGCCGCCAGCCAGGCCCTGGTGGTGGCCGGCGCGCACGCGGCCCTGCGCCGGCTGGGTCCGGCGTGGCCCTTTGCCCGGCTGCGCCAGGTCGGCCTCTACATCATGGTGGCCCTGGGCGCGGCCTTTTTCGCCGCGGCCCTGGGCTGCGCCGCCCTGGTGGCCGCGGGCCTGGCCCCGCTGCACCAGGCCCCGGCGACCTTCGTGGCCTGGTGGCTGGCCCAGGCCACCTCGGTGCTGATCTTCACCCCGGCGCTGCTGGGATTCTTCACTCCGGAGCGGCCGGCCCTGACCCAGGCCCGGCTCCTGGAGATGGCCGCGGCCCTGGCCCTGCTCGCCGCGATCCGCCTGCTCATCCTGGCCGGCGTCCTGTCCACCCTGGGCGGGGCGGCCGGCACCCTGCTCCTGCCGGTCATGGTCTGGTGCGCCTTCCGCTTCGGGGTCTGGGGCGTGGCCCTGTGCTCGTCCCTGCTCGGCATGCTGGGCATGGTGGGCGTGGCGCAAGGCGTGGGCCTCTTCGGCTCGGGCGACCCCGGGAGCCTGGCCACCGGGCAGTTGGCCGCCCTGGCCGTGGCCTCCACCACCACCCTGCTGGTGGCCGCCACGGTGGACGAGCTCAAGGCCGCCAAGGCCCGGCTCACCGGCCTGAAGCAGGAGCTGGAGACCCGCGTGGAGCAGCGCACCGCCAACCTCATCCGCTCCAACCTGGTGCTCACCCGGGAGGTGGGAGAGCGCCGCCGGGCCGAGGACGCCCTGCGCGAGAGCGAGGCCCGCTTCCGCGACCTGGTGGACAACCTGCCCCAGACCGTCTTCGAACTGGACCTGCAGGGCCGCTTCACCTTCCTCAACGCCACTGCTGCGGAGATGTTCGGCTATACCCAGGAGGACCTGGCGTCCGGTCTGTTCGTCCTGGACATGGTGGTCCCCGGGGACCGGGACCGGACCCGGGAGAACCTCGGCCGCCAACTGGCCGGAGCCAACCTCTCGGGCGGGGAGTACCGCTGCCTGCACAAGGACGGCCGGGTCGTCCCGGTGCGCATCTATTCCCACGTCATCACCCGGGAGGGACGGCCCGAGGGCATCCGCGGCATCGTGTTGGACGTGTCCGACATCAAGCGGGCGGAATGCGCCCTGGCCGAGAAGGAGGAGAAGTACCGCACCCTGGTGGCGATGCTGCCCCTGGGCCTGGTCATCTTCCAGGACGGGGAGGTGGTGTTCGCCAACCCGGCCGCGGCCGAGACCTTCGGCTTTCCCACCCCCACGGCCATGGTCGGCCGCAATGCGTTCGAACAATTCCCGGCCGAAGAACGGCCCCGCATCCTGGACATGGCCAAGCGACGCATGGCGGGCGAACCCGGCCTGCCCACCCGCTACGAGGCCACCATGCTCCGGGCCGACGGAACCCCCTTCCCCACCGAGATGTCGGTGCGCCTCATCGAGTTCAACGGCCGGCCCGCCCACCAGGTCCTGTGCCAGGACATCTCCGAGCGCAAGCGGGCCGAGGCCGAGCTGCTGGCTGCCCACGCCGGCCTGGAGCGCCAGGTGGCGGCCCGCACCTCGGAGCTCACCGAGGCCAACCAGCGGCTGCGGGATCTCAACGCCCAGATGAGCGCCTTCCTGTCCTCGGCCTCGCACGAGCTGCGCACCCCGCTCACCTCCATCCTGGGCTTCGCCCGCATGATCCAGAAGCTCCATTCCCGGCACTTCGCGGACCTGGCCCGGCAGGACCCGGTGCTGGAGCGCAAGGGCCGGCTCATCGTGGAGGATGCGGAGATCATCGTGATGGAGGGGCAGCGCCTGTCCCGGCTGGTGGGGGACCTCCTGGACCTGAACAAGATCGAGTCCGGCCGGATGCAATGGCGCGACGAGGACCTGAACCTGGCCGAGCTGCTGACCCACACGCACGCAGCCGTGGCCGGGGCCTTCGCGGCCAAGCCCGCGCTGTCCCTGCGCATCCGCCTCCCCGCGGCCCTGCCCGCGGTGCGCGCGGACCGGGACCGGGTGGAGCAGGTGGTCATGAACCTCCTGCACAACGCGCTCAAGTTCACCGAGTCGGGCTGGGTGCAGCTGGCGGCCCGGGCCGTGGACGGGGCGGCGGAGATCCGGGTCACGGACACCGGCCCGGGCGTGCCCGAGGCCGAGCGGGCGCTCATCTTCCAGAAGTTCTACCAGATGACCGAGGGGGACCGGGACCGGAGCAAGCCCAAGGGCACGGGCCTGGGCCTGGCCATCTGCCAGCAGATCGTGGAGCACTACGGCGGGACCATCTGGACCGAGCCCGGCCCGGGCGGCCGGGGCTCCTGCTTCGCCTTCCGCCTGCCGGCGCACGGGCCGGACGGCGAAAGCTAGAGCATCTTACGCTTGAAAAGCGTTAGATGCTCTTGTGCATTTCTTTGAAATGATAGGATATCATTTCAATTCTTCAGCTTGTTTCAAGCGTGAAATGCGCTAGCGCGTTGTGTTCCTGGAGCTAGACGCAGGAGAGCGCCCTGGCCGGTGCAAGGCCCAGGCGCGCTACTCTCCCTCGGCCTCGATATCCACCAGGCCCAGGCGCGCGGCATGGCGCACAAAGGCGAGAGGGCTCTTGATGCCCAGCTTGTTCATGATGGAGTAGCGGTAGTTGCCCACGGTCTTGCGGGTGACGTAGAGCTTGCTCGCTATCTCCTTGATGGAGAGCCCCTCGGCCAGGAGGCGCATGATCTGCTGCTCCCGCAGCGAAAGCTTGCCGTAGGATTCGTCAATGCACTTGGCCTTGCGTTCGGACACGGCGTTCAACCGGCTCACGACCTTGGGCGACAGCAGGCTGTCCAGGAACTGCCGTCCCGAGGTCACGCTCTCGATGGCCTGCATGATGCAGTCCGCGCCCGACTCCTTGGCCACATAGCCCGAGGCTCCGGCCTGGAAGGCCGCGGCGATGAAGTCCACCTTGGAGTGCATGCTGACGATGATCACCCCCAGGCGGGGCAGGATCGCCATCATCTCCCGGGTCAGTTCGATGCCGCTGCCGTCGGGCAGGGAGATGTCCACCATGGCCAGGTCGGGCTTGAGCTTCTTGGCCAGCAGCAGGCCCTTGGCGAAGGTCCCGGCCTCGCCCACGGCCTCGAACTCCTCGCATTGCGCCAGCCTGGCCTTGAGGCCGTCACGGTACAGCGGATGATCGTCAACGATCAGGATGCGCTTGGGAGTCACGCTTCCTCCTCATCAGGGGAACCTCCACCCGGATGCGCATGCCGCACCCCGGCCGGGTTTGGAAACTGATCTTGCCGCCCAGCAGGCGGACCCGCTCCCGCATGCTCCAGAGGCCTATGCGCCGCTCCCGGCCAGCCCGGGCCTGGCATTCGTCCAGCATGGCCCCCCGGCCGTCGTCGTCGATGCGCAGCAGCAGGTGGGGATGGGAGGCCAGGAGCCTGACGGTCACCCGGGAGGCCGCGGCATGCTTGCGCACGTTGGTCAGAGACTCCTGGATGATGCGATAGAGGTTGATCTGCGTCTCGAAATCGAGCTTCACGCCCGACATGCCGTCGGCGAACACCTCCACCTCGATGCCGTGGCGCTGGGAATACTCCTCGCAGTGGCGAAGCACGGTGTTCACCAGCCCGAGCTCGGTGAGCCCCATGGGCAAGAGGACATAGGACAGGTCTCGGATGGAGGAGATGGACGCGGCCAGCCGGGCCACCACGTCGGCGGCCTGCGGCTTGAGGGCCTCCGCCGGAGGGCTGGCGGCAAGGAGCCGCTCCAGGTTCGCCTTGATCCCGGAGAGGTCCTGGGTCAGGTGGTCGTGCAACTCGCGGGCTATGCGCTGCCGCTCGTTCTCCTGGATCATGATGAGTTCGCGGGACAGGGCCCGCATCTGCTCATCCGCCCGGCGCTGGGTGACGATGCGGCCCACCAGGTCGGCCACCGCGTCGAGCAGGCGGCGCTCCTCCGTGAGAAAGGGCCCCTCGCCGGACTCGGGACGCTCCTCCAGGTAGCAGACCTCGACCTGGCCGCCTTCCTCCCCCTGGATGATGATCGGCGCGTCCTGCCGCCACCGGGTGCGGCGGAAGTTCGGCGTGGCGTATTCGGCCCCGTCGAGGGTGATCCGGGCGCAGGCCACCTCGGGATACTGCCAGGAGGCGCAGATCAGATCGGCGATGGCGCCGGCCATCTCCGGCAGCGGCCGCTCCCGGTTCTGGGCCAGGCGGGTGATGCCGTAGAGGCAGTCGAGCTCCTTGA
>DKEU01000049.1 GCA_002452635.1 Desulfovibrionaceae bacterium UBA6814 | reverse complement strand
GGGCGGGGCCATATACGCCCCTACGCAAGAACACCGCTCCCGCGCGTTGGCTGGGCCCTCTTCGGTAGGGGCGGATCGCGATCCGCCCTCTTCGTGCGCCGTTTTCCCCCTACTCCAGCCTGACGCCCCAGTCCCGGCTGAGCTGCTCGTCGCTGAGTTGCCAGGCCGCCTCGTGCAGGGAGGCCAGGGCTGCGGGGTCGTAGAGGAGTTCCTTCTTCTCGCGGGCGGTGAGGCTGCCGGGGCCCATCTCCAGGGCCTTCTGGGCCAGGGTGGCGCGGCGTTCGCGGATGGCCGGGGCCAGGCAGCGGGGCCGGCCCAGGGCGCCCAGGTGCAGCAGGTGGGTGGCCGGGTCCAGCACGGCGCGGGAGAAGCCCTGGCCCTTGGGGATGCCCAGGGCCGGGGTGCGGCGGGTGTTGTCCGCGTGGTAGCCTTCCAGGTCGGCGAGCTCGCGGGGCGGGTTCACCTCCTCGGGGGTGAGGAACAGCCCCAGGCGGCGGGCCAGGAGCCCCAGGCCGGCGCGGCTGGTGATGACCGAGACCGGGATGGCCAGGAGCAGGGGCACCAGGATGGGGGTGATCCACCAGAAGAAGGAGCGGTTGTAGACGAACAGGACGGCGCCCCAGAGGGCGGCCAGGATGGTGCCGCCCAGGTGGAAGCGGATGGCGTCGGACCAGGGGGTGCCGGAGTCGTCGCGCTGCTGCTTGCCCCAGCCGGCCTTGCGGCCCAGGAGCGTGATGAACACGAACTTGCTGTGGAAGAGCATGCGGATGGGGGCCAGGAGGGTGGAGGTGGCCACCTCCAGGACGATGCTCAGGAGCATGCGGAACATGCCGCCGTAGTACTTGGTGCGGCCCTTGATGAGCCACAGCAGGTAGCTCTCGACCTTGGGCAGGAAGAGGATGACGCCGGTGGTGGCCAGGAGCGACAGGGCCCAGCCCGGGTTCCACACCGGCCAGGTGGGGAAGAGGCTCTTGCCGAAGGGGAAGTAGTTGGGCGTGGCCAGGGCCTCGACCACGGCCTCCACCGAGGAGAGGACCAGGAAGCAGAACCAGAGGAAGGCCGAGCCGTAGGCCATGACCCCGTTGAGGAACAGGGCGCGGTGGGCCGGGAACAGACCGCGGGTGAAGAGCAGGCGCAGGTGCTGGAGGTTGCCCTGGCACCAGCGGCGGTCGCGGGAGAGCTCGGCCAGCAGGGTGGGTGGAGATTCTTCGTAGGACCCGTCCAGGTCGAAGGCCAGCCACACGCCCCAGCCGGCGCGGCGCATGAGCGCGGCCTCCACGAAGTCGTGGCTCATGATGTCGCCGCCCAGGGGCGGCTTGCCGGGCAGGCGGGCCAAGCCGCAGTGGCGCATGAAGGGCTTCACCCGGATCATGGCGTTGTGGCCCCAGAACTGGGCGTCGCCCAGTTGCATGAAGTGCAGGCCCGCGGCGAACATGGGGCCGTAGACCCGGTTGGCGAACTGCTGCACCCGGGCCAGGTAGGTCTGGCGGCCGGTGACCGCGGGCGCGGTCTGGAGGATGCCCACGTGGCGCTTGTGCTCCATGATGGAGACCATGCGCCAGAGGGTGGCGCCGGACATGACGCTGTCCGCGTCCATGACCACCATGTAGGTGTAGGCCTGGCCAAAGCGGCGGCAGAAGTCGGCCACGTTGCCGCTCTTGCGCTTCAGGTTGACCCGGCGGCGGCGGTAGAAGATGCGGCCGTGGGCCAGGAGCTCGTCGCGCAGGCGCCGCCAGGCGGCCTCCTCCTCCACCCAGGCGTCGGGGTCCTGGGTGTCGGACAGGATGTGCACGTGGAAGTTGTCCAGCCGGCCGGCGCGGTGCAGGGACACGTAGGTGGCGCGGATGCCGGCCATGACCCGGTCCATGTCCTCGTTGCACACCGGGAAGAGGAGGGCGGTCTGCACCCCGGGCCGGGGCTCGGCCTCGTGCTTGCCCATGTCGCGGGTCACCAGGACCCGTTCGTAGCGGCGCAGCATGGTGAAGAAGCCGAAGGTGGCGGTCCAAAAGCCCACCGACACCCAGGCGAACAGGGCGGAGAAGACCACCAGCACCGCGGATTCCAGCAGGGTTGCGCCGCGGTGGGGCAGGAACGAGCCCATGACCGACACCGCGGCCGCGGTGGGCAGGAGCATGACCAGGACCAGGAAGAACCGGCGGCGGCGGGCCACCTTGCCCCAGGGCAGGTTGAGGAACTCGCGGCCGGTCTTGCCCGCGCTCTTGGGGGGCGGGGGGATGGACTTGAACCCGAAGAGGCTGGCCAGGGCGGCCAGCTTGGAGCGTTTGGGCCACGTCTCCGGCGTCATGTGCCCGCGCACGAGGGGCGGGCGCATGGCCGGGTCCTGGGCCAGGCCGCGGTCGGCCAGGCGGGCGCGGAGCAGGCGGATGGCCGCGGGCCCGGGGTCCGGGGGGTTCTGGGCGGCCAGTTCCTGGAGCACGGCCAGGCCGGTCTCGAAGCGTTCGGTCTCGGACAGGGGCAGCCGGCGCAGGTAGGCGGCCAGGCGGCGGCCGGCCGATTCCAGGCCGTCGGCAACCGGCCGGCCGGCGGGGGTCCCCCCGGGGGGCGGCTCGCTGGAGGCGGGCGCGCCCGGGCCGGGGGTGTCTTTTTCCTGGGACATCAGAGGATTATTGCGGCTTGTAGGCGTAGCTCCAGGTCTCGGTGAGCACGTCGTACCCGCTGCGCATGAACACGCGCATCTCGATCGGAGCCCGCTTGTCCGGAAGAACCTTGCCCAAAGTGGACTCGCTGTCCAGGGCGATCTTGAACTGGAGCCGCCAGGCGCCGGTCACGTCGTTGCGGTAGGCCTGCTGCTCCACCAGGTGCGCGCCGGCGCCCACGGAGATGACGCCCTCGACCTTGGCGTCGGGCTTCAGCGCCCGGATGGCCTTGCCGTCGAAGTCCAGCACGAAGATCTTCTCCAGGTCGGTCTTGCCCTGGGTGATGCGGGTGGCGGAGCAGAAGCCGGTGGGGCCGTCGTCGGGCGTGGGCGAGTACCAGCGCATCTGGTAGTCGAAGCGCATGGGTTCGCCGGGCGCGGCCTGCTTTTCCGGAATCCAGTAGGCCACGATGTTGTCGTTGATCTCGGTGTTGGTGGGGATCTGCACCAGCTCCACCCGGCCCTCGCCCCAGTCGCCCTTGGGCTCGATCCAAATGGAGGGGCGGTTCTCGTAGCGGGCTTCCAGGTCCTGGTAGTTGTTGAAGTCGCGGTCGCGCTGCAACAGGCCGAAGCCGCGCACGTTGGGGGCCTGGAAGGAGTTGACCTGGAGGCCCTTGGGGTTCTGCAGGGGCCGCCAGACCCACTCGCCGGTGACCATGCGCAGGAGCAGGCCGTCGGAGTCGTGGATCTCGGGGCGGTAGTCCTCGGGCTTGGGGTAGGTGTTTTCGCCGAAGAAGAACATGCTGGTCATGGGGCCGATGCCGATCTTCTCCACGTTCTTGCGCATGAACACCACGCTCTGCACGTCGATGACCAGCTCCGCCCCGGGCCGGGCGGTGTAGGCGTACGCGCCGGTGACGCTGGGGCTGTCCAGCAGGGCGTAGAGGGTGAGGTCCTTTTCCCCGGTCTTGGGGGTGAAGAGCCAGAACTCGCGGAACCAGGGGAACTCCTCGCCCTTGGGCGAGGCGGTGTCCACGGCCAGGCCGCGGGCCGAGAGGCCGTAGTGGTGGCCGGCGGCCACGCCGCGCAGGTAGCTGGCGCCCAGGAAGACCAGGAACTCGTCGGGGTAGTTCTTGTTCTTGTACGGGGCGTGGAAGCGGAACCCCGCGGTGCCGATCTCGTTGGGCACCTGGTCGTAGAAGGTGTTCTTGCCGTAGTCGTACATGTCCTTGGTCACGGCATAGTGCTTGGCCTTGCCGTTCTCCACCACGTTCATGGCCACGGTGCGGTCGTAGTACAGGCCGGGGTGGAAGAACTGGACCTCGAAGAAGCTGTTCTTGGGCTTGCGCCACAGGGACTTCTCGGTCTTGAAGCGGATGTCCCGCCACTGGTCGTAGATCTCGCCCAGCAGGAAGTCCGGGACCATGCCCTTGGGCTGGACGTAGGGCTGCTTGGACAGGGCCTTGGCCTTGGCCACCACGGCGTCGAAGGAGAAGGGCCCTTCGGCCTGGGCCGCGGGAGTGGGGGCGGAAACGCCCACTGCGGTGAGCAGGACCAGGGCGCAGGCCAACAGCAGCGACAGGACCATGCCGCGGGAGCGCCGAGGCGCCTTTTGGCCGGCTTTGGCATAGGTACGGCGAGTGCGCATGACCTCATTCTCCAGAGGGAAAGTTGCTGCAGGGTGCAGAACGTGGGGTTCTACCACGAAGGTTGGAGTTTGCAATGAAAATGTGCATGTCCGCGAAGCCGCGCCGGGATTGGGTTCGCGGGCGGCGACCCGGGGAGGGCGCGCCGGCCCCGGACGTCAGCCCCTGGGGTGCGGCATGCTCCAATACCGGCAGGATGGCTGACGCGAGAAATTTTTTCAAGACCCTGCGCGGCAACAGGCCGGTCCCTCCTGGATTCTTCACCAGGGGTCCGTCCGGGCGCCGAAGTCGTGGCCGGAAGGGCCTATCCTTTTCCGTGGAAGGGCCGATAACGGGGCTAGCCATGTTCAGCCCCAAGTCACCCTGCATCGCCTGTGCGCGGGAAGACCGCGACCATTGCGCCGCGTCCTGCCAGGACCTGGCCCGCTACCGCCGGGCCCTGGACCTGCTGGACCCGGACGAGGCGGTGCGGGCCAAGCGCGCCCGGGTCCTGGACCTGGGCGCGGACATTCTGGCCCACCTGGCCGCCTCTCCGGATCGACCGAACTGACCCTGCCCTGCTAGGGCACGATGAGCACCGGGCAGACCACGTTGGTCAGCACCTTGCGGGTGACGCTGCCCATGAACAGCCCGGCCACTTCGGAATGGCCCTTGGAGCCCATGACGATGAGGTCGTACTTGCCGGTCTTGGCCAGGTCCTTGATGACCCGGCCGGCCGAGCCCTCGATGGCCTTGAGGGAGTACTCCACCTTGGAGTCGGCCAGGAGCTTCTCGTAGCTCTCCAGGGTCTTGTTGGCTTCGGCGATGAGCAGGCTCTTGAATTCCTTGAGGTACTTGCCCCTGGTGTCGGTCATGATGGCCGGGACCTTGTCGTAGCAGGTCACGACCTCCACCGCAGCCTTGGCCGCAGCCGCCATCTCCAGGGCGTACTTGGCCGCGCTGAGGGAACATTCCGAACCGTCCACGGGCAGCAGGAACCGCTTCTTCTTCCTGGTCATGATCGCCCCCCTTCCGGTTTCACGGTCAGCAGGCTCCGGCCGAACCCGCCAGCCGGCCCGGAACCCTTGTCTTTCTGTATCAAGAATATAGTAGGCAATCCACGAAAATCAATAGGGATGCCGGGGCCGGCTAGAAGCTGTAGCTCAGTTCGGTGGCCAGGCGGTTGTTCCGCTCCCAGCGGCCGTAATAGCTCTCGTCCGACCCGGAGAAGTGGTCGAAGTACAGGTGGAGGTTGACGGCCTTGCGCAGGGCGTAGTTCACGGCATAGCGCTCGAACTGCCCCTCCTCGGCGAACTCCCGGTTGAAATCCAGCTCGAAGTTCAGGTCCTCGTCGTACTTGAACTCGGCCCGGACAATGGCGTCGTTGCGTCCGACGCGGGCGTTCTCGGAACTCGCGACATAGTTGTCGCAACGCTGCGGGGCGGTGAGCCATTCGCCGGCATACTCGGCGGTCAGCACGATGCGGTCCAGCCCCAGGCGCTTGGCCAGGTCGTCCACGGTGTAGGTCACCCCGCCCACATAGTTGGTGTACTCGTCGTCCCGCCGATCCACGGCGTAGTTGTAGAGCGCCTCGCCGTGGTACTCCCATTTTCCCCGGGTGGTGGAGAAGCCCGCGCCCAGGTTGGCCACATGGGTCCGCACCTTGGTGAAGGTGGTCTGCGGCCCCTCGCTGCTCTTTTTCAGCACCGGAAAGGGGTTGAGGCCGTAATACCCCAGGGCGAACAGGTCCCAGCCGGAGATGGTGCCCTTGACGTGGCCCAGGTTCCCGACGTTGCGAGGCTCGGCCTCGGGCTTCTCGTCCACCACGTCCACGCCGGAGAGATCGTCGGACAGGGAGCTGTTGGTGCCGAGCCCCCCCAGGCCCTCCAGGTTTCTGAACTCGTAGTCCTCCCCGCTGGAGTTCCACCGCGAGGACTTCACCGGCAGCCGGTTCCGTTCGGGCACGGGAAAGACCGTCCAGCTCACGGTGGCCTGGTCGAGGTAGTAGTCGGCCTTGACCTGCCAGACGCCGAATTCGCGCGGGTTGAGCGGGTCGTTGGCGTCGGCCGCGCCGTAGCGGTTGGTCGGGGCGTAGAGGGTGGACAGGCCGTAGGTGGCCACCTTCCGGCCCAGGGTCAGGTCGAGGTCGTCCCGGGACAGGGTCGCGTAGGCCTCGTCCAGGGTCGCGTGCCGCCGGCGGTCGTCCCCGCCCTTGCTGTCGATGGCCCCGGCGTACAGCTCCTCCTGGTTGCCCCCCTGCAGCCAGGCCCCGAGGTCGATCCGCCAGCCCTGGCCCGAGGCGAAGGTGTCCAGCTCCAGCCAGGCGTCGAGCAGGTCCGGGTTGCGGTCCAGGTCGTTGTCCTCGTCGCTGACCTGCTCCCAGAAGTGCTGCAGGCTCACGGTGAGCTCACCGTCCAGGTTCTTGGCCAGGCCGGAGAGCGGGGTCGGCGCGTTCTCGGCCGGCTTGGCCGGCGGGGCCTCGGGCTTGGCCGCCGGGGATTCGGGCGTGTCCGCCTCGGCGGGCTTGCCGCCCAGCTCCTGGTCCAGGTCGTCGAGCAGGTCGTCCGCGCCGGCCGGCTTGGACGCGGCCTTGCCAGGCGCGCCGAGCTCCTTGTCGAGTTCGTCCAGCAGGTCGTCGCCGGCAGCCGGCTTCTCTGCCGCCGCGGGCGGGCCGAGCTCCTTGTCGAGCTCGTCCAGCAGGCTGTCGCCGGGCGTTGGCGCCGCCTGGGGCGGCGCCGCGGGCTCCTGGTCGCTTCGGGCCGGGGCCGCGCCGATCTCGCGGTCCATCTCGTCGAGCAGCGCGTCCGCGCTCCGGTCCTGGGCGCAGAGCAACCCTGGCGCGGCCAGGAGCAGCAGGGCGAGCCCGGCGGCCAGGAGGCGTCTCATCAGTGGCAGGCCTCGCGGTTCATGGCGGCCAGGCGTTCCCCGAGGATGCGGGAGAGGTTCAGGTACAGGTGCGAGGAGATGTGCGGCAGGAAGCGCTGGATGCGGCGCAGCCCGTCCCAGGTGACCTCGATGTACTCCATGTCCTCTTCGGCCTGCACGTTGGCGGAGCGGGGACCCTCGGAAACCAGGGCCATTTCGCCGAACACGTCGCCGGGCTGCACGTGCGAGAAGACCACCTCGCCCTGGGGGCCGGTGACGAAGATCTTGGCCCTGCCGGAAAGGAGCAGGAACATGCTGTGTCCGGGCTCGCCCTGGGTCAGGGCCAGGTTGCCGGCCGGGGCCTTGAGCAGCCGGCCCAGGAGCACGACCCGCTTGATCTGCCAGCGGGCCATCCCGGCGAACAGCTTGGAGCCGTAGATGACCTTGTCGTCCAGGCGCAGGGAGACCATGTCCCAGATGGTGGTGCTGTGGGTCTTGGTGCAGAGGATCGGGGTCATGAACAGGTCGCCGATGACGCCGAAGATCATCACCGCGGACGAGAGCAGGCCGAACTGGATGATGGGGACGAACTGCGAGGTGGTCAGAACCCCGAAGCCCAGGGCCAGGGCCAGGGAGGTGGAGATGACCGGCCGGATCTCGGCCTTGATGACCGCGTCGATGGCCTTGCGCGTGTCCTGGAGAACCCGCATCTCCTTGTAGTAGCGCGTCATGAGGTGGATGGTGTCGTCCACCGCGATGCCGATGGCGATGTCCGCCACCAGGCAGGTGCCGGTGTTCAGGGGGATGTCGAGCAGGGCCATGAGCCCGTAGAAGAGCGCCACCGGGTACATGGTGGGGAGCAGGGAGAGCAGCCCGGCCTTGAAGCTGACGAACTGGATGGACATGATGATGAACATGACGCCGAAGAGGATCGCCAGGCTCTGCACCTGCCCCGAGGCGATGGACACCGCGGCCTTGTTGGACATCAGGTTCTCGCCGGTGAACTCGGCATGGAAGTACGGGTTCACGGTGCGGCCCAGGATGGCCTTCATCCGCTCCACCGTCTCCAGCAGGTCCTGGGAGGAGTTGATGTTGTGCCGGATGACCACCGCGGCCTCGGAGAAGTCTCCGGTGACGTAGCGGTCGATGTCGTCGCGGGACAGGAAGAGCAGGTACTGGGCGATGAGTTCGGGGCTGTCCGGGATGGTGAAGAGCGCCGGGTCGCCGTTGTTCATCTCCCGGTTGAGCAGCCGGACGTAGTCGGCCAGGGAGGTGCTCTTGTCCACCAGCCCTTCCTTGGCCAGTTCGTCCTGGAACCGGGCGATCTGGGCGAGGTTCTCGGGAGCCCGGAAGGTGCCGGGCTGGCCCCCGATGATGCGCAGGGTCAGGGTGTAGGCGCCGGCCAGGTGATCGTGCATGACCCGCACGCGCTGGCGCACCTCGGATTTTTCCTTGAAATAGGCCAGGATGTCGTTGTCCATCCGGATGGTCAGGCCGATGCCGCCCAGCAGCACCGCCATGCCGCACATGGTCCACATCACGGTGCGGGGCCTGGTGCGCAGCAGGGTGACCAGCCGTTCCCCCAGCCGCTTGAAGATGTCCTGCTCGCCTTCGGCAAAGCACTTGGGGGCGCGCCGCGGGCCGAAGTACCGGAGATAGACCGGCGTGGCCATGAACGTGGCGATGGGGTTGGTGAGGAAGGCCACCGTGGTCACCAGGCCGAACTGGCACACGATGATGATGTCGTTGATCATGATCGCGGCGAAGCCGAAGACCGTGGTCAGGGTGGTCAGCAGCACCGCGGTGCCGAGCCGGCCGGCCATGAACTGCACGCCCCAGGCGCGGTCCCCCGGGCGCTCGGCCACGCCCTCCAGGTACTCGGACAGCATGTGGGTGTCCTCGGTGGACCCGATCACGATGACGAGCGCGGGGAAGATGGACGTGAGCACGGTGACCGGGATGCCCGCGATTCCCATGAAGCCCAGGGTCCACAGCACGGACAGGCCGGCGGTCATCATGGGCAGGAGGCCCGCCGAGAGGGTGCGCATGGTGACCACGATCATGATCAGCAGGCAGGCCACCGAGAGGGGGACGATCTTGAACTGGTCGGTCAGGATGGTGTTGGTGATCCGGTTCCAGGTGTACGCCCCGCCGATCTGGAACAGGGCGTCGTAGTCCGTGGCGTGGTTCCCCAGGACCTCCTCGATCCGGTCGGAGATGACGTAGTTGAAGTTGGGGTCCGCGGGAGCGGGGTCGAGGTAGAGGTTGACGGCCGTGGCCATCCCGTCCTTGGAGATGAGGTTGCCCCCGAGCAGGGGATTGCCCAGGGCGTTGGCCTTGACCTGGTCGGCCTCCTCCTGGTCGGCCGGGGGATAGTCGAGCAGCGGGTTGCTCTCCAGGAACCCGTCCTGGCCCTTGAAGTGGGTGACCGAGAACAGGCTCTCCACCCGCTGCACGCCCTCGAGGTCTTCCAGGGCGTAGATGAGCTTCTCCAGCTTTTCCAGCCGGTCCGGGCTGAAAAGGTCCCTGGCCCGGACAAAGACCACCGTGACCTTGTCCGAGCCGAACCGCTCCATGGTCTGGTCGTAGAACTGCTTGGCCGGGTCGCCGTAGGCCATCATGCCCGAGGAGGAGGCATCGATGCGCACCATGGGAATGGCCAGGGCCGAACCCACGGAGAGGGCCAAGAGGAGGGCGAGGACCACCACCGGGTGCCGGTAACTCCAAAGCATGAGGCTGCGCATAGTCGTATCCGTTGGGGAGCAGGGGATGTGCGGTTCGGGACGCGGCGGTGGCTGGCGCGGTCGAACCAGGCCCTGCCGTCCGCCGCGCCGGCCACGGAAATTTCCGTCACTGCGGGGGGTAGGCCCCGCCTATTCCAGGTGTGACCCTTTGAGAATGAAACGCTCGGTGAAGACCTGGTCGTCGATGGGCTTGTTCAGCTCGCGCGCCTTGAGGCCCATGACCGTCTTGTGATCCTTGGAGACGTTGTCCATGAGGGTCTTGCGGGCCCGCCACACCGTGCCCTGCACGTTTTCCAGGTCGTGGGCGGTCTGGGTCTTCATGACCCGCTCGCGGCGGTCGTAGAACTCGACCTTGACCGTCACGTAGTTGTCCTGGCGGATCCACAAGAGCCGCTTGGAGTAGCTGGACTCCCGCTTCTTGGCCTCGTTGGCGGGCACGGCCTCCACCACCCAGCAGGCCGCGCCGTCCAGGGCCTCGCTCTTGACCACCGTATAGACATAGTTGTCCATGTCTTCGGGCTCCAGGTCCTCGTAGGTGAAGTCGGTGCCCATGAAGTAGCTCTTCTTGCTGCCCTCGGCGATGCGCTGCATCTTGCCCTGGGCCGGAAGGTACAGCCACTGGTCGCTGGGGTCCTTGTCGTGGTCCCAGGTCAGCAGCGCGGTGCCCTTGATGTCGGCAGGGTCGAGGAACACGAGCAGGGCCCGGGCCTCGCCGTTGCCCAGCTTCTTGTTGTACTGCTTGGTCAGCCGTTTCTCCTTGTTGCCCTTGTTGTCGGCCAGGAGCATGACGACTTCCACGTACTCGGAATCCACCTCATGGCGCGTCTTCTG
>DKEU01000194.1:2478-3720 GCA_002452635.1 Desulfovibrionaceae bacterium UBA6814 | reverse complement strand
GCGCGAAACCCGAATCCTGATACCAGGTTGCGTTCGAAGAACGCAGCTTGGTATCGCGCGCCAGGACGGCGCGCCATGGGCGAAGCCCATGCGAGGCCGGGCGAAACCGCGTTTTCGCCGGGCCGAGGCGAGCAAAACCCTGGACGGGTTTTGCTCGCAACTTGGTATGAAAAGCGAACGGGCCGCCGCGGCTGAAGCGGCGGCCCGTTCTGCGAGACGGACCGATGACGAGACGGAAAGCTACTTCTTTTTGTTGACGGAGATCTTGAGGCCCTTGGCCACGGAGAACTTCACCACCTGCTTGGCCGGGATCTTGATCTTGGCGCCGGTCTGCGGGTTGCGGCCGGTGCGGGCGGCGCGGGTGGACACGGAGAAGGAACCGACGCCGGGCAGGCGGACGCGCTTGCCGGTGCCGACGGCCTTGCCCAGGATCGCACAGAAGGCGTCAAACGCCTTTTCGGCGCTGGCCTTGGTGGGGAACACGTCGGCCAACTGGCCTTTCAGGGCCTCAACGAACTGCGCCTTAGTGAACATTTCCTTTCCCTCCTGGTTGAATCACGCTGGTCCGAGTTGCAAGAACTCCCGCGGTGCGGGAACAATCCGCCTAGGTTTGGCGTTGTCTAACCCCAATCAGGCGCAATATGTCAATATGCCGGAAGCGCAGCATTTTTATTGTTCACATCCCTGCACGCCGGTTCAGATGCGGCTTGCGGGGCGCGGGCGTCCGCGCGACCCGGTCCTGTTTGGCGGACAGGGCGGAGAGATTTTTATATTATGCAGTTATGCCGGTGCGTTATAGGCAACGCCAAAATATGCTTGTCGAAGAGGCGGGAGGCGAAAAATGCCGCGAAGGTCCGTGGATGGCGTTGCCAGAGGAGGGGCTGTGAATAACTAAAGTCAAGGAAAAAATTTTTCCACATGTGGACAATCAACTAGAACACCTCGGCCTCGAACCAGTACAGGCTGCATCCGGCCCCCTTCCAGGCGTTCTCCGGCAGCCCGGCCTTGAGGCAGGTATGGGCCAGGAAGGTCTCCCGGTCCCACTTCCATTCGATGGCCACCTGGGGCAGCAGCAGCCCGGACCGGCCGCCCTTGCGCACGATGAGCCCGTGCCGGCCGATCTCGATGGCCGCCGGGTCCGCGCACTCGCTGACAGGGGAGAGGATGGATATCTCGATGTCCAGGCGCTCGAACTCCTCCGGCCGCAGGGCCGGGAAGCGCGGGTCCTCGAAGGCCGCGGCC
>DKEU01000194.1:0-2464 GCA_002452635.1 Desulfovibrionaceae bacterium UBA6814 | reverse complement strand
AGCCGATGCAGCCCCGCAGCCGGCCGCCGATCTTCAGGGTCACGAAGGCCCCCAGCTCCTTGCGCAGCATGGGGGTGGGCGCGTCCGGAAGCTTCACCTTCCGCTCGGGCATGAGTTCCTGCAGGATGGACAGCCGCACCAGGTCCTTGAGTGCGGCCTTTTCCCCGTCTCCCAGCGCGAAGCGGAAGGGCTCGGCCATCAGAATCCCTCCTCCAGCGGCGGGTTCNNGTGGAGCTGGGCCTTGGGCCGGTCGTCGTCCCGGAGCACCACCTTGCGGCCGTCCACGGCCAGCCGTCCCTGGGCGAACCACGCGAGGGCCTGGGGATAGATGCGGTGCTCGTACTCCAGGATGCGCGCGCCCAGGCTCGACCCGTCGTCCTTGGGGAGCGCGGGCACCGCGGCCTGGATGATCACCGGCCCGTTGTCCATGACCTCGTTGACGAAATGCACGGTGCAGCCCGAGAGCTTGACCCCGTAGGCCGCGGCGTCGGCCTGGCCGTGCACGCCCGGGAAGCTGGGCAGGAGCGCGGGGTGGATGTTGATCACCCGGCCCGGAAACTGCTCCAGGAACCAGGGGGTGAGCAGCCGCATGTACCCGGCCAGGGCCAGGGTGTCCGCGCCGTGGTCCCGGATGACCCGCACCACCTCGCGGTCGAAGCTCTTCCGGTCCGGGAACTCGGTGTGCAGGAACGAGGCCTGCGGGATGCCGTGCCGACGCGCCCGCTCCAGGCCGAAGGCCTCGGGCTTGTTGGAGAACACCAGCCGGATGCGGGCGTCCAGGAGCCCGGCCTCCACCTTGTCGATGATGGACTGGAGATTGCTCCCGCCCCCGGACACCAGCACGGCCAGATCGAGCGTCATGGTTCCCCCTGGCTCCGCCTTACTCCGATTCCACGGCCTTTGCCAAGGCCGCGGCCAGGCCCGGGATGGTGTAGTCCTCGGGCGAGATGTCCGGCGTAAAGCCGAACCGCGCCAGGGTCTTGGCCGTGACCGGGCCGATGCAGGCGATCTTCAGGTCCGCGCGGCGCTCGGCGATCCTCTCCTTGGGCACCAGGGCGAAGAAGTTCTCCACCGTGCTGGAGCTGGTGAAGGTCACGAACTGCACGTCGCCCCGCGCCAGCCACTCCAGGAACTCGTCCGGCCCCGCTTCGGCCAGCCCGGTCTCGTACACCGGCAGCACCCGCACCTCGGCCCCGGCCTTGGCCAGCTCCTCGGGCAGGACCTCGCGGGCCACCTTGGCCCTGGGGATAAGCACCTTCTTGCCCTGCACGCCGCGGGCAAGCAGGCCCTCCACCACGCTCTCGGCCACGTACTTGGGGGGCACGAAGTCCGGCTCGATGCCGCGCTCGCGCAGGGCGTCGGCCGTGGCCGGGCCGATGGCCGCCACCTGGCACGGGCCCAGGGCCCGGGCGTCCTTGCCCATTTCCTTGAGGATGCGCCAGAAGTGGTCCACCCCGTTGGTGGATGTGAAAATCACCCAGCCGTAGTCTCGCAAGTTTTCAACAACCGTGCGGACTTCGGCGTAGTCGGGCAGGGGCTTCACCGCGATGGTGGGGAACTCCAGCACGCACGCGCCCAGGTCCTCCAGGACCGACGCGAAGTCGCTGGCCTGCTCCCGCGCCCGGGTCACCACCACGCCCCGGCCCAGCAGGGGCCGCTTCTCGAACCAGCCCAGGGTGTCGCGCAACCCGCACACCCCGCCCACGATGATGATGGAGGGCGCGGTGAACTTGAGCCGCTTGGCCTCCGCCGGGGCCTCGGCCAGCGTGGACACGAAGGACCGCTGCCTACAGGAGGTGCCCCGGTACACCAGGGCCACGGGCTCGTCCCCGGGCCGGCCGGCCTCCATGAGCTTGGCGCAGATGTCCGGCAGGTTCTTCACGCCCATGTAGAACACCAGGGTGCTGGTGCTCTTGGCGTACACGTCCCAGTGCAGGGTGCTCTGGGCCTTGCCGGGGTCCTCGTGCCCGGTGATGAAGCACACCGAGGGCGTGAACGCCCGGTGGGTCACCGGAATGCCCGCGTAGGCCGCGGCCGCCACGCCGGCGGTCACGCCCGGCACCACCTCGAAGGTGAGGCCCGCGGCCACCAACTCCTCGGCCTCCTCGCCGCCCCGGCCGAACACGTAGGGGTCGCCGCCCTTGAGGCGGGCCACCACCTTCCCTTCCTTGGCCTTGGCGATGATGAGCTCGTTGATCTTGTCCTGGGGCAGGGTGTGGTCCCCGCCCTTCTTGCCCACGTAGATGATCTCCGCGCCGGGCTTGGCGTACTTCAGGAACGCCGGGTTGGCGAGGTAGTCGTACACCACCGCGTCCGCGGACTGGATGGCCTTCTTGCCCTTGATGGTCAGCAGGCCCAGATCGCCCGGACCCGCGCCTATGAGGTACACGTTCGGCATAGTGCCTCCGGCGGCTGGGGGAAAGGGGAGGACCCTTTTTCTGGCGGAAAAAAGGGTCCTCCCCTT
>DKEU01000265.1:3802-12561 GCA_002452635.1 Desulfovibrionaceae bacterium UBA6814 | reverse complement strand
CCGGGTGGTGTTCATGGACGGCGGCGAGATCATCGAGCAGGGCCCGCCCACCGAGTTCTTCAAGAACCCCACCCACGAACGGACCAAGGCCTTCCTGCGGGAAATCCTGTAGGCGGGCGGAAGCGGCTTCATTTCGGAACCCTTATCTGGAGGTACCCGCATGCTTCGCAAGATTCTGTTCCTTACCCTGGTGCTGTGCCTTTCCGTGACCGGCTTGGCCAACGCCGGCAAGATCGAGGACATCAAGGCCCGCGGCAAACTGATCGCCGGGGTCAAGGACTCGGTCGTGCCCTTCGGCTACGTGGACGAGGCCACCAAACAGATCGTGGGCTTCGACGTGGACATGTGCAAGTACATCGCGGACAAGCTCGGCGTGCAGCTCGAACTCATGCCGGTGACCTCCGCCACCCGCATCCCCATGGTCACCCAGGGCTCCATCGACCTGGCCGCCGCCACCATGACCCACAAGTACGAGCGCGACGAGGTCATCGACTTCTCCATCACCTACTTCATGGACGGCCAGAAGCTCCTGGTGAAGAAGGGCTCGGGCATCAAGTCCGTGGCCGACCTGACCGGCAAGAAGGTGGGCACCGCCAAGGGCTCCACCTCCGAGAAGAACGTGGCCTTCGCCAACCCCAAGTGCACCGTGCTCTCCTTCGAGGGCTACCCGCAGGCCTTCCTGGCCCTGAAGCAGGGCAAGGTCGACGCGGTCACCACCGACTCCACCATCCTGCTGGGCCTCAAGGGCTCCGACCCCAATCCCGCCGACTGGGACATCGTGGGCGCGGCCTTCTCCGCCGAGCCCTACGGCATCGGCCTGCCCGAGAACGATTCCGACTTCCGCGATTTCGTGAACCGCTCCCTGGCCGAGATGTGGGTCTCGGGCGAGTACAAGAAGATCTACGAGAAGTGGTTCGGCAAGGACACCAAGTACTACCTGCCCCTGGACTGGCAGATGGAGCTGTGGCCCTTCTAGGGACCGCCGCGGCCTGACCTGAACTCGGGGAGGGCGCGCCGACCGGGCGCGCCCTCCTTACTTGACGGACACACCGTGAACTATACCTTCAACTGGGGCGTCGTCCTCACCGGCGAATACGCCGACTGGATCCTGCAGGGGCTCGTCCTGACCCTCAAGGTCTCGGGGCTGTCCATCGTGCTGGCCATGGGCCTGGGCACCTTCGTCGCGGTCCTGCGCATGACCCACGTGAAGCTCCTGCAGTGGTTCGCCCTGGCCTACACCGAATTCTTCCGCAACACGCCGCTCCTGGTCCAGATCTACTTCTGGTACTTCGGCTCCGACCCCCTGTTCCCGGAGTCGGTGAAGAAGTGGCTCTACGCCGGGGACTTCTCCTTCGCGGCCGGCGTCATCGCCCTGTCGGTCTACACCTCGGCCTTCATCGCCGAGGAGATCCGCTCGGGCATCTTCTCCATCCCCAAGACCCAGCTCGAGGCCTCCCGCGCCGTGGGCCTGTCCTTTCTCCAGGCCATGCGCTACGTGATCCTGCCCCAGGCGTTCCGCATCATCATTCCGCCGCTCATCTCCCAGTTCCTGAACCTCATCAAGAACTCCTCCCTGGTCATGGCCATCGGGGTCATGGAGATGACGTACATGGCGCGGCAGATCGAATCCTACGCCTTCCGCGCCTTCGAGGCCTTCACCGTGGTCACCGGGATCTACATCTGCATCTCGCTGGTGGTGTCCTTCCTCATCACCCAGTACAACAAGCATTTCCTGCGGACCATCAAGTACTAGGAGCACGCAATGCACTGGGACGTGGTGATCCGCAACTTCGACTACTTCCTCCTGGGAGCCTGGCCCGCCGGGCCCATGGGCGGCCTGCTCATGAGCATCCTGCTGGCCCTGGGCGGCATCTTCGGGGCCTTCTGGCTGGGCCTGCTCTTCGGCCTCATGCGCATGTCGCGCAACGCGTGGGTCCGCCTTCCGGCCCTGGTCTACATCGAGATCATCCGGGGCACGCCGCTCCTGCTCCTCATCTTCTGGTTCTACTTCCTGGCCCCGGTGCTCCTGGGCAAGACCCTGCCCTCGTTCCAGAGCTCCCTCGTCGCCTTCATCATCTTCACCGGGGCCTACATCGCGGAGATCGTGCGCGCCGGGGTCCAGGCCCTGCCCAAGGGCCAGATGGAGGCCGCCCGCGGCTCGGGCCTCACCCATGTGCAGGCCATGCGCTACGTGATCCTGCCCCAGGCCCTGCGCAACATGATCCCCTCGTTCGTGAACCAGTTCGTGTCCCTGACCAAGGACACCTCCCTGGCCTCCCTCATCGGGGTGAACGAACTCATGCTCACCGCGGACCAGGTCAACAACCGCGAACTCACCGCGCCCATGGAGATATTCATCACCGTGGCGGTGCTCTACTTCGTGGTCTGCTACGTGCTCACCTCCATCTCCCGCCGCCTGGAGCGCCAACTGGCGCGCTACCAGGCGCGGGGACGGTAAGAAGCCGGCACGAAGAAGGGCGGTTCGCGAACCGCCCTACAAAAAACCAGCACCCACGCATTGGTCGGATTTTCTTCGGTAGGGGCGGATCGCGATCCGCCCTTCTTCTTTTCGCCTTCGCCTACCCTGCCGCTTGCGCCAGACGCTCCACCTCCCGCCGGACCTCCGCCACGACCGGGGCCCAGTCGCCGGGCCTCTCCTGCCGGAAGAGGCGCAGGGTGGGGTACCAGGGGGAGTCGGCGCGGCCGGGGAGCCAGCGCCAGTCGGGATTGGTGGAGAGCAGGCCGAAGACGGGCCGGCCCAGGGCCCCGGCCAGGTGCAAGGCCGCGGTGTCCGCACTGACGAGCAGGTCCAGGTCGCGCAGGGCCGCCGCGGTCTCGGCCAGGGGCCCCACCTGGGGCGCGAGGTCCGTGACCAGACCCCCGCAGCCCAGCTGCGCGATGTCCGCGGCGCGCTCGCCGAATTGCAGGGAATAGAGGCGCACCCCGGGCAGGCCCGCCAGGGGCAGCAGCTCGTGCAGGGGCACCGAGCGCAGGGCGTCGGCGGAATTCCTGGGATTGCCCGCCCAGACCAGGCCCACGGCCAGCTTGGTCCCCTCGGGCCGGGACAGCCGGAAGGCGGTTTTGTCAGGAACCTGAATATACGGAACCTTGGCTGGAATGCAGTCCAGTTCGGTCTTGAAGAACCGGGGCAGGGACAGGAGCGGGGCGTGCAGGTCGAAGCGCAGCCGGGCTCCGGGCACCGCCACCTGGGCCACCCCGGGCAGGGTGGCCAGGAGCGCGGCCAGCTCGGGCTGGCAGCCCAGGATGACCCTGGCTCCCCGCTCGGCCACCAGCGGGGCGTAGCGGCAGAACATGAGGGTGTCGCCCAGGCCCTGCTCGTGGTGCAGCAACAGGGTCTTGCCCGCGGGGTCCGCTCCGTCCCAGGCCGGCCGGGGCAGATCCCGGGGCTTGCAGTCCGGCCGGTCGAAGCGGTCCTCGTAGGCCGCGAAGGCCTCGCCCAGCCGGCCCAGGCGGAACAGGGCCAGGATGCGCGGCCAGCGGGCGTCGACCAGGCCGGGGTTGAGGCGCAGGGCGCGGTCCAGGCATTGCAGGGCCTCGGCCGGCCGGGCCTGGTCGCCCAGCACCATGCCCAACTGGAACCAGGCGTAGGCCGACTTCTTGTCCAGCTTGAGCGCGGCGCGCAGGACGCGGGCAGCCGGGCCGGGCTCGTGCAGGGCGCGCCGGGTCTCGCCCAGGTAGACCAGGGGCACGGGATTGGCCGGGTCCAGGGCCGAGGCCCGCTCCAGGGCTGCGGCCGCAGCCCGGAACCGGCGGGTGCGCAGCAGGGCCAGGCCCAGGTTGGCATACAGGGCCGCGCCGTCCGCGCCCGCGTCCAGGGCCTGGGCATAGAGCCCGGCGGCCTGGGCGTGGTCGCCCCGGCGCTGGGCCGCCAGGCCCCGCTGCTCCAGTTCCCCGGCTCGGGGTTGCGTCCCGGTCATGCCGGGGTTGTGGGGCCAAGCCCGCCTTCCTGTCAATGGCGATTGACCGGATGGTGCGGCAACGGTATTCAATCAATGAGAGAAAACCCCTGGGGAGGAGCCGCGCATGATCGTCCAGTGCCTGGACTGCAAGAAGAAGTACCTGCTCAAGGCCACGGAGATTCCCGTGGAGGGCGCGGCGGTGCGCTGCAAGGGCTGCGAGCGGACGATCCGCCTGGCTCGGCGGGACAACGCCGAGCCCGACAAGGCCGGGGTCTCGGCCTTCAAGAAGGACAACCCCCGGGAGCAGAAGTGGAACCGGGAGATGAACGACGCCATCCGCTCCTTCGGCTACAGCCGCAACACCCAGGAGTTCAACCTGCTCTTCAGCCTGGTGCGCAAGCTGCGCAAGATGCACGGCATCGCCTTCGTGCCCATCCGCCTGCGCCTGGAGGTGGAGCGGGTGGAGCGCGACCTGGACTACAACGTGCTGCACCTGGTGTCCGACCACTGCCTGCCCATGGCGGACGAGACCGGGGACAGCCCCTTGCGCAAGCTCGTGGTGGGGCTGTGGGACGCGCTCAAGACCCACGACTACACCGGCCGGTTCAGCCTGGCCGAGGTCATGAAGGTGGCCTGGCCCGACGCCTTCCCGGCCCTGTTCGTGTTCGCCGGCCTGGCGCCCTGCGGGGCCAAGGGCGAGCCGGCCCGGGTGAGCGAGGTGACCTTCACCCTGGACGGGCTGCGCAACCTGCCCCCGGACCTGGAGCTGGACAACCTGCCCCAGGTGGCCCGGGTGGACATTTCGGCCGGCCCCCTGCCTCCCGCGACCCTGGCCTTTGCCCAGCGCACCGCGCCGGGCCTCACGGTCCATCCGGCCGCTGACCCGGCCTGCGCCTCGGAGGCCGGCCGGGCCATGCTCAGGCAGTGGAGTTGAGCCGCCCTATTCCTGGGGCTCTTCCCTCACCAGGTCCGGATTCAGGGTCTTGGCCACCGACGCCCCGCCCTGCACGCTGCGGGTGTTGGTGAGACCCTGCTCCTTGAGGTAGATCTGGGCCTCGTAGGCCCGGATGCCCACGTTGCAGAAGAGCAGGAGCGGCTCGTCCCGCGGCACCTCGGCCATGCGCTCCGGCAGCTCGTCCTGGGGGATGGCCAGCCAGCGCTCGCCCCAGCGGGCCTGGTAGGGGCCGGGGTAGTTGGAGCTGCGCACGTCCAGGACCTTGGTGTCGGTCTCCTCCATGAGCCGCAGGAACTCGGTGGCGTCCAGCACGTCGGCCCGGCCGTCCAGGATGTTCTCCAGGGCGTTGCCCGCGGCGTTGATCACGTCCATGGCCGAGGCGAAGGGCGGGGCGTAGGCCACCTCCAGGTTGGACACGTCCTCCACCGTGGCCCCCCGACCCAGGATGGCGGCCACCGCGTCGGCCCGGGCCTTGGCCCCGTGCCCGTTCCTGCTCAGCACCTCCACGCCCAGCACCCGGCGGGTGCGGCGGTCGGCGACGAGGTTCACGCACATCATCTTGGCCTCGGGATAGAAGTGCGCCCGGTCGGACTGCACCACCATGGCGGCCACCGGGTCGAAGCCTGCGGCCTTGGCCTGGGGCACGGTCAGGCCGGCCTTGGCCGCGCCGTAGTCGAAGACCTTGAGGCAGAAGCTGCCCACCGCCCCGGGGAAGCGCGCCGCGCCGCCGGCCACGTTGGTGCCGATGATGCGGCCCATGCGGTTGGCCAGGGAGCCCAGGGGCAGGTTCATCCAGCCGCCGGACACCAGGTTGCGCACCTCGCAGCAGTCGCCGCCGGCATAGATGCGCGGGTCGCTGGAGCGCATCTGGTCGTCCACCAGGATGCCGCCGCTGGGGCCCATGGCCAGGCCCGCATCCCGGGCCAGTTCGCCGTTGGGCCGCGCGCCGGTGGCGAAGAGCACCATCTCGCAGGGAATCTCCCCGTGGTTCTCGGTGAGCACGCCGGTGACCCCGGTCTTCGCGTCGCCCAGCACCTTGAGCACCTTGTCCGGGGACAGCACCCGGACCCCGTTGTCCTCCAGGTGGTTGCGCAGGATGCCGGCCAGCTCCGGGCACAGGGCCGTGGGCAGCACCTGGTCCCAGAACTCCACCAGCGTGGTCTCCACGCCCCACAGGGAGGTGAAGGCCTCGGCCATCTCCAGGCCGATGGCCCCGCCGCCCACCACCACGGCCGAGCCCACTTGGCCCTTGGCCAGGCGGTCCTTCATCTCCACCGCGGCGTTCAGGCCGGTGATGGTGGTGACCCCGGGCAGGTCCGCGCCGGGCACCGGCGGCAGGAAGGGCCGCGACCCGGTGGCCAGCACCAGGGCGTCGTAGCCCAGGTCCTGCTCGGACCCGTCGGCCAGGGTGCGCACCCGCACGGTGCGGGCCTTGCGGTCGATGGACAGGGCCTCCACCCCGGTGCGCACGTCCACCCGCTTGGTGCCCTTGAAAAAGGCCGGGTCGCGCTTGGCGTGGTAGGAGGTGGAGCACAGGCCGAAGGCGTCGGACACGTCTCCGCCCACGTAATAGGGAATGCCGCAACCGCCGTAGGAGATGGTGCTGTCGCGGTCGATCATGATGATTTCGGCGTCCGGGTCCAGCCGGCGCGCCCGGCAGGCCACCTTGGGGCCCAGGGCCACGGCGCCGATGATGAGAATGCGCTTGGGCATGATTCCTCCTGACGTGATGAAAAGTACCCTGGCCCTTTACTGCCGTCCGGAAGGAAAGGCAAATTCCCTGATTTTTCAGTAGGAATTGCGGCAGGCCCCGGTCGCCAAACCGTCATCCAAACGTCACCCCGCAGACCCGCCAACGCCACGGGAAAGGGTATGGGATGGTGCTCCGCCGCCGGGGCGAAAAGCCGAATCCGGCAGCGCGCAAGGAGACCCCCATGAGCCTGAAAGCCAAGCTTACCCTGTTCTGCCTGCTCATCGGCCTGGTTCCCGCCGCGGTCATGGGCGTGTACAGCGTGCGCCTGGCCTCGGACCACCTGCGCCAGCAGGCCGTGCGCCAGCTCCAGTCGGTGCGCGACGACAAGCAGTTCGCCCTGGCCGCCCTGCTCGACCGCTGGGCCGCCGAAACCCGCATCCTGGCCGGGGTCAAGGACGTGTACAACTCCCTGGGCATGCTGCGCGACTACGCCATGGACTATCGCAAGGACCCGCGCATGAAGCTGGGCAAGGACTACGACGACCTGCACGGCTACCTGGGCTTCGCCTACCGGCCCTTCGTGGAGAAGCTGGGCTTCGAGGACGCCCTGCTCGTGGGCGACGACGGCCGCATCCTCTTCACCTGGACCAAGGGCCGGGACCTGGGCGAAAACCTGCTCAAGGGCGACCTGCTCAGGCACACCCCCCTGGCCCGGGCCTTTGCGCAGGCCATGCAGGGCGAGACCGCCCTGGCCGACCTGGCCCCCTACCCGGCCCTGGACGGCCGGCCCGCGGCCTTCCTGGCCACCCCGGTCTACGACCACAACGGCAAGGTGGAGGGCGTGGCCGCCCTGCGCCTGCCGCTTCGCGCCATCAACCAGCTCATGGGCCTGCGCTCGGGCATGGGCGAGAGCGGCGAGGCCTACCTGGTGGGGCCGGACCTGCTCATGCGCTCGGACTCCCACCGCGACCCGGCCCGCCGCGCGGTGGCCGCCTCCTTCGCCGACCCGGCCCGGGGCGCGGTGGACACCCCGGCGGTGCGGCGCGCCCTGGAGGGGGAGACCGGCGCCCTCATCCTGCCCGGCTACCACGGGGAGGAGGTGGTCGCGGCCTTCGCGCCGGTGGCTGCGGCCGGCGCGCATTGGGCCCTGGTGGCCGAGATATCCTCCCGGGAGGCCTTCGCCCCGGTGCGCGCCCTGCGCCTGGCCGCCCTGCTGGTGGGCCTGGCCACCCTGCTGGCGGCGGCCGGGGCCGCCCTCTGCTTCCTGCAGCGCGCCCTGGTGCGGCCGGTCCGGGACATCGGGGCCTTCCTGGGCCAGGTGGAGCAGGGCGACCTGCACGCCCAGTTGGCCGGGACGTACAAGGCCGAGATGAAGGCCCTGGCCGACGGCGCGCGCGCCATGACCGCCCAGATCAAGACCCGGCTGGGCTTCGCCCAGGGCGTGCTGGAGGGCGTCACCTTCCCCTGCCTGGTGCTCGACACCGCGGGCCGCATCACCTACGCCAACCAGCACCTCCTGGACCTCATGGAGCGCCCGGGCAGGCCCGGAGACATCCTGGGCCTCACCCCGGGCGACTATTTCCACGGCCAGCCCGGCGCGCGCACCATCTCCCGGGAGGCCCTGGACAGCCAGCGCCGGATGCACGCCGAGGCGGACTTCGCCACCGCCACCGGACGCCCCATCCAGGTGGCGGTGAACGCCACGCCCATCTACGACCTGGACGGCGCGCTCATGGGGGTGTTCACCCTGTACTACGACCTCACCGAGATCCGCGGCCAGGAGCGCCGCATCCGGGAGCAGCGCGACAAGATGGCCCGGGTGGCCGAGGAGGCCACGGCCATCTCCGTCCTGGTGGCCCAGGCCGCCTCGGAACTGTCCGCCCAGGTGCAGGGCGCGGCCCGGGGCGCGGCCCTGCAGAGCGAACGCAGCACCGAGACCGCCACCAGCATGCACCAGATGAACGCCACCACCCTGGAGGTGGCCCGTGGCGCGGCCCAGGCCGCGGACCGCGCGGGCCAGGCCCGGCAGAAGGCGGTGGACGGCCGGGAGGCGGTGGAGCAGGCGGTGCGCTCCATCAGCCTGGTGCACCAACAGGCCCAGGCCATGGACGCCATCATGTCCGACCTGGGCGACCGCGCCGGCCGCATCGGCAACATCGTGACCACCATCAACGACATCGCGGACCAGACC
>DKEU01000265.1:0-3764 GCA_002452635.1 Desulfovibrionaceae bacterium UBA6814 | reverse complement strand
GTGGCCGACGAGGTGCGCAAGCTGGCGGAAAAGACCATGCAGGCCACCCAGGAGGTGTCCGAGGCGGTGCGCGGCATCCGCGAGGGCACGGAGAAGAGCCTGGCCGCGGCGCGGGCCGCCGGGGACTCGGTGGCCGAGAGCGAGCGCCTGGCCGCGGCCTCGGGCCAGGTGCTGCACGAGATCGTGGACCTGGTGGAGGGCGCGGCCGGCCAGGTCTCGGCCATTGCCGCCGCGGGCGAGGAGCAGTCCACGGCCAGCGCCGAGGTGGCCCGGGCCATGGAGGACGTGAGCCAGGTGAGCAAGGAGACCGCCGCGGGCATGGCCCAGTCCATGCAAGCCATCGCCGACCTGGAGGACCAGGCCCACAAGCTCAAGGCCCTCATGGCCGACATGGGCTGCTAGGCCGCCCTTGACCCGGACCGGGAAAAGGCCTTCACTGCGGCATGGCGGACCGCAACCCGCCCGAATCCGGAGGTGCAGCCATGAACCGCAGGATGTTCCTGGGAGCGGCCGGGGCCCTGGCCCTGGATCTGGGCATGCGCGGCGCGGCGTCCGCCGCCCCGGCCCTGACTCCCGGCCCGGCCCGCGTGCTGGGCGAGGCCAGTCTGGCCGACGCCTTGCAGAACCGGCGCAGCAGCCGGGAATACGATGCCCGGCCCCTGCCCCCCGAGGTGCTCTCGGGCCTGCTCTGGGCCGCCTGGGGCGTGAACCGCACCGACGGCCGGCGCACCGCGCCCTCGGCCATCAACCGCCAGGAAATCAGCATCTACGTCGCCACGGCCGAGGGGGTGTTCCTCTACGACGCGCCGGGCCACGCCCTGCAGGACGTGCGCGCCGAGGACCTGCGCGCCGCCACCGGAAAGCAGCCCTATGCAGCCTCTGCGCCGGTGAACCTGGTCTACGTGGCGGACCTGGACCGGGCCGCGGGACACTCCGACGAGGAGCGGCTGCTCTTTGCGGGCATGGACACCGGGTTCATCAGCCAGAACGTGTACCTGTTCTGCGCGGCCATGGGCCTGGCCACCGTGGTGCGGGCCTATTTCGACCCCGCCGCCCTGGCCGCGGCCCTGGGCCTGGGGCCGCGCCAGCGGCCCATGCTGGCCCAGTGCGTGGGCTACCCCAAGGGCTAGACGCCTCTCCCGGTTCCCTACCTTTTCGTGGCCTTGCCGGTTGATCTGGGCAAGGCCTCGCACATTTTTGTTTTGACGCGGCTGCGTCCATTTATTATGTTAAAAAAAGCATAACATTTTGAGCGAGACGCCCCCCGTAGCCCCGCTTCGGCCCGCCGCCGCGGCGGGCCGCGGGCGCTCCCGGGCCGGCCCCCGCGGCCCGCGCCCGCCGCAATGAGCCGCAGGGGAACTGCGTCTGCTCCTGCCGGCGATGCCCTGTCCCGCAGTTCCCCATCAACCAACCTGCCAACCATCGAGGGACATGCCATGAAGCCCTACACCGACGACAGCTACAGGCTTTTCATTGATGGGCAATGGGTTGACAGCGATTCCGGGAAGACCTTCGCCACCTACAACCCGGCCAACGGCGAATCCCTGGCGCAGTGCGCCGCAGCCGACGCCGACGACGTGGCCAAAGCCGTGCAGGCCGCCTGGAAGGCGTTCCCCGCCTGGAAGGCCACCAGCCCCCAGGAGCGCGCCGCCATGCTTCTGCGCATCGCGGACCTGATCGACGCCAACGCCGAGCGCCTGGCCCTGGTGGAGACCCTGGACAACGGCAAGCCCATCCGGGAGACCACGGCCATCGATGTCCCGCTCTCCTCGGACCACTTCCGCTACTTCGCGGCGGCGGCCCGCACCGAGGAGGGCCAGGCGGTCATGATCGACGACCAGACCCTGAGCGTCATCCTGCGGGAGCCCATCGGCGTGGTGGGCCAGATCATCCCGTGGAACTTCCCCCTGCTCATGGGCGCATGGAAGATCGCGCCCGCCCTGGCCGCGGGCAACTGCGTGGTCATCAAGTCCTCGTCCGAGACCCCGCTGAGCCTCCTGGAACTGGCCAAGCTGCTGGCCGAGGTCCTGCCCGCGGGCGTGGTCAACGTGCTCAGCGGCAAGGGCTCGGTGGCGGGCAAGGCCATGCTGGAGCACCCGGGCTTCACCAAGCTGGCCTTCACCGGCTCCACCGAGGTGGGCTACACCGTGGCCGAGGCCGCGGCCAAGCGGATCATCCCCAGCACCCTGGAGCTGGGCGGCAAGTCGGCCAACATCTACTTCCCGGACGCGCCCTGGGACAAGGCCCTGGAAGGCCTGCTCCTGGGCATCCTGTTCAACCAGGGGCAGGTCTGCTGCGCCGGATCCCGGGCCTTTGTGCACGAGGACATCTACGACAGGTTCGTGGAGGCGGCGGTGGCGGCCTTCAAGAAGGTCAAGGTGGGCCTGCCCTGGGACAAGGACACCCAGATGGGCTCGCAGGTCAACCAACACCAGTTGCAGAAGATCCTGGCCTACGTGGAGGTGGGCCGCGCCGAAGGGGCCGCGGTGGCCTGCGGCGGCAGCCGCGCCGCCGACGCCCCCCTGGACAAGGGCTGCTTCATGCAGCCCACCCTGTTCACCGGCGTGAAGAACTCCATGCGCATCGCCCAGGAGGAAATCTTCGGCCCGGTGGTGTGCTGCCTCAAGTTCAAGGACGAAGCCGAAGTCATCGCCATGGCCAACGACAACGAATACGGCCTGGGCGGCGCGGTCTGGACCAAGGACATCAACCGCGCCCTGCGGGTGGCCCGGGGCGTGGAGACCGGACGCATGTGGGTCAACTGCTACAACGCCCTGCCCGCCCACACCCCCTTCGGGGGCTACAAGAAGTCGGGCATCGGCCGGGAGACCCACAAGATGATGCTGGCCCACTACACCCAGTGCAAGAACATCTACATCAGCATGTCTGACAAGAAGCTCGGCATGTACTAGACGAACACGGCGCGCGGCGGCTTCCTGCGCCGCCGCGCGCCGCTGCGAGGAAACGCCATGGTCACCCCGGACACCCTGGTGGAGGAAGTTCTCGACCGGCCCGGCGTCATCGCCTACTGCATCAAGAACGGCATCACGCCCTTCACCTGTTCCGGGGACTACCCGTGCAGCCTGGGCAAGCTGCTGGAGACCCGCAAGCACCCCGATCCCGACGGCTTCATCGCCGGGCTCAACAGGTTGCTGGACCAGAATCCGCCGGGATGAACCGGCCCGCTGCCCACAGCCCCAGGAGCAGGGCCTCGGCCGCGTCCGAGGTGAGGGTCTTGCGGGGCAGGCCGGCCTCGGCCAGGGCCTGGCGCGCCAGCACGTCGGCCGCGGCCTTGGCGCTCTTGGCGTCGCGCTGCTGGGACGAGGTGAGTACGTCCGGCCGCCAGTCCTGGGCGCTCACCACCTGCACCCGGATGCCCGCCTTGGCCGCCTCGTTCACCCAGATGTCCGCGGCCGGGCCGCCGCCCTCCAGGACCAGCCAATCCAGTTCGGGAAGTTCCCTGAGGATGGAATGCGCGGCCCGGCGCAGGGCCGCCATGGTGCCCAGGTGTTTGGAGCGCAGCCACACCGGCCGGCCCGCGCCGTCCATGAGCGCCAGCCCCATGCGCAGGCCCAGGTCCACGGCCAGCAGCCGCCCCGGGCCGGGCTCCTTCACCCCAGGTCCTCTTCGCTGACGAGCTCCAGGCCCATGGCCCGCAGCCGGCCGGCCAGCATGCCGTCGCCCGGGATGAGCGTGCCGGAGAACGCGCCGTCGTAGATGCGGCCCGAGCCGCAGGTGGGGGAGCGGGCCTTGAGCAGCGCGGC
>DKEU01000010.1 GCA_002452635.1 Desulfovibrionaceae bacterium UBA6814 | reverse complement strand
GTACGCATCCCCCACGCTCGCAAAAAATTCTTCCCTTGACTCCGGGGCGGGGCCATATACGCCCTCTTCATGCCTTCTGCTTTGGCTTGGTAGGGGCGGTTCGCGAACCGCCCTCTTTGCTTCCGACCGGCCCTGCCGGCCTATCCCAGCACCGCGTCCTTGATCTGCTCGATGCCGATGCGGTCGATGAAGGCGGCGGTGCGCTCCTTGGGCTTGGCGTGCTTGGCGTAGTAGGTGAAGAACCCGTCGATGAGGGCCAGCACCCCGGCCTGGTCCAGGTCGTCCCGCAGCATGTCGCCCACCCGCGGCCGCCGGGCCGAGCTGCCGCCCACGATGAGGGACCAGCCGCCCCGCTTGCCCAGCACCCCGATGTCCCGCACGTAGCTCTCGCCGCAGCACAGGGGGCAGCCGGACACGCCGATCTTCACCTTGGCCGGCAGGTCCCGGCCGTGGAACATCTTCTCGATCTCCAGGCCCATGCCCAGGGAGTCCTGCAGCCCGAACTTGCACACCGCGGTGCCGGGGCAGGCCTGGACGTAGTGCAGGCACAGCTCCGTGGCCTTGCCCACGTCCATGCGCAGGTCGGCCCAGACCTTGTCCACGTCCTCGGGCTTGATGCCCACCAGGGCGAAGCGCTGGCCCGAGGTGATCTTGATGACCGGGATGGCGTACTTGCGGGCCACCGCGGCCAGGCCCTCCAGGTCCTCCGGGGTCAGGAGGCCCACCGGGGTGCGGGGCACCACCGCATAGGTCAGCTTGTCGCGCTGCAGGATCGCGCCGGTCGGAACGTCGGCCATGGTCCACCTCCCTGGCTGGGGTTGGCCCGGGAAGAATCCGGGGCATGCCACCATACCACCTGGGGGCGTCGGGTCAATGCTCGAGGGGAATCAGGGGGAGAGCAGCCGGCCCGCCACCGGCGGGCTCAGGGTGAGGGCGGCCAGGAACACGGCCCACAGGCGGCCGCGCAGGAGATTGTAGTCCGCCAGGAGCCGGCGCAGGGGATGGCGCATGACCAGCAGCCCGAACCCGAACTCGAAGGCCACGGTGAGGAGCAGCCAGTAGCGGCCCACCTCGGCCAGCCAGGGAGACTCTTCCAGCCCGGCCAGGCGCAGCCACAGGCAGGTGAGGCCGAACATGACCGGGATGAAGGCCAGGGTCTCGGCCTGGTGGGCGCGCAACTCGCCCAACCGGGGCTCCAGGAACTTCATCCGCACCGCGCCCCCTGCCACCGCCAGCACGCACAGCGCCAGCCACATGCCGGTTGCGGACAGCCAGGGCATCACTCCACCCGGTAGGGCACGGTGTAGGCCGCGTCCGGGTGGATGCGGCCCTGCTCGGCCAGGCGGCGCACCAGCCGGTCGGTGGCGGCCAGCACCGCCCGGTCCCCGCGGATGCGCGGCCGGTCCGCGCCCCAGGAGTCCAGGAGGTCCGGGTCCTTGACCGACACGTGCACGATGGCGTGGAAGAACCGGCGCAGGTTGATGAGCAGGTCCCGGGGCTCCTGGTCCCGGGACAGGTCCAGGGCCTCCATGCTCGCGAAGGTCACCTCGAACCGCTCCTGGAAGCGCGGGTCGAAGCGCAGATCCTCGTTCCACAGGTAGCGGGTGGTGATGCGCCGGGCGCGCTCGGCCAGGTTCCGGGCGTACTCCGCGGGCGCGCCCCGGTGGATCTCGTACAGCCCGTCCAGGGCGTTGCCGAAGCACTCGCGCAGGTAGTCCCGGAACGCCGTGAAGTAGGCGCTGTCCTCGCGCTCCACCAGGTCGAAGCAGAACCCGCAGCCCTGGTTGGCCGGGTCGCCCAGCACCGCCAGCATGGTGAGCACCTCCTCCACCGTGCCCGGGCCGCCGGGATGGGCGCGGCCGCAGTGGCTGGCCCGGATGAAGGCCTCCAGCCGCCACTCCATGCAGGGGTAGACCACGAAGCGGTTCACCAGCTCGTTGGGCGGCTCCGCGGCCAGGATGTTCTTCTCGGTGAACCCGATGAAGTCCCGCAGGCCGAAGCGCTGGTAGGTGCGCTGCTTGGCGTAGGCCACCTGCGCGCCCTTGAACGGGGCCTTCATGATGCCCTCGCCGCAGCCGGTGATGTGCTCCATGTGCGGCAGGAACAGGGTGACCCAGTAGGCCACCTCCTTGGCGAACTCGTACTCCTCGCGGCCCACCCGGTGGCCGCCCCAGACAAAGGACACCAGGTTGCGCTCCCCGCGGTAGAGCACCCCGGCGTGCTCGGCGAAGCGGCGCAGGGCCAGGGACACGCCCTTGCTGTCCGCGCCGGGCTCGGGCCCGGGCGGGGGGAACACGATGTCCCGGATGGACGAGGAGATGAACTCGCAGGCCGCCCAGATGACGTTCTTGCCGTCGTACAGGCAGTCCACGGGCACCCCGCGGCAGAGCAGGTACACGGTCCCGTCCTCGCGGCGCAGGCCCAGTTGCATGCCCGCGAACTTGTCGCGGATCTGGCGGGTGTCCGCAAAGTCGGCCTTGTGCACGTTGATGAGCGCGCCCACGATCTCGGGCAGGCGGTTGGCCGGCTCGGCCAGGCCCGCGGCCAGGGTCTCCAGGTCCGCGGGGGTCAGCTCGGCCACGCCCAGCTTCTTGTGCAGGATGGGGATGCGCAGGTCGGTTTTCATGAGATCACGTTCCAGCAAAGGGTGGCCCGTGGTGCGGGCGGAAGGGAATGATATACGGCCTTCCCCGGCAGGCCGCAAGGGCGGCGCACGAGCCGGGACGGGTCGCCGGGACGCGCGCCGGGGCGACCGGGGAAGGCCTCCTTGACAAAAATAATAAATGATGTATTTTAACATTTAATATTCGTCACGAAAAAACAGGCCGGCCTCGGCAGGCCCACGGAGCGAACGCATGGGACGGAAGAAGACGCCGGAAGCGGATGCGAGGGCCACGCGGGAGCAGATCCTCGAGACCGCGGAAAGCCTGTTCAGGAACGTCGGCTACGCCAAGACCACCGTGGCGGACATGGCCTTGCGGCTCAGGATGAGCCCCTCCAACGTCTACCGGTACTTTCCCACCAAGTCGGACATCAACCGGGAAATCTGCAACCGCATCATCCTCTCCATCGAGGCGCGCAGCCGGGATGCGGTCGATCCGGGGGAGAGCGCCATCGCGCGGGTGAAGGCGTATGTGCTGGCCTACCACCGGTCCATACGGGAGACGATATTCCACGGGAACAGGCTGCACGACATGGTGACCATGGCGGTTGAGCACCACTGGGACATCTTCCACAGCCACAGCGAACGGGTACACGAGGTCCTGGCGTCCCTCCTGTCCCAGGGCGTCGCCGCGGGGGAGCTGAAGGACCTGGACATCCCCCGGGCGGCCCGGGCCGTGCAGAATGCGCTGGTGGTCTTCCTCTATCCGCAGTTGCTGGAGCATCTGGCCAACGAGGACGACCCCGCGGCGCCCTTCGGCAGCCTGGAAGAACAACTGCTCTTTCTGGTGGACACCCTCTTCTCCGGGATGAGGGCGCGCCGCGGGTAACACTGCAACGGTACTATCGGGACGGTGGACGGTATGAATGCGGGCACGGATCGTCGCGGAAGGGCGGCGGGGATGAGGGCGTATGGCGCGGCGCTGCTGGCCGGCGTCGTGTCCCTGTTTCTCGTGGGGTGCCAGGAGGCGCCGCAGGCGGCGCAGCCCCTGCCGGTGGTGCAGGCCATGCGGGTCAGCCTGGATTCGGGGTTTGGCGAGCGCACCTATTCAGGCGTGGTGGCGCCCCGGCACGAGGTCCAGGAGGCCTTCCGGGTCGGCGGGCGGATTGCCGGGCGGCTGGTGGATGTGGGCGACCGCGTGCGCGCCGGGCAGGAGCTGGCCGTCCTGGACGACAGCGACCTGCGCCTGTCCCTGGGGAGCGCCCTGGCCGAGCGCACCGCGGCCATGTCCAACCGGAGCGAGGCCCTGGCCAACGAGCGGCGGTACGCCGCGCTGCTCGCCCGGAAGGTGGTGAGCCAGGCCGAGTACGACGCCGTGCACCTGGTCGCGGACGAGGCCCGGGGTCGCATGGACCGGGCCGAACACGCCCTGGACCTGGCCCGGAACTCGCTGGCCTACGCCACCCTGCGCGCCAGCGGCAACGGGGTGGTCACCGCGGTGGCGGCCGAGGCCGGCCAGGTGGTGGCCGCGGGCCAGGCCATCGTGTCCGTGGCCCGGAGCAGCGAGCTGGAGGTCCTGGCCGACATCCCGGAGCGCTGCATCGCGGGCCTGGGGCAGCTCCGGGCCGAGGTCACCCTGTGGGCGGACGACGCGGTTCGCTACGGCGCGGTGGTGCGCGAGATAGCCCCGTCTGCGGACCCCGTCTCCCGCACCTACGCGGTGCGGTTCACCCTGCGCGATCCCGGCCCCGAGGCGCATCTGGGCATGACCGCGGTGGTGCACGTGGCGAGCCCGGACGCCGTGCCCACGGCCAGCATCCCGGCCCGCGCCCTGTTCAACCAGGGCGACGGCCCGGGCGTGTGGGTCGTGGATCCGGCCACCGGCCGCCTGGCCCTGCGCCGGGTGGTCATCGCCGGCTACACCAACCAGGACGCCCTGGTGCACGGGCAATTGGCCGACGGCGACCTCATCGTGGTGGCCGGGGTGCAGAAGCTGGACCCGGGCATGGCGGTGCGGGTGGCGGAAGTGCCCCGGGAGGCCTCCCGATGAAGGGCTGCAACCTCTCGGAGTGGGCGGTGCGCCACCGCCCGCTGGTCCTCTTTCTCATCCTGCTCGTGGCCTTCTATGGCTCCTGGGCCTACGTGCACATGGGCCGGGCCGAGGACCCGGACTTCACGGTCAAGCAGATGATCGTCAGCGCCCGGTGGCCCGGGGCCACCGCGGACGAGGTGCAGCGTCTGGTGGCCGACCCCATCGAGAAGAAGCTCCAGGAAGTGCCGTATTTCGACAAGGTGAAGACCTATTCCCGGCCGGGCGTGGCCGTGCTGGAGCTCTATCTGCTGGGCTCCACCCCGCCCGGCGAGGTCAGGGAGTGTTGGTACCAGGCCCGCAAGCGGGTGGGGGACATCGCGGCGGAACTCCCGGACGGCGTGCTGGGTCCGTTCTTCAACGACGAATTCGGGGACGTGGACTCGTTCGTGTACCTGCTCACCGGCGACGGGTACACCCTGCGCGAGCTCAAGGACCAGGCCGAGGCCGTCCGCCAGGAGCTGTTGCGCGTCCCGGACGTGAGCAAGGTGCGGTTCTACGGCGAGCAGGCCGAGTGCATCTACGTGGAGCTGAGCCACGCCAAGCTGGCGCGGCTGGGCGTCTCCGCCTCGGCGGTGTTCAACTCCATCGCCAAGCAGAACGCGGTGGCCGCGGCCGGCGACCTGGAGACTCCGGCGGAGCGCATCTACCTGCGGGTGGACGGCGCGCTCACCGGCGCGGCCGCCCTGGCCGCGGTGCCGGTGGCGGGCAACGGCAGGCTGTTCCGCCTGGGCGACATCGCCACCCTGCGGCGCGGCCCGGTGGACCCGCCCAGCTATGCGGTCCGCCACCGGGGCAAGGACGCCATCGCCCTGGGCGTGGTCATGGCCAAGGAGGGCAACATCCTGGACCTGGGCCGCAGCCTGGACGCGGCCCTGGCGGGCATCCGGGCGGACCTGCCCCTGGGCCTGGAGCTGGCCAAGGCGTCGGACCAGGCCCGCGTGGTCGAGGATTCGGTGGACGAGTTCATCCGGTCCTTCGTGGAGGCCCTGGCCATCGTGCTGGGGGTGAGCTTCCTGTCCCTGGGCCTGCGCACGGGCGTGGTGGTGGCCCTGGCCGTGCCCCTGGTGCTGGCCGTGGTGGCCGGGGTCATGAGCATGCTGGGCATGAGCTTCGAGCGGGTCACCCTGGGCTCCCTCATCATCGCCCTGGGGCTCTTGGTGGACGACGCCATCATCTCCACCGAGATGATGGTGGTGAAGATGGAGCAGGGATTCGAGCGGATCAAGGCCGCCACCTTCGCCTGGCAGGCCACGGCCTTTCCCATGCTCACCGGCACCCTGGTCACCGCGGCCGGGTTCCTGCCCGTGGGCCTGGCCAGGTCCGTCACCGGCGAGTACGCCGGGGGCATCTTCCGGGTGGTGGGCATCGCCCTGATCGCCTCCTGGTTCGTGGCCGTGGTGTTCACGCCCTACCTGGGGTTCACGCTGCTGCCGGATTTCCGCAAGGCCGGGAACGGCGACCCGCACGCCCTCTACGACACCCCCGCCTACCGCCGGCTGCGCCGGGTCATCGACTGGTGCGTGGAGCACCGGGTCGCCGTGGTGGCCGCCACGGTGCTGCTCTTCGCCCTGGCGGTGGTCGGGTCGCGCTCCGTGTCCCGCCAGTTCTTCCCGTCCTCGACCCGGCCCGAGCTCCTGGTGGAGGTCCGCCTGCCCGAGGGGGCCTCGTTCAACGCCACCGAGCAGGCCGTGCAGGAGGTGGAGGGATTCGTGCAGGACGACGCCGAGGTCACGGACTATGCCAGCTACATCGGCTCGGGCGCGCCGCGCTGGTTCCTGCCCATGGCCCCGGAGCTCCCCAATGCGAGCTACGGGGTGGTGGTGCTCAACACCCCGGACGCCGCGGCGCGCGATAGGGTGAAGGCGCGGGTGGAGGCCTTCGTGGCCGAGGGCGGGGCGTCCCAGGCCCGGGTGCGCGTGACCACGCTGTTCCTGGGGCCGCCGGTGGGCTTCCCCGTGCAGTTCCGGGTCATGGGGCCCGACCCCGGGCGTGTGCGCGAGGCGGCGTACCGGGTGCGCGACGTCATGCGCCAGAACCCCAAGACCTTTGATGTGAACCTGGACTGGAACGAGCAGGCCAAGGCCATCCGGCTGAAGGTTGACCAGGACCGGGCCCGGGTGTTCGGCCTCACCCCGGAGGACATCTCCCAGGCCCTGCAGATGCTGCTTTCCGGGGTGACGGTCACCCAGGTCCGGGACGGCATCGAGCTGGTCGACGTGGTGGCCCGGGCCGTGCCGGAAGAGCGGCTGAACCCCGAACGCCTGGCCGACCTGACCATCGGCGCGGCCAACGGCCGGCCCCTTCCGCTCTCCCAGGTGGCCACGGTCGAGTACGTCTACGAGGAGCCCATCCTCTGGCGGCAGAACCGGGACCTGACCATCACCGTGCGGTCCGAGGTGGTGGCCGGGGTGCAGGCCCCGGACGTGGCGGGCGAGATCCTGCCGCGCCTGGCGTCCATCAGGAAGTCCCTGCCTCCGGGCTACCGCATCGAGGTGGGCGGGGCGCTGGAGGAGAGCGGCAAGGCCAACCAGGCCATCGCGGTCCTGCTGCCCCTGACCGCCGGCCTCATGCTGCTCATCCTCATGTGCCAGTTGCAGAGCTTCCCGCGGCTGTTCATGGTGGTGGCCACCGCGCCCCTGGGGCTCATCGGCGCGGTGGGCGGGCTGCTGGCCTTCCGCCAGCCCTTCGGCTTCATCGCCATGCTCGGGGTCCTGTCCCTGGGCGGCATGATCATGCGCAACAGCGTCATCCTGGTGGACCAGATAGCCCAGGACCGGGAGGGCGGGATGTCGGAATGGGAGGCCGTGGTGGACGCCACCATCCGGCGCACCCGGCCGGTGGTGCTGACGGCCCTGGCCGCCATCCTGGCCATGGTCCCGCTCACCCGCAACGTGCTGTGGGGCCCCATGGCCGTGGCCATCATGGGCGGCCTGCTGGTGGCCACGGTGCTGACCCTGCTGTTCACCCCGGCGCTCTACGCCATGGTGTTCCGGGTCCGGCGCGATCCCGCCGGGGGCTCTTGATTCCAGGGGGAGGGGCGCGGGGTTACAGCCGTTCGTCCCCTGCCGCCAGGGCCTCCAGGGCCGGGCGGTCGAGCAGTTGGATGCGCCGGCCCTTGACCGTGATGTGGCCGGCCTCGGTCATCTTCTTGAGGATGCGGGACAGGGTCTCCTGGGCCGTGCCCAGGAGCGCGGCCAGGTGGCCCTTGGTCATGTCCAGCTCGACCACCGAGGCCCCTTCCGGGGAGTCCGAGCCGTCGTTGCGGTCCGCCAGGTCCAGCAAATAGGCGGCCAGGCGCTGCGGGCTCTCCTTGAGGGTCAGGTTCTCCACCTGGATGGTGAAGCGGCGCAGCTTCCTGGCCAGCACCGCCAGCCAGGCCAGGGCCAGGGAGGGCTCCCGGGTGAGCAGGCGGCGGATGGCCTCGCGCGGGAAGAAGAGCAGCACGCTCTCCTCGATGGCCACCGCGTTGGCCGGGTAGGCCCCGCCCTCGAACACCGGCACCTCGGCGAAGGGCTCGCCCGGGCCGTAGATGTGGATGATTTGCTCCCGGCCGTCGGGCGCGAGCTTGAAGATTTTGACCAGGCCGGTCTTGGCGATGTAGAAGCCCTTGGCCTCGCCGCCCTCCAGGAAGATGCTGCGCCCCTTGTCGAAGCGCACCTCGCTGGCCAGGGAGGCCAGGGAGTCCAGGTCGCGGGGAGACAGGCCCTCGAAGAGTTGCAGTCCGGCCATGAATTCCTTGGCGGTCACGGAAAAACCTCCTGCGTGGTGCGGATGTCTGTAGTACCAGCGGGCCGCGCCGGGGGCAATGCCGGGGAGCTGGGGGATTGCCTTTGCCGATGCTTCGGGCCACAACCCTGCCGGAGAATCGATTTCCGTTGAGCCAGGGGATATGGTTAAATCCTCCTCCATGCAACCGCACCGCTCCATGGCCGCCCTGAGCCCCTCTGCCGGTCCTTCCCTGGGCGACATGGCCCGCGCCCTGGCCGAGGGCTGCACCCGCTGCGGGGCCTGCGCCGCGGCCTGCGGTTTTCTCTGCCAGCACGGCCTGCCCGGGGACCAGGCCCAGGCCGCGCTGGACGGCGCGGCCGGGGGCGATCCCTACCAGTGCAGCCTGTGCGGCCTGTGCGGCGTGGTCTGCCCGGAGCAGCTCGCCCCGGGCGAGTTCTTCCTGGCCCTGCGCCGGCAGGCCGCGGCCCGGGGGGACCTGGACCTGGCGCGCTACAGGGGCCTGCTGGGCTACGAGGCCCGGGGCCATTCGCGGCTCTTCGCCTGGCAGGGCCTGCCCCCGGGCTGCGACACGGTGTTCTTCCCGGGCTGCACCCTGCCCGGCACCCGGCCCGCCGCCACCTGGCGGCTCTTCGCCGAGTTGCGCCGCCGCCTGCCCCGGCTGGGCGTGGTGCTGGACTGCTGCCACAAGCCCTCCCACGACCTGGGCCGGCAGGACTACTTCGCCGAGCGCTTCGCCGAGGTCATGGGCCCGCTCCTGGAGTACGGGGTGTCCACGGTGCTGGTGGCCTGCCCCAACTGCCACAAGGTCTTCTCCCGCTATGCTGCGCCCCTCACGGTGCGGACCGTGTACGAATTCTTCGCGGACAACGGCCTGTCCTCGCTCCCCATGGCCGCGGGCGAGGTCACGGTGCACGATCCCTGTCCCCTGCGGGCCGAGGAGGGCGTGCACCGGGCCGTGCGCGGGCTCCTGGCCCAGGCCGGGCTCACCGTGACCGAGATGCGCCACTCCCGGGGCCGCACCCTGTGCTGCGGCGAGGGGGGCACCGTGGGCTGCGTGGCCCCGGAGCTGTCCACGGCCTGGAGCGCGCGCCGCGCCGACGAGGCCGGGGGCCGGCGCATGGTGACCTACTGCGCGGGCTGCGCCGGGTATCTCTCCCGGGTGGCCCCCACCGCCCACCTGGCGGACATCCTCTTCAACGGGGAGGGGCCCGAGGGGCTGGCCCGCGCCCTGGCCGGCCGCGCCCGGGTGTGGCGCGCGCCCTTCACCTACCTGAACCGCCTGCGCCTCAAGCGCCGCCTGCGCCGCCTCCTGGGCCTCGCCTGAGGCCGCCGCAGAAAAATTCGCCTTGGCCCGCCCGGTTTGACCCACGTCAAACCGCCCGGCCCTCGGGGTGCGTAGAAGGGACCCGTCAACCGGAACACCCTTCAACCCGAGGAGCACCCATATGTTCTGTTACCAGTGCGAGCAGACCGCCAAAGGCCAAGTCTGCGACAAGGTGGGCGTGTGCGGCAAGACCGCCCAGGTTTCCGACCTCCAGGACCTCTTGACCTACGCCCTGCGCGGCCTGGCCCTGGCCGCCCGGGAGGCGCGCAAGGCCGGGGCCTACGACCCCTCCACCGGCCCCTTTGTGGCCCGCGCCCTGTTCTCCACCCTGACCAACGTGAACTTCACGGCCGAGCGCTTCGCCGAGCTCATCGCCGAGGCGGCCCGCCGCCGCGACGCCCTGTTCGCCGCGGCCCAGGCCAAGGGCGGCAAGGTTCCGGCCGAGCACGCCGCCACCTTCACCCCGGCGGCGGACCTGGGCGGCCTGGCCTTCGAGGCGGCCAAGCACAGCCTGAACGACGCCCCGGCCGCGGCCGACCCGGACGTGCGCTCCCTGCAGCACACCGTGCTCCTGGGCCTGCGCGGCATCGCGGCCTACGCGGACCACGCCCACATCCTGGGCCAGGACGACGAGTCCGTGTACGAGTTCATGGAAAAGGCCCTGGCGGCCCCCTTCGACGCCTCCCTGGGGCTGGGCGAGTGGGTCGGGCTGGCCATGGAGGCCGGCGCCGCGAACCTGAAGGCCATGGAGATCCTGGACGCCGGCAACACCGGCGCCTACGGCCATCCCGTGCCCACCGAGGTGCCCCTGGGCGCTCGCAAGGGCAAGTGCATCCTGGTGTCGGGCCACGACCTCAAGGACCTGCACGACCTCCTGGTCCAGACCGAGGGCACGGGCATCAATATCTATACCCACGGCGAGATGCTGCCCACCCACGGCTATCCCGGCCTCAAGAAGTTCACGCACTTCCACGGCCACTACGGCACGGCCTGGCAGAACCAGGCCCGCGAGTTCGCCCAGTTCCCGGGCGCCATCCTCATGACCACCAACTGCATCCAGCGGCCCTCCGAGGCGTACACCGACAACATCTTCACCACCGGCCTGGTGGGCTGGCCCGGGGTGACGCACGTGCAGAACGGCGACTTCGGACCGGTCATCAAAAGGGCCCTGGAGCTGCGGGGCTTCGCCGCCGACGAGGACAAGGGCTCGGTGCTGGTGGGCTTCGGCCGCAACGCGGTCATGGGCGTGGCCGGCGCGGTCATCGACGCGGTCAAGGCCGGCAAGATCCGCCACTTCTTCCTGGTGGCGGGCTGCGACGGGGCCAAGCCCGGCCGCAACTACTACACCGAGTTCGTGGAGAAGGTTCCGGCGGACTGCGTGGTGCTCACCCTGGCCTGCGGCAAGTTCCGCTTCTTCGACAAGAAGCTGGGCGACATCGGCGGCATC
>DKEU01000052.1 GCA_002452635.1 Desulfovibrionaceae bacterium UBA6814 | reverse complement strand
CCGCAGGGACCAGGAGATCAACCGCAGGGATCAGGAGATCAGCCGCAGGGACCAGGAGATCAACCGCAGGGAGGAGCTGCTGCGGGAATCCAACGACCGCTGGCTGGCGGAGGTCGAGAGACGCGACCATATGATCAGCGAACTGAACGACAGGCTCTCGGACGAGCTGCGCTATCGAATCAAGTTCTGGAAACGCTCCGGCGACTGACCCGTGGCAGGCATGCGACACGTCCTTTATCCCGCCCTGGGGCGCACCGCCGGACCGGCCGACTCCCTCGACAACCGCGCTTCCCTGCACGTATATGGAAACGAGGCCCCGGCCTGGTCCATGCCCGTGTTCCCGAAGCCCTAACCCAAGAGACCCATGCGCCAGATCATCTGCAACATGCAAGGCGCCCTGGTGGCGCGCGTTCCCCGTCCCGCGGTCGGTCCCGGCCAGATTCTGGTCCGGGTCCGCTATTCCCTGGTGTCCACCGGCACCGAGATCGCCTCGCTCAAGCCCCAGCCCTGCCCCGACGCCGACACCTCGACCGTGGACAAGGCCGTGGCCACCGCCTCCCTGGCCGCCCGCTACCTGGGCCTGGCCATGCGCTATCCGGACCGGGCCGTGATCCGTTCCTGCCAGATCGTGAAGAACGCGGTGTGCCGGCTGCTGCCCGAGAAGCCCGCGCCCCAGCCCACGCCCCTGTGCGACGGCAAGGGCCTCACCTGGTCCACGTGCGGGGCCGTGAGTCTGGAGGTCGCGGACGGCATGCTGCGCCTGACCAGCGACGACTCGGAGTTCGGCTACCAGGCCATGACCGCGCCCCTGGCCGTGGAGCCGGGCATGGTGCCGGTGGTGCGCATGCGCGGCGAGGTGCTGCGGGGCAGCGCCTCCATCGGACTGCTCGACGAGAGCGGCCAGAACTGGCTGGGCTCGCGCAACTACGACCAGGGTCTCTTCGACGACCGGCTCATCTTCGACCCCAAGGGCTCGGCCCAGGTGACCCTGGTGGTGGCCAACGCCGGGGCCAAGGCCCGGTCCGAACTGCGGCTCGACGAGATAGAGATCATGCTCTCCCCGCCGGTGCAGGACGGCCTGCCCCTGTCCGAGCTGGACCAGCAGGGCTGGAACGTGGGCTATTCCGCGGCCGGCGAGGTGGTGGCCCTGGGACGGGGCGTGACCGAATTCTCCGTGGGCGACCTGGTGGCCTGTGGCGGCGCGGGCCTGGCCAACCACGCCGACTACGTGGCCGTGCCCAAGAACCTGGCCTGCCGCGTGCCCGCAGGCTGCTCCCTGCAGGAGGCGGCCACCACCACGGTAGGCACCATCGCCCTGCAGGGCGTGCGCCGGGCCGAGCCCACCCTGGGCGAGACCTGCGCCCTCATCGGCCTGGGCCTCATCGGCCAGCTCGCCGCCCAGATCCTGGAGGCCTCCGGCGTGACCGTGCTGGGCCTGGACCTGGACCCGGACCGGGTGCGCCGCGCCAGGGACAACGGCATGACCGCCGGGGAGACCGACCCCGCCCGGTTCAAGGCCCTGGTGCGCGACGCCACGGGCGGGCACGGCGCGGACATGGTGGTCGTCACCGCGGCCACCAAGAGCGACGCTCCGGCCAACCTGGCCTTGGAGGTGGCGCGCCGCAAGGGCCGCGTGGTCATCGTCGGTGACGTGGGCATGCACTTCGAGCGCCCCCAGTTCTACAAGAAGGAGCTGGACGTGCGCATGTCCACCTCCTACGGCCCGGGCCGCTACGACCGGGAGTACGAGGCCCAGGGCCGGGACTACCCCCTGGCCTACGTGCGCTGGACCATCAACCGCAACATGGCCGCCTACCTGGACCTTATGGCCAGGAAGCGCATCAACGCGCCTGCCCTGGTGGACCGGGTGGTGGCCGTGGACGAAGCCCCGGCCGCCTACAAGGAGCTGGCGACCGCCACGGCCTCCCTGCCCCTGGGCGTGCTCATCCGCTATCCCGACGAGGCCCGCGACCTGCCCGAGGCCCCGGATGCGGCCCGCATCACCATCCGCGGCCACAAGCCGCCCCCCGCGGACGGGCTGTTCCGCTACGCCCTGGTGGGGGCCGGGGCCTTTGGCCAGAGCATGCTGGTGCCCATGATGGACCGGCGCAAGGACCGCTTCTTCCTGCGCGCGGTGGTGAGCCGCGACGCGGTGCGCGGGGGCAATTTCGCCCGCGCCCGCCAGGCCGAAATCCTGACCACCGACGTGGCCGAGGCCTGCGCCGACCCGAATCTGGACCTGCTGGTCATCGCCACCCGGCACAACGAGCACGCGGCCCAGGTCCTGGCCGGGCTCAGGGCGGGCAAGCACGTGTTCGTGGAAAAGCCCCTGTGCCTCACCTGGGAGGAGTTGGAGGAGATCGAGCGCACCGTGCAGGGGCTGGAGACCCCGCCCCTGCTCATGGTGGGCTTCAACCGCCGCTTCTCCCCGGCCCTGGAGGCGGTGCGCCAGGCCCTGGCCGGCCGGCGCGGCCCGGTCTTCGCCACCTACCGCCTGAACGGCGGCTACATCCCGGGCGAGAGCTGGGTGCAGACCGACGAGGGCGGCGGCCGCAACCTGGGCGAAGCCTGCCACATGTACGACGTGTTCCGCTCCCTGGCCGACGCGCCGGTGGCGGACATCTCGGCCACGGCCATCGATCCCGGCAAGGCCCCCTACTTCCGCAACGACAACTTCGCGGCCACCCTGCGCTATGCCGACGGCAGCGTGGGCAACCTGGTGTACACCGCCCTGGGACCCAAGGCCGGCCTGCCCAAGGAGCGGCTGGAGATATTCTGCGACGGCGAGGCCTACGTGGTGGACGACTACGTCAAGGCCTGGCGCGCATCGGACGGGGCCGTGCTCTGGGAGGGCGAGGTGGACAAGGGCCACGCCCGGGAGTTCTCCCTGTTCGGCGACGCCCTGGCCGACGGCGGCCCGGCCCCCATCCCCCTGGACCAGATCATCGAGACCACGGCCGCGGCCCTGCACGTGGAAGACCTGCTGCGGAGTTGACGGCCATGCCCAGCAGCACCTATCTCATCCTGGCCCACACCCTGGACCGGGGCGCGGCCCTGGACGCCCCGGCCCTGGACGCCTGCACCGAGCGGCATCGCATCGACCTGGCCCTGCCCGAACTCTCCCCGCTGGGCGCCCCCCTGACCGAGGCCGGCCACCTCGGGGCCAAAGGCCTGGTCATCTGCCTGGAGGCGGGCTGGCCCGGCCTGTTCCACATGCGGCTCATGCGCCGGGCCCTGGGCCGGGGACTGCGGGTCCTGGCCTGCTGGCCCGCCGAGGGCGCGGTGGAGGTGGTGGACCGCATCCGCCTCAAGAGCTACCGCCAACACTGGTGGACCATCAAGGCCTTCTCCCTGCACTTCCGGACGCGCATGCTCTGGCGGGTCCTGGACCGGCCTCTGGGCTTCCTGGCCCGCCTGGTCCGCAGCCCCCGCCACACCTTCGCCGCCGAATACGCCGGGCTGCGTCGCAGCTTCCTGGTCATGCGCGGGGTGCTCCTGGCCAACGACGAATCCGTGCCGCCCATCCTGCGTCGGGTCGCCGACGAGATCGACTTCCTGCTGGGCGTGCGGCCCCAGCCGAACGCCCCTGCGCCGGAGAAGGTGGAGGATATCTTTTCGGACCTGGCCCCGGCCGGCCTGGAGCGGTTCACGTCCCCCCCCCGGCCCGGCGCGCCCCTGGCCGGGACCGGGCTCTACCTGCGCACCGACTTCTGGGCGCCCCTGACCTCGGGGGGCAGCTACGGCCACACCTGCCACGTGGCCCGGGAGCTGGCCCGGCGCTGCTCGGACTTCCTGTGCCTCATCGCCTGCCGCTATGCCCTGCTGGACGCCATGGGCCTGCGCCAGTTCGTGCCCGAGCCGCCCGGAGAGCACGGCAACGAATTCAACATCGCCCGGGCCAACCAGCACTACGAGCCGGTGTTCAGGACGGTATTCCAGGCCCTGGCCCCGGCCTTCGTGTACGAGCGCCTGTGCCTGGGAAACTGCCTGGGGGCCAGGCTCTGCGCCGAGTACCGCATCCCCTACGTGGTGGAGTACAACGGCTCGGAAATCTCCATGAAGCGGAGCTTCTCGGGCGAGGCCTACACCAACGAGGCCGACTACCTGGCGGCCGAGGCCGCCGCCTTCCGCCAGGCCGACGCGGTCAACGTGGTGTCCAAATGGGTCAAGAAGGACGTGGTGGAGCGCGGGGTGGACCCGGCCCGGGTCCTGGTCAATCCCAACGGCGTGGACACCGCGGCCTACCGCCCGCCCGCGCCCGAGGCCCGGCGAGCCCTGCGCGCCGAGTTCGGCTGGGACGACTCCCACGTGGTGGTGGGCTTCACCGGCACCTTCGGCGGCTGGCACGGAGTGGACGTGCTGGCCCAGGCCCTGGACGCGCCCGGCGATCCCGGCCCGCGCCGGGACTTCGCCCGGGCCCACGACTGGGAGGCCCCGTTCCAGGCCATGCTCGAGGCGGTGCAGCCGTGAGCGCGCCCGGCATGGTCCTGCACGACTACTTCCTCCAGCCCGAGGGCGGGGGTCGGCTGGCCCTGGTGCTGGCGCAGGGGCTGGGCATGGACCTGGCCTGCGGGTTCGCGGCTCCGGGTCACCCCTTCTTCGCCGAACCCTTCCCCGGACGCATCACCGAACTCGGGGTGCGCACCCGGCTGCCCCTGGCCATGCAATGGTCCCTGGCCCGGGCCTTCACGAGCCGGACGGAATTCCTGCGGGGCCGGGACCTGGCGGTGTACAGCGGGTCCTACGCGCCCCTGGCCGTGCTGGCCGGCGGAGCCAGGCGCAACGTGTGCTACTGCCACACCCCGCCTCGCTTCCTCTACGACCGGCGGGACGATTTCCTGCGCGCCGTTCCCGCTCCGGTCCGGCCCCTGCTGCGCGCCTTCTGCGCCTGGCTGCGGCCCCGCTACGAGGCGGCCATGGCCCGCATGGACCGCATCGTCGCCAACTCCGCGAACGTGCGCCGCCGCATCCAGGACTTCCTGGGACTGGACGCCGAGGTGGTGCACCCGCCCTGCGACGTGGTCGGGTTCCGCTGGACCGGCGACGAGGGGTTCTTCCTGTCCGCGGCCCGGCTGGACCACCTGAAGCGGGTGGACCTGGTGGTGCAGGCCTTTGCCGTCCTGCCCGAACAGCGGCTGGTGGTGGTGTCCGGCGGACCGGACCTGGGCAGGCTGCACCACGCGGCCGCGGGCCTGGGCAACGTGGAGGTGCGGGGGGTGGTGTCCGAGGCCGAACTGCGCGACCTCATGGGCCGCTGCCGGGCCACGGTGTACGTGCCCAAGGACGAGGACTTCGGCATGACCCCGGTGGAATCCATGGCCGCCGGCAAGCCGGTCATCGGCGTGGCGCAGGGGGGGCTGCTGGAAACCGTGCTGCCCGGGGAGACCGGGACCCTCCTGGAGCCCGACTTCACGCCGGCCCATATCGCCCAGGCGGCGCTCCGCCTCACCCCGGATCGGGCTGCGGCCATGCGTCCGGCCTGCGAGGCCCGGGCCTTGGAATTTGCCGAGCCGGTGTTTCTGGAGCGGATGCGGGCGGTCCTGGACGCGGGCTAGTGTCGCGTCCGCTGCACTCCTCTGCAAAAAGAGCCAGGATAGGGGGGCGCGACACGACAGGGCGGCGACCGCCGCCATGCGCCGCCGCAGGCGGCGTGAGCGCGTTGAAAACCACGTTTTTCAACGCGCGGTCTTCCGCGAAATTCATGGATATGAATTTCGCGGACATCACACTAGGTATCCTGCCCGTACTGGAACCCGTTGGCCCGGTCCCCGACCTTGCCGGCGATCAGGTCCCGAAAATACGCGATGGTCTTCTCCAGCCCGTCCTGCAACGTCACCCGGGGCTCCCAGCCCAGCGTCTCCCGGGCCAGGGCGATGTCCGGCTTGCGCTGCCGGGGGTCGTCGCCCGGCAGGGGCTTGAACACGATCTTGGACATTGAGCCGGTCAGCTCCACCACGCTCTGGGCCAGCTCCAGGATGGTGAACTCGACGGGGTTGCCCATGTTCATGGGGCCGGTGAATCCGTCGGGGCTGGCCATGAAACGCAGCATGCACTCGATGAGGTCGTCCACGTAGCAGAAGGAGCGGGTCTGTTGGCCGTCCCCGAACACGGTGATGGGCTTGCCCTTGAGGGCCTGCACGATGAAGTTGGACACCACCCGGCCGTCGTTGGGGTGCATGCGCGGGCCGTAGGTGTTGAAGATGCGGCCGACCTTGATGCGCAGCTTGTGCTGGCGGTGGTAGTCGAAGAACAGGGTCTCGGCGCAGCGTTTTCCCTCGTCGTAGCAGGAGCGCGTGCCGATGGGGTTCACGTTGCCCCAGTAGGACTCGGGCTGGGGATGGATGGACGGGTCGCCATAGACCTCTGAGGTGGAGGCTTGGTAAATCTTGGCCTTCACCCGCTTGGCCAAGCCCAGCATGTTGATGGCCCCGTGCACGCTGGTCTTGGTGGTCTGCACCGGATCGTGCTGGTAGTGGATGGGCGAGGCCGGGCAGGCCAGGTTGTATATCTCGTCCACCTCCACGTAGAGCGGGAAGGTGATGTCGTGACGCAGCAGTTCGAAATAGGGGTTGGCCAGCAGGTGGGCCACGTTGTCCTTGGTGCCGGTGAACAGGTTGTCCACACAGAGCACGTCGCACCCGTCGGCGAGCAGCCGCTCGCACAGATGGGACCCCAGAAATCCCGCCCCGCCGGTCACCAGGACCCGCTTGCGCAGATGCATGCGAACCTCCGTTGTTCGTCCCGCCTCCCCGGAGGCGGAGACATTCCCGGGTGGTAAAGGGCGCGACCAGCCCCGTCAAGACCCTCGGCGCTTTCCTTCCTGCCGGAAAAACGCTACCCCTGCCCCGGAGTCCGCCATGCACGCCCTCCGCATTTTCACCCTCCTCGCCGCCTGGGCGGTCCTGGCCCTGGCCTGGCCCAGCGCGCCCGCCAAGGCGCTGGAGTTGCGCGCCGAGGACCTCACCCCCATCGCCATGCAGGCGGAGCTGGACCGCGTGGTTCCGGTGCTGGACCTGCCCGTGTCCGGGATGCGCTTCCTCCTGGTCTGGAAGGCGGACGGCGCGACCCGGGTTGCGGAGCTCACCTCCCGCCACGGGGCGCACCCCTACGAGGTGCGCCACCTGCCCGGATGGTCCGGCACCGCCGAGTTCGTGGCCGTGTCCACCTTCCGCGGCGCGCCCGGCAGCCTGGGCCGGCTGGAGCGGCCGGACCTGGCCGCGGAATGGGACATGCTCGCCGCCCGGCGGCAATACCTGCCCATCGCCGTGAACCGCCTGGACCCCCAGGGCTTCCTGGGCCTGCCCGAGAACCTGCTGCTCTACGGTTTGGGCGGAATCACGGCCTTGGGACTATGGTTGTGCAGGCCCCGGCGGGAGCGCCTGCCCTTGGCCCTGGCGGCCGGCCTGGTCCTGGCCCTGGCGGCCGGCGACCTGCGCCAGTTGCCCGCCCGCTGCCTGCTCCCCGCCGACCTGGACACCAACCAGCAGGTGCAGACCGTCCGCAGGTACGCCGCCTGGCTGGACAGCCTCAGGCCGGCCATGGGCGAACGCCCCTGGGACCTGGAGGCCATGCCCTATCCCCTGGACCTGCACACCCGCTACTTCCTGGCGGAGCGGCCCTTCCGGCCCGGCGCGGCGGGCGCGGCGGTGGTGGGCATGCGCCAGGGGCAGCCGGCGGCCTACGCGAGGCCGTGATGGGCGACCTGGCGCCCCTCATCCTCCACCTGGCCCTGACCTTGGCCGGCGGCGCAGCCCTGCTGGCCGCCTGCGGGGCCGCGTCCTGGCCGTCCCTGCCCGCCGAGGCCTGCATCCTCGGCCTGTTTGCCGAGACCACCCTGGCCGCGGCATTGCTGGCCCTGGGCCTGCCCCTTCCCGCGGCCCTGGGTGCGGCCTGGGCCGCGGCCCTGGCCGGCCTGGGCTGGGCCGTTTGCAAGCGGCGCTCCGCCCTGCTCCCGCCCCGGCCCCGCAGGCCCGCCTGGCACGAGTGGCTGCTCCTGGCCGTGGCGGCGGAAAAGCTGCTCTCCGTGGGCCGGACCCTGGCCGCCTCCCCCATCATCTTCGACGACGCGCTCACCGCCTGGGCCGGCCGGGCCCGCGCCCTGTTCGGCGGGGTCAACTTCTCCTGGGATCCGGCCTCCCCGGTGTTCCTGGGCTTCACCGGCCCCAAGGACTACCCCTTGTCCGGCCCCCTGTGGAACGCGGGCAGCGCGCTGCTGGCCGGGGGCTGGGACGATGCCTTGGCCCGGGCCGACGGGGCCCTGGCCTGGCTCGCCCTGGCCGGGATGCTCTGGGCCGCGGTGCGGCGGGGCACGGGCAGCCCCCTGGCCGGCTCCCTGGCCGGCCTGGCCGCCCTGCTCCTGCCCTTCCCCTTCTGGCACGCCCTGGCCGGCTATGCGGACCTGCCCAGCGGGGCGGCGGCCACCGCCTGCCTGGTTCTGCTCCTGCGGGGCGCGTACCTGCCCGCGGGACTGGCCGCGGCCGCCGCGGTCTGGGCCAAGAACGACGCCCTGTACGTCTTTGCCCCGGCCCTGCTCCTGGCCTGCCTGCTGCGCCTCTTCTCCCTGCGCGACCTGGCGCTGCTGCGCCTGGCCGATCCCGTCCGGGCCAAATCACTGGGCCTTTTCCTGGCGGGCATGGCGGCCTGCGCCCCCTGGCTGGCCTTCCGGCTCCGGTTCGTGGAGGGCGTGGCCCTGTCCCTGCCCGCCCTGGCCGGCCTGGCCGGCGGCGCGGCGCTGGGGGCCGCCGCAGCCGTGGCCCTGCGCCGCGCGACCTCGCCCCTGGCCCTGCGCCTGCGCCGCCTCCTGGGCCAAGCCGGGTTGCCCCTGCTGGCCTCGGCCGTGGCCCTGGCCCTGGGGCCGGCCATGGCCAACCGCCTGGGCTCCACCGCCCTGTCCTGGCATCCCGACGCGCCGGCCCTGTTCCTCTCGGTTCTGGTCCAGTCCACCCATGCCGTGCTCTGGCCTTTCGTGGCGGCCCTGCTCCTGGCCGCCTCGCCCCGGCTGCTGACCGCGCCCGCGGGCCGGACCGTCCTGATCGGGCTGCTGGCGCCCCTGGCCGCGGTGTTCTTCATCTTCTCCTGCACCCCGGCCTTCGAATACCTGGTCCTGGAGACCACGGTGCACCGCTCCCTGCTCCAGCTCTACGGCCCGGCGCTGCTGGCCGCCTTCCTGGGCCTGGCCCCGGGCGACGCAAAAACGCCGGCCCCGTCTCCGGGACCGGCGTCCTGATTCGCCGAAGTCTGGCCTGCTACAGCCGGGTAACTCGAAGGATTTCTTCCAGGGTGGTCACGCCCTGGGCCACCAGCTCCAGGCCGTGGTCCAGCATGGAGCGGTAGCCCTTGGACCGGGCGTAGCCGTGCAGGAGGTCGATGGAGGCCTTCTGCAGGATCAGGCTGCGGAACTCCTCGTCCACCGGCACCAGCTCGTAGATGCCGCGCCGGCCGCGGAAGCCCGTGTGCAGGCACTCGGGGCAGCCCGCGCCCACCTTCTGTTCGGTCAGGTGGAAGTTCGGCCGGCTGACCAGGTCCAGGGAGGCCCGGCTGATGGGCTGGGACACGGCGCAGGCCGGGCAGTTGACCCGCACCAGGCGCTGGGCCATGGCCAGGGTCAGGGAGGACGCCACCAGGAAGGGCTCCAGCCCCATCTCCAGGAGCCGGGTCACGGCCGTGGGCGCATCGTTGGTGTGCAGGGTGGCCAGCACCAGGTGGCCGGTGAGGGAGGCCTGGATGGCGGTGGACGCGGTCTCCTCGTCGCGCACCTCGCCCACCAGGATGATGTCCGGGTCCTGGCGCAGGAAGGCGCGGATGGCGCTGGCGAAGGTCACGCCCGCGGCCCGGTTCACCTGGACCTGGTTCACCCCGTCCAGGTGGTACTCCACCGGGTCCTCCACGGTCATGATGTTGGTGGCCTCGTCCACCAGCTCGCTGAGCGCGGCGTACAGGGAGGTGGTCTTGCCGCTGCCCGTGGGGCCGGTGACCAGCACGATGCCGTGCGGCGAGGTCACGGCCTGGCGGAACACGGAGAGCTGCTGCTCGTCCATGCCCAGGTCGGGCAGGGAGAGCACGGTCTTGGTGCGGTCCAGGATGCGCAGAACGCCCTTTTCGCCCTTGAGGGTGGGCACGGTGGACACGCGGATGTCCACGCTCTTCTTGCCCACCTTGACCCGGATGCGGCCGTCCTGGGGCGCGCGGGACTCGGCCACGTCCATGTCGCCCATGACCTTGATGCGGGCGATGATGGTGGGCTGCAGCCGCTTGTCCAGGCTCTTCACCGTGTGCAGCACCCCGTCCAGGCGGAAGCGGATGAGGAACTTGGTCTCCAGGGACTCGAAGTGGATGTCGCTGGCCCCCTGGGACACGGCCTGCTGGATGGTCTTGTTCACCAGCCGGACGATGGGCGCGTCGTCGTGCGCCCAGCCGATGAGGTCCTGGGAGTCGTCCGGGATGTCCAGATCCTCGTCGTCGGCCCCGGCGTGGTGGGCGTCGTCCTCCCACAGGGCCATGGCCTCCTCCAGGGCGGCGTAGAAGGTGGCCTCGTCCACGGTCTCGGTGCGCACTTGCTCCTGGGTGGCCCAGCCCAGGTAGGCGGCCTGGGCCATGGCCGCGGGGCCGCGAACCCAGACCGTGACCACCCCGTCCCCGTAGCCCACGGGCAGGAACTCGTTGCGCTGGGGGAAGGCCAGGTAGGCGGCCACCACCGCGTCGGGCAGGATGGAGAGATCCTTCATGCGGATTTCCGTCTGCGGCCTAGTTCTCGAGCGGCTTGGGCGGATCCACCGCGGCGGGCGGCGCAGCCTGCACCGGAGGCGCGATGTTCTCCCCGGGCGTCGGGGCCTGGCTCGGGGCTGCGGCCGGGGCCTGCTCCCCGGTCTCCTCCTTCTCGATGCCGAATTCCCGGTCAATGGACTCCTGCACCTGGCGCGAGGTGCGCTGGGCCTCTTCCAGCTTGTCCTGGCCGAGCTTGCGCAGATCCTCGATGGTGTGCACGATGCGGGCCGAGATGAAGAACATCAGGGTGCGCTTCTCGGCGTTCTCGTTGCGCTTCTTGAAGAACCAGCCCAGCAGCGGAATGTCGCGCAGCCCGGGCACCGAGCGCTGGCCCCGGGTCACGTCGTCCTGCACCAGACCGCCGATGACCATGGTGGCCCCGTCGATGAGCTGCACCGAGGTCTTGGCCGTGCGGGTGTTGGTGGTGGGAGTCAGGGTGGCGGCGCTGGCGTCCACCACGCTCTTGACCTCCTGCTCCAGGTCCAGGCGGATGAGCCCGTCCCGCTGGTTGATGTGCGGGGTGACCTGGAGCTTGATGCCCACTTCCTTGTATTCGTAGCTGTTGACCGTGGTGGTGATGTTCGTGGTGTCGGAGGTCTGGCCGGTGAGGAAGGCCCGTTCCGAGCCGATGAAGATCTCCGCCTCGGAGTTGTCCAGGGTGAGGATCTGGGGCGTGGACAGGATGTTCACGCCCTCGGCGGTCTTGATGAAGGAGGCCAGGGCGGACAGGGTCGGGAAACGCTGCCCGGAATAGGTGATGATGTTGCCCAGGGCGCCCATGGAGAAGCCGCCGGCCAGGGCGCTGAAGTTGGGAGGACCCGTGTCCTCCACGATCGGCGTCTGGTAGGAGAGCAGGTTGGAGTCGCTGTCGGTGAACCCGATGTTCCCGCCGAAGTTCGTGTCGCCCACCCCGGCCAGCCACTCGATGCCGAAATTCTCCACGTTGTTCAGGCTGGTCTCCATGATCAGGGCCTCCACGAAGACCTGGTCCTGGGGCTGGTCCAGCCGTGCCACGATGTCGTCCACCTGGGCCAGGAACGAAGGGTCGCCCATGACCACGATGGTGTTGGTGGACGCGTCCATGGACAGGCTGAACAGGTCGGTGGCCGCGGCGGAGGTGGTCATCTGCGCGGCCTGGGCCGCGGCCGCGGCCTTGGCGGGGGTCGCGCTGGCGGTCTGCTGCTGTTGCTGGGCGATGCGCCCGCCCAGGGCCTGGAGCACGGTGTAGATCGAACTGGCCTTGGCGTTCTGCAGCTTGTAGATCTTGTACTTGTTGGCCGAGTCCTCGCCCGGGGCCAGCCGGGCTAGGAGATCGCGAACCATGTCCAACTGGGCCTGGGTGCCCGCCACCAGGAGGCTGTTGGACCAACCTACCGCCAGCGCCAGGGGGGCCTCGCCCTCCTGGCCGCGGTCCACCATCTGGGTGTAGAAGTCCTTGATCACCCCCAGGCCTTCCTCGGCCTTGACCCGGTCCATGCGGAAGACCTCCATCTCCCATTTGGGCCGGATGTTGCGGAAGTCCTTGAGCACCTGGATCATTTCGCCCACCCGGGAACGCTTGTCCCGGAGGATCACCGCCCGGGCCTCGGGCACCGGGGTCACCTTGCCGATGGTGGGCGTGGAAAAAGCCTGCAGCAAGGGACCGATCTTGGAGGCGGGCACATCCGGAGGAAGCTGGTAGACCGTGGTGAGGAGTTCGTCGCCCGCGCCGGTACCCAACTTGGAGTACAGGGTGCCCTCGATGTTGTTGAGCTGGTTCACGGGCTGTACGTAGAGGATGTCGCCCTTGCCGAGGAGCTCCAGGCCGTTGTTGCGCAACATGTGGCGAAGGATGGCCATGAGCTCGGGCTCGGAGATGGGCTCCTTGGAGAAGAAGCTCACCGCGATGTTGGGAACCTGGTCCTCCCGGAACACGATGTTGCGGCCGGTGTAGTTGGCCACGAACTTGAGGAAGTCCTTGAGCCCGATGTTGTCCAGGTTCGCGGTCATCTGCTGGGCGTTCTGGGCGTGGGCCGGCAGAGGGGAGGCGGGGACCAGGGCCAGCAGGCCCAGGGCTATGGCCAGCACGGATGCGAGCAGTCTGCGCATGGGTATATCCTTTCCTTTCCGGCAGGTCCGGGCGGTGCGGGGCCGCCGCGAACCTCTGTGCCTCCCGCCGCCGGGCGGCGGGATCAGTTCAACTCCAAAATCACGGCGATCACGGCGTTGCCGCGCTGGATGTCCATGGTGGCGGTCCGGCCCCGGCCCAGGGAGGCGTAGGCGCGCAGGAGCTTCTCCGGCGCGTTGACCCGCTCCCCGTTGATGCGCATGATCACGTCGCCGCTCTCCAGGCCGATGCGCCGCAGGATGGAGGCCTCGTGGATGTTGTCCACCTTGAATCCCAGCACCTCGCTCCCCTCCAGGTGGGGCTTGAACTGGGCCTGCTGCAGGAGCAGCCCGGGGTTGCCCAGAAGCGGCGCGGCCTCGGCCGCGGGCAGGCTGATCTTGTTGGTCTTCTGGGCAGTGAGCTGGAGGCTCTTGGCGCCCTCGGTGCGCAGGGGAACCTCCCGGACGAGGTCCGCGTGTTTCCAGACCACCTTGTCCTTGTCCACCCGGTCCAGGGTCCAGCCCTGTTCGGTCTGGCCCGGCTCGATGCCCTTGACCGCGCCTCCGGCGTTGACCAGGGCGGCGGGGCGGGGACCGGCCACGATGCCCAGCACCGACCAGGATCTGGGGTCCACCGGGGGCGGAGGCGCAGGCGCCGCGGCCGGCGCGGGCACGGCCAGGCGCATGATGTTCTTGTTCTTGACCACCTGGGCCCACTGGCCCTGGCGGGCCTCGATGTCCGGGACCTTGGCCTGGGGCGCCACCGCGGGAACCGCGGGGACCACCACCGGCCGCAGCCAGGCTCCGACCGCATAGGCGGCGGCCAGGCCGACCAGCACCGGCCAGATCCAGGCAAGGAGAGAGGCCTTGAACCTCATGCGATGTCCTGGGGATGCAGTTCCATGGCAGCGCAAGTGAGTACCTGAATCCCGGGGCAAATACAAGGTTGAGACTGCATCGCGACTGCGGTATCTCCATGACGCCGGCCAGCCGGCGCATACTATGCCCACAGCAGAGCCCTCTTCCCTGTTGCGCGCCCTGCGCGCCGAGCCCCGGCGGCTGCGGACCGGCCTGGCCGATCCCGTGGTCCTGGGCCTGGCGGTCCTGGGCCTGGCCGCCTGGCTGTTGCCTCGGCCCGTTGCGGCCCTTTCCCCGGGCCTGTTGCTGCTCAAGGCCGGGATCGAGGAAACCGTGTTCCGGGCAGTGCTCCAGGAATCCCTCGCCCGGCGGCTGCCCCACCGGCTGGGCCCCCTCACCCTGGCCAACCTCCTGGCCTCGGCGGCCTTCGCCCTGCTCCATCTGGCCAGCCATCCCCCCCTGTGGGCCGGCCTGGTCTTTTTTCCCTCCCTGGCCTTCGGCCTGGCCTGGGATCGCCACCGCAGCCTCGTGCTCTGCACCCTGCTCCACTTCCTGTACAACGCCCTGCTCTTCTACCGGCCTTGAGCCGGTGGCCCCGGAAATATTGACAAGCCGGCCGGAATGGTATCCCCTCCGGCCATGTCCCGTCCCGCCCTGCTGTGCCTGGCGGCCCTGCTCCTGCTGGCCGCCTCCTGCGCCAAGCCGGCGGCCGAGGCCCCGGCCCCGGCCCCGCTGCCCGGGCCTCCGGCGCCGCCCGCCCCGGCCGAGCCCGCGCCTCTGGGCGGCAGGCCCCTGTCCCTGTTCCTGTCCGACCTGCTGGCCGAGCAGCACTTTCCGGCCGCCGCGGTGTACAACCCTCCGCCGCGGGAACTGGCCGGGTCCTACTACACCGTGCTGCGCCAGGGGCCGGCCCAGGTGAACCTGGCCCGCGGGGTGACCGCCTGGGAGGCCCACGGGGACACCCTGGCCGTGGGGCTGGAATCCGGCGAAGCCTTTGTCTGGAGCCCGTACGCCTGCGGCCGGGTGGCCCTGCCCGGGCCGGGACGGGTGAGCGCCCTTTCCTGGAGCGGAGGATCCCCCTTCCTGGCCCTGCTCGACGCGGACCGCACCGCGGTCCACATCTTCGACCTGACCCGGTGCGGCTCCCTGGCCGTGCACGCCCCGGGCGGCGTGTTCACCCGCATCGCCCTATCTCCGGCCGGGACCTGGGCAGCCCTGTGCGACGAAGGGCACCGCCTGTGGATCGGCCCTCTGCTCGGCCCCCTGGCCCAGGTGGCGAGCATGCGCTTCAAGGTCCTGGCCCTGGCCTTCACCCCGCAGGAAGGGCTGCTCATGGCCGTGGACAGCGAGGGCTGGCTCACCTTCTTCGCCCCGCTCCAGGGCCGCCTGACGGACCAGGCGGCCATCCCGGGCGGCCCCTTTGCCGAGGCCTCCTTCGACGGCCGGTACGTGCTGCTCACGACCACCGCGGGCAAGCAGGTGACCTACGACGCGGCCCGGCGCGAAGTCCTGCGGCCCCGGACCGGGGACTCTCCCTTCGCCCTGCGCGAAGGGGTGCTCTCCTACCGCACCTCCCGGCAGCGCTGGACCAAGGACGTGGTCTTCGGCCAGCCCCGGCTGGCCGCGGCGGTGTCTCCGTCCCGCGGGCTGGTGCGGGTGGAGGACGTGGACGGCGCCGTCCGGCACTACGCCCTGGCCGACGGCGAGCCCGCCCCGGTGCCGCCCGCAGCCGGGGCCGCGGACTGGCGGGGGGTGGACATTGACCCTGATGGCCGCTTCAACTATGATACCAGATGGTTCGCGCTGGCCGACCCCGCCTACTCGGCCAAGGGAATGACCCTCCTGTGCCGGCACCTGCCCGGCAAGGGATTCTACCTCTGGTGGCGGGAGACATACCGTTTCGCCCAGTTCCAGGCCAAGCCGGACGCCCTGCCTGCCCGGCGCTCCCTGCTCCTGGACAGCCCGGTGGAGTGGACGCCGGTGGGCCCGCCTCCGAACCTGCCCTGAACTCCGGACCGTTCCAACCCACGAGGTACGCCCCAGCCATGGACCAACGCCAGATCGTCCGCCGCCTGCCCCAGGCCGGCTTCAGCCTCATCGAACTCATGGTGGTCATCGTCATCCTGGGCCTTCTGGCCACCATGCTCGTGCCCCGCATCATGGACCGGCCGGACGAGGCCCGGGTCACCAAGGCCATGCTCGACATCCGCGCCCTGGAGTCGGCGCTCAAGCTCTACCGCCTGGACAA